>NZ_JAJMOZ010000004.1:0-396836 GCF_020991525.1 Flavobacterium sp. EDS
TTGCAGGAAAATTAAAACAAATGAAACCTAAAATCATTTTACTATTTCTCTTATTTGTTATTCTCTGTGGGTATACTTCGTGCCAGACAGAAGTTTTAGGAAAATACTACAATATCGAAGATGACAAAGCCCTGCATTATGTAGATTTTAAACTAGTTGAAGAGTATCTTTTTAATCCAATATCAAAAGATAAAACCCCTAGGGATTTAGGAATAGAATTTTATAATAATGCATTAAGGAATTAGAAACAGAGAAAAAGAATTAAAAAACACAGTTAATATAAATCCAAATAAAGAAGACCAGAAGTAGTAATAAAAATTTAATATTTTAGCAATAAAAAAATGAGAATTCTTATATTGTTTTTTGTGTTTGCTTTCCTTTCATGTAATAAAAAGCAAGAGCCATTTAATAGTGACTTGAGTAATAACAAGTCTCTAAATCAAGATATCCATGATTCTGAAAAGAAAAAGGGAATCAAAAATTTTTTAATAAATGAGGTATATAATGAGGATGATTTTGATTTTTCTGATGTAAGGATTAATTATAGTTCAGGTAAATTTGTAATTGACAATGATTTTAATGAGTTTATAATAGATTCGACTTTAGATCGTGAAGAAAGATATCAAACATTGAAAGATTACGCATTTAGTGAATATGCTGATGACAGAAGTATTATTCGAATATCTAATTATGCTTTTTCACTTCAAAAAAATAATAGTGTTTTGTATGTTGGGCTCTTTAGAAAGACAAAAGAGGATAATTGGAAATGTAAAGATATCAAAAAACTTGAAAAATACTCAGTGCTTGGAGATTATAATTATATCTTAGGGGATAATAAAGTATTTAGTTATACCTGTGAAACAATGGAAGGACATTCTTGTTTTGCCATCGTAATTGATAAAGTAAATTCTGTTGGCAAATATGACAAAATTTTAAAAGCTATAAAATTTGATTTAATAAATGAAAAAATTATCGAAGTAGATTTAAAAAAAGAAAAAGTAGAATGTCTTCCTGAAATTGGAGATTAATAAGTTGAGGTTTTTAAAATGATTTAAACTACTAAAGAAGCTTTTTAAGAGTAAAAAAAGAGAAAAGGGTGTATTGATATGGCTTGGATGCTTTTTTAACGAACAGCATCTCGTTATCGGGTATAGAAAGTAAAAAAAGCTGTCTCATAATTTTTTGAGACAGCTTTTGATTTTTATTTAGAATCTAAAAGTTTTGTTAGATCTTGTTGTTGTTGTGTTAGTTTTGATTGGAGTTTCAAAACATCAAGTTCATATTGTTTTGATTTTATTTTCTTTTGTTGAATTTTGTTTTCAGGAAATTTGTTAAGTTTTAATTCGTCTTGGATTTTTTGATTTTTATCCTCTGTTTTTTTGATGTCTTTTTTGGTTCTTTCTATCTTATTTTGAGCGGATTCAATTTTTCTTTGACGCTTTTGAGCTTTATCTTGGTCCTGCTTTAAAAGGTCTTGTCTTTTTTGTAATTCTTTTTGATTCTCTAATGTTCTCTTTGCGTGTTCTTTTTCTTTATTTAATAGAATTTCTTGATTTGAACTATTTGAATTAGTTTCCTGTCCATAAAAAGATTGTGATGCAATAAAAAGGCAAATTGCAAACCCGAAATTTCGTACTATTCTCATAAGTCTTATTTTTAATATTTGTAATTATCCTACAAACATTATTCCAAAGTTTGTAAAATGCTTTAGTTTGTTTTAAATATAGAATTTTTTATAATAAGAAACACCATTTTATAATAAATATAAAATGGTGTTTCTTTAAGTAGGGGAATATAATCTCTAATACAAACTGCGTAAGTTTTCTATAGAATTTTATAGTGTTTCTATTAAAATCCAAGCTTCTGGATTTATAGTATTTTGAATCTCTCTTTGAGCTTTTTCTGCCTCACGCATTGTGGCATAACTACCATATAAGACTGGGAAAAGTCCATGTCTGTTTGCAGGAATTATTTTAGCATCAAATCCAGCTTTTTTTAATCTGTTGTAAGCTTTTTGAGCATTTTTTTCACTTCTAAAAGCACCTGCCATAATGTGATAAGGCATTGTTAATTTTTCTTCCTTTATTGAAAGAGTCACTGTTACTGCTGGCAGTGGATTTTTTATAAAGAATGTGGCTTCTTGAATTTTATTCTGAACTTGTTTTTGAACAGCTGTTTCTACAAGAACAGTTTGATTAGCAATTTGGTTTTGGTACATTGGGTAACCAATACTTCCTGTTACTCCTAATGCAAGTACAAAAATAGCAGCATATTTTAAATAAGAATTAGATCCTTTATAAGCAGAATGTAAGGCTACAGGTTCTTTTTCTTCAACTGTTTCTAATTCTAAAGCTTCAAGTTGTTTTTCAAACGATTGTCTTTTAACCATTGGAGAAACAAATGGGCTTAAGCCAAATGAAGTAGCTAAATAATTCTTTTGATCATTTGGAGTAAACACAAGGTTTTTGTCAGCATTCATTCGAATTTGACCAACATTTTTAATAGAAAGGAAACCTTTGTCCTCTAATTCTTTTTTCCAAGTTAAAACTTCAAAATGTACTGCACTGACAGCAAATTTATACGATGTTTTTTCGGTAAGAGCAATATGATTTGCTAACAAACCATCGTTGTTTTTGATATGCGGGTTGAAAGAAATTAATTTTTTTGGTGGAAAAAATGAATTTGAACCTTCATTAAGTTGGGCCGATTGAATTTCGGTTAAAAAAGCTCCAAACCCAGGAACCGTTACACACTGATAACGATACAATAACTGCGCGATGTAAGTTTCGATTTTCATAGTAACAAAGTTAGGCAAGGAAAATAGTTATCAAAATTTTATTCACAATTTTTATTAACAATTCACTTTTTTATACAAGTATTTGAAATTTAGTTATTTGCAATTTTAAATTTTTTTGACTTTTTTTAGTTTATTTTTTAAATATCTTTTTTTGGCAAGAATTTACCTTAAATTACCATCTTTGTAATTGATAAATATGATTTTTATTTTATCTGAATAACCTAATTATTGTAGCAAATGACTGAGCAAGATTTATTTTATTTATTGGCATTACAAAGTGTTGAAGGAGTGGGTGATATAATTGCAAAAAGGTTATTATTACAATGTGGAACTGCCGAGGAAATTTTTAAAACTAAACCTTTGCAACTATCTTTAATTGAAGGTGTTGGATCTGTTTTATTAAAGAATATAAGAGAAAAATCAATTTTTGAAAAAGCACAAAAAGAACTCGACTTTATCAAGTCAAATAGTATTAATGTAACGTTTTTTGACGAAAAAAACTATCCCGAGAGATTAAAACATTGTATTGATGCACCGGTTTTGCTGTTTAGTTCTGGAAACATTGATTTGGAGAATAAAAAAGTCATAAGTATCGTTGGAACGCGACAAATTACTTCATACGGAATAGAATTTTGTAAAAAACTGATAGAAGATTTGTCGCCCTTAAATCCCGTTATTGTAAGTGGTTTTGCTTATGGAGTCGATATTGTTGCACATCAATTGGCAATAGAGAATAATCTTCAGACTATTGGCGTTGTAGCACATGGTTTAAACCAAATATATCCTAAAAGCCATAAAAAATATGTCGCTCAAGTGGAGCAAAATGGTGGTTTCATGACTGAATTTTGGAGCTCCTCGAATCCTGATAAAGAAAATTTTGTGCGACGAAACCGTATTGTTGCTGGAATAAGTGAAGCTACAATAGTAATTGAATCTGCGGATAGAGGAGGTTCACTTATTACTGCCAACTTGGCAAATGATTATAATCGGGATGTATTTGCAGTTCCCGGGCGTACCACTGACAAATACAGTCAAGGCTGTAATAACTTGATTAAGGCTCAAAAAGCGAATGTGCTGACCAATGCAGCCGATTTGATTTATATTTTAAACTGGGACGTTAAAAATGAGTCCAAATCAGTACAGAAACAATTATTTGTTGAGTTAGATCCTGATGAACAGAAAATATATGATTATTTGTTAAAAGCGGGTAAAGAGTTGATGGATATTATTGCTTTAAGATGTGATTTTCCGATTTACAAAATATCAGGATTGTTGCTGAATATGGAACTTAAAGGAGTAATTCGTCCATTGCCTGGAAAGCTATTTGAGGCTATTTAAAAACACACCCCTTTCAATGTTAAACTGAAAGGGGTGATTATTAATGTATTGTGAGGTAGTTTTTCTAATTAAAGCTTGGTTGTTTTGAGAGACTTTTATTGTTCTTTGTTGTCATAATTCCAAAAAGCTTCTTTAGGACCAGTCCCCTCAAGCAGACAAAAAGCGGCATAAGATATATCAATCAACCAATCATCAATTTGTAATGTTTGTTGTTCATTAAGCAATTCATTACGTTGTAACATTCCATCAGGATAAATAGCCCACATTCTGCCGAAATGGCAAATTCCCCATATTGCACCTATGATTCTTTTATCAATAAAATCTTTTTCCAATTCAGGTGCGAGTATTTTTAGGGCTTGTATTATTGAATGGTAATTTTTTTCGTGTAAGACGCCTTTATAAGGGCGTAACTGACCTAAAAAACCATTTTCCCATCTTTCACTTTCTATGTTCTCGTGTTGTCCGCTTTGGTATTCTAACTCCTCGATAGCATCTTCAATAGTCATGCTTAGGTAGATTATTATTTACTAAACCCTAGTTTTGCTCTTACTCTTTCTAGAACTTCATTAGCAACAATGGCTGCTTTTGCAGCTCCTTTTTTAAGTAAAGCATCTACTTCGTCTAGGTTGTTTATATAGTAATGGTATTTTTCTCTTTCTGTTTTGAATTTTTCTGTAATTAATTCAAACAAAGCTTGTTTTGCATGACCATATCCATAATTTCCACCTAAATAATTCGCTCTCATTGTAGCAATTTGATCTTCATTAGCCATAAGAGAATAAATTGCAAATGCATTACAAGTATCAGGATTTTTTGGTTCTTCAAGTGGTGTACTATCAGTCTCGATACTCATGACTTGTTTGCGTAACGCTTTATCATCTAAAAATATATTGATGAAATTATTTGCTGATTTACTCATTTTTCCTCCGTTTGTTCCAGGAATCAACATGCTGTCTTCTTGAATTTTAACTTCTGGAATTACAAAAGTTTCACCCATTTGGTGGTTAAAACGTGAAGCTACATCGCGAGTAATTTCTAAATGTTGCATTTGATCTTTTCCAACAGGAACAAATTCAGCATCATAAAGTAAAATATCTGCGGCCATTAACATTGGGTATGAGAATAAACCTGCGTTTACATCATCAAGACGATCCGCTTTATCTTTGAATGAATGTGCTAGAGTCAATCTTTGAAATGGAAAAAAGCAACTCAAATACCAGGTTAATTCTGTTGTTTGAGGAACATCTGATTGTCTGTAAAAAGTAACACGGTCAATATCCAAACCAAAAGCAAGCCAGGCAGAAGCAACGCTATAGGTATTCTCGCTTAGAGTTTTACCGTCTTTTATCTGTGTAATCGAGTGTAAATCTGCGATAAACAAAAATGATTTGTTTTCGGGTTTGTTAGATAATTCGATTGCAGGAATAATTGCTCCCAATAAGTTGCCTAAATGCGGCGTTCCAGTACTTTGTACGCCAGTAAGTATTTTTGCCATGCTAAATTTTTTTCTTAACCGCAAAGTTCGCAAAGTTTTACGCAAAGTCCACAAAGTTTACAAAGTTTTTAGTCACAGATTATAAAGATTAAATAGATTTTTTAAACCTTGTGTTGATTTGTGTAATTTATCTCAAGTATTTTTTGCAGTTTGTCTAGTGTCTTTTGTAAATAATTTTTAACAACAATGTGTACAAAATTTTCGCAAAGTTGACTGATATCTTAAGATTCATTACTTGATAAGTTTTTTAATCTAAAAATCTATTGGTCTAAAAATTTAAATTTACATCTGTTTTCTTACTTTTGGGTTTATGAAAGGAGTAAAAATTGTTTTTTGGGTTATTTGGCGTATTTGGTTTTATGTTTTAATGGCCATACCAATATTGGTAATGTTTCCGTTTTTAGTGTTATCAATTCTTACTGAAAGTGGGTACCCATATTTTTTTAGAATGGCAAGAATTTGGGCAAAATTCATCCTTTTTGGAATGGGGTTTTACTATAAAGTAGAGAAGGAGCAAGCGCTTGATCCTAAAAAAAGTTATATGATTGTTGCTAATCATACTTCGATGACGGATATTATGCTTACGCTAGCGATTATTAAAAATCCATTCGTTTTTGTTGGAAAGAAAGAACTTTCTAAGATTCCTTTGTTTGGTTTTTTCTATAAAAGAACCTGTATTTTAGTGGATCGTAAATCTTCAAAAAGCAAAATGGATGTTTTTAACAGAGCACAAAAGCGTTTGAATCAGGGATTAAGTATTTGTATTTTCCCAGAAGGCGGTGTTCCTGACGATGAATCGATTATTTTAGACGAATTTAAAGATGGTGCTTTCCGTTTGGCAATTGAGCATCATATTCCGATTGTTCCGATTACATATGCTGACAATAAAAAACGATTTTCTTATACTTTTTTTAGTGGTAGTCCTGGAAAAATGAGAGTGAAAATTCATTCGTTTATAGAAACAACGAAGCTTCAGCCTGAAGATAGAAAATATCTTCGTGATCAGGTAAGAGATCTAATTTATAAGCAATTATTGATATTTGGAAAAGGCAAAACCTTACAAGAAGATATCGTTTTGCAAAAGGAACAATCTAGTATTAATTCTTAAAATGTAAATTTTATCCTATCGATGAATGATTTTTTGTGAAATAAAATTCATGGCAATTTTTAATTTTCTTTTTGTTATCCAGTGTTTTTGAAATAATGTTCCCAGTTTCTTCTTCATCTTTTAAATTTAAAAAAGTAATATATACAAGCTGTTTAAGGCTTAAAAACGGTAATTCTTTATAAGGATATCGTTTATTGAAAAAGGTTGCGTGAAAAGCATAAAAAAACCCGAAAATTAAATTTTCGGGTTTTTGTTTTTAGGCACTTGCCAATTCTTTGATATGTGCTTTAATCTTAACTTCTAGTTCATCTGCTAGTTCTGGATTATCTTTAATTAGCGATTTTACTGCATCACGACCTTGTCCTAATTTAGTATCACCGTAGCTAAACCATGAGCCTGCTTTCTTAACGATTTCAAATTCAACAGCTAAATCTAAAATTTCTCCGGTTTTAGAAACTCCCTCTCCGTACATAATGTCGAATTCAGCAGTTTTAAATGGTGGAGCAACTTTATTTTTAACGATTTTTACTTTTGTTCTGTTACCAATTACATTGTCACCATCTTTGATTTGAGAAGAACGACGAATATCTAAACGTACCGAAGCGTAAAATTTTAAGGCGTTACCACCTGTTGTTGTTTCTGGATTTCCGAACATTACCCCAATTTTTTCTCTTAATTGGTTAATGAAGAATACCGTACAGTTTGTTTTACTAATTGTTCCAGTAAGTTTACGAAGTGCTTGTGACATTAAACGAGCATGAAGTCCCATTTTTGAATCTCCCATTTCTCCTTCGATTTCACTTTTTGGAGTTAATGCGGCAACAGAGTCAATTACAACAATATCAATTGCTCCTGAACGAATTAAGTTTTCAGCAATTTCTAGTGCTTGTTCCCCGTTATCTGGTTGAGAAATAATTAAATTCTCGATATCGATTCCTAATTTCTCAGCATAATTTCTATCAAATGCATGCTCAGCATCTATAAATGCAGCAATTCCACCCGCTTTTTGAGCTTCAGCAATAGCATGTAATGTTAGGGTTGTTTTTCCAGAAGATTCTGGCCCGTATATTTCGATAATTCTTCCTTTTGGGTAACCGTTTACTCCTAGGGCTAAATCTACTCCTAATGAACCTGATGAAATTGTTTCTACTTCTACAATGGCTTTATCGCCCATTTTCATTACGGTTCCTTTTCCGTAAGTCTTATCAAGTTTATCAAGCGTAAGTTGTAGCGCTTTTAATTTGGCTTCTTTCTCTGAACTCATCTCTTTTTTGTCTTTTTCTTTCATCTAAATTTTTATAACTCTTTTATATTAAATCAATCAAGTATTAACTTCTTGATTTAATTTGTATTGGCGTGTAATCGACGTAAAAATACTTCTTTTTTTTGAAGTTGCAACTCGATTTATTTTCTCTTTTTCAGATTGTTTTTTTATAAAAATAACGCTCTAAGTTCTGTTGCTTCTTCAGGTTTTATTTTTCCAGCCAATAATAAACTTAATTGTTTACGACGCAATGCAGCTTCAAAACGTTGTTTTTCAAGCTCTGTTTCTGGATCAATTGGCGGTACTTCTACCGGTCTTCCAGTATCATCAACTGCAACAAAAGTATAAATTGCTTCGTTGGCTTTTGTTCTATTTCCTGATTCGCGATCTTCTACCCATACATCTATAAAAACTTCCATTGAGCTTTTGAATGATCTTGATACTTTTGCCTCAACAGTTACTACGCTTCCTAAAGATATTGCTCTATTAAAAGCAACGTGATTTACAGATGCAGTAACTACAATTCGGCGTGAATGTCTTCTGGCAGCAATACTTGCGGCACGATCCATTCTGGCTAATAATTCGCCACCAAATAGATTGTTTAAAGGATTAGTTTCGCTTGGTAAAACTAAATCGGTTAATATAGTTAAAGATTCTGAAGGATGTTTAGGTTTCATGTAAATTTTATATTGTTGTATTTCAATGTTTTAGTTATTGAATATTGAAATTTATTATTTGCCTCAAATGTAATTAAAATTTAAAATTATAAAGGAACTTTTTCTCTTGCATTGATCAAAGACTAGGTTGTGTTTACTGTTTTAACACTTTAGGTTACAATTGTATAAACAATGAATGCATTATTTTGTTTAGATATTGTATTTTTAATAATATTCTAAAGTGCGAATTTCTATTGTTTTTGGAATACATTGCCTATCGAATTCTATTTTCTTTATCCAATTCTTTTTTTTATCATATTCATAAACGTGATATCTGATTCCGATTATACAATCTCCAGTTGGACAGAAAACTAAGTCACTATCAAAAAGATAGCGTACGGTTTCATTTCCATAGGAATCATATTCATATTTGAATGAATAAGCATTATCTTTTTCAGTAGCAATATTTCCATGTTTATCATAAGTGTATAACACTTTATTTGTCGGACCTGAATAGGAAATCATTATTCTACCAATAGAATCGTATAGATCCCGTTTAGAAATTTTTGAATTATCATACTTTATCACTTCTTTTATTATCCCTGAACTACTTAATAATGTGGTTTCTATAATTTGTAATGAGCTGTCCTTTTTGATTAAGTGCTCTATTGATTTTAACTTTTTAGCATTATATTTATATTTAGTAACCGCCTCTAAGCTATTTGTATCCTGATTATATTCTTCAGAATTTAGTAGTTTTTTTCCTTTATATTGGTGTTTATATATAGAATTAATTTGTAAAGTATTATATGAAAATTTTGAAGATGTAACTTTATTACTCGCATCAAAAATATATTCGGCATCAATATTATTCGATTTGTCCTGATGTGTAACTTTATTTCCGGTTAAATTTCCCAATACATCAAATGTCTGAATTTGAACAAAAAGTGGTTTTTTATCGCTAATGATTTCAGTAGAATCATTTATGCTGTAATGAGTTAATATCACTTTTTTAACTGAACGATTAAAATCTAAATTTGAACTTTTTGCTTCTAATCTGGTAAGTTTTGTGATTTTTTTAGTTTTGCAACCAACTAACAGACAAAACAGTGACAATAATAAAATTATTTTTTTCATAATTGTAATATGAGACTCATTAATAAGCTTTAATAATTTTGTACAAATTGCGATAAAGTACAACTATAAAGATTTAGAACGCTACACTTATATTGATTTTATTGCAATTTAGATGTTTATATCAAGCTTGAAAATGTAAAAGCATATGAAATTAATTCGCACAAGTTAAACGGATCTTTTAAAGACTAAATACGTTCTCCTCTGATGTTCAAAGAAAATGTTTCTCCGTTAAGTTCAACTTCTACTCGCTCTCCACAAAAACAAGTCATAGAATCATATTTAAACGGTATGATTGTATCTCCTTTTCGGTTAATTAATCCCCATTTACCTTGGATGCTTGCGGGTGCATAATCCCCTTCGAAGGCATAAATAGTATCATATTTTAATGGAATAACTTCCTTTCCTGTTGTATCTAGATATCCTGATTTTCCGTTTAGAGTTACTTGTGAAATGTTATCTTCCAGGCCAAATATTTTGTCGTATTTTAATGAGGTAATTTCTTTTCCCTTCGCATTTATTAGGCCCCATTTATCTTTATTTCCGACTATTGCCACTCCCTTGTCAAAACCGAACGCATCATCATATTTTGGTTCAATAATCTCTTTTCCGCTTCTATCTACAAATCCTGTTTTGTTGTTAAGTACAACCATTGAAAAATTTTCTTTAACGCCATATATTTTATCGTATTTTAATGGAGTAATTTCTTTTCCGCTCGTGTTAATTAAACCCCATTTTCCGTTTAAAATTACAATTGCTAAGCCATCTTGAAAAACATAAACTTCATCATATTTGGGTAAAACTATTTCTTTTCCATTATGATCTGCAACACCATGTTTTTCCCCATTTCTGACAACAAAAAAACCGTCTTTAGGTGAAAATATTTCATCATATTTAGGGGATACAATTTCTTTTCCAGTTAAATCTATAAATCCATATTTATTGTTTTTAACTACAATAAAGAACCCTTCTTCGGGTGCAAACATTTTGTCATATTTTGGTTCAAGGATATAGTTATCTTCTCCATCGATTAACCCCCATTTTTCAGTTTCGGGATCTAAATATGCTTCTTGTGCGATTGTTTTTGATTGAATTACAAATGCTAATACAACCAAAAGTAGGTGCTTGTTTAATTTTAAATGATTCATAAAATTTGGTTTTAATTGTAGGGTGTTTGTTCTCCTTTTGTATTAATATAAAATTTCTTTCCGTTAAGTTCTACTTCCGAGATGCCATTATAGAAAAGTGTTACACTATCATATTTTAATGGGATTATTTCTTCACCATTACTATCTACAAACCCCCATTTGCTATCGAGAGTCACCAAAGTAAGTCCTTCTGTTAGCCAACCGACATTGTCATATTTTATAGGAGTAATTTCTTGACCAGTTTTGTTAATCAGCCCTTGTTTGTTGTTAATAATTATATGTGCCTGACCTTTGTTGAAAAAACCTGTGTCATCATATTTTATTGGTGTAATTTCTTTTCCAAAGCTATCTATGAATCCCCATTTATTATTAAGTTGAACAGATGCAAAACCTTCTTTAAAAAAGAGGACACTGTCATATTTTATGGGAGTAATTTCTTGACCTTTTTTATCGATGAATCCCCATTTCCCATTTAGGGATATTGGAGCAAATCCTTCATCAAAAAGGTATATAATGTCATATTTTGGAGTTATGATAATATTTTTATTGTCATCAATTAATCCCCATTTATACGAAATAGGATCCATAAAGTCTTCTTGTCCAATTACTTTTCCTTGATATAGGAATACTAATAAAGGCAAGATAATGTTTTTATTTATTTTTAAATAATTAGTTTTGTTTACGTAATTGTTTATCAATTTTGATTATTTCTATATGTTACACAGGTGTTTTGCCAGATATTAATTAAATAATATTTGGACTGAAGTAAATTGAATGTACGATTAGTTTGTTTTGAGAAATCTTATGAATTGAGATTTAATTCAACCAATAAACTGCTACAACTGCCGGGATAAAATAAATAGCAATTGTTCTTGCTCCATCGTAATCTTTGGCTAATCTTTGTCCAAAAAGTAACATTATCAGGGTAATACAAGAGAAAATTGCTCCATATAAACCATATTCTCTGCCACTATTTAAAAATAACTGAATTGATCCTACAATACAAAGTATACCAGATATCAATTCTAAAACAAGGACATTAAATAAGGCAAGTGGTACTTGGTTTTTAAGCTGTGTTTTTGCAAAATGTTCTTTTAGCCAGCTTACATTATCTTTCCAATAAAAAATTTTGTCGTAACCAGATTGAAGAAATGTTACAGCTAAGAACACTAAAATTAAAATTGAGGCAATATTGTTCATCTTTTTATTTTTTATGAATTAAACGGGTTAGTTTTATGGATAAATCGGTTAAAATAATTTTTGCATTTCCGTTGCGCTCAATATGATACATCGCATCAGATAGCTCTTTGAATATATCGTTAATGTTATTTCCATTTACAAATGGAGCAAAATTTTCTAGTTTAAATTTTTCAACTTTAGGCTCCATATAAACTAAGCTTGGAGCTTGATAATTAAGTAAAAGGGCTTGACGAAACATTTCGATGCAGAATTCTAAGAATTTTTTCTGACTTTCTCGACCTAAAGCAGCAATTTGCTCACTCCAGGTAATTAAATCTTGTATTGCTGCAGCGTTTCCTTTTGCTTTAAAAGCGGCACGAACCCATGTAACAAACCATTGTTCAAAAGGATATTCATCTTCGTCATTTTTTATTAAGTGTAAGGCTTTGTTGTAATTACCTTGTGCCTGATGAGCTATTTTTAATGCCATATTGGGCTCTAAATTTTCTTTAGAAACTAATGCATCGGCTATTATCCTCTCACTTAATCCGTTGAAATGCAATACTTGACAACGTGAACGAATGGTCTGAATGATTGATTCTTCGTTTTCGGATATTAAAATAAAAATAGTTTTATCAGATGGTTCTTCTAATAGTTTTAAAAGTTTATTAGAAGCTGCGATATTCATTTTATCTGCCATCCAGATGATCATAATTTTATAACCACCTTCATACGATTTTAACGCAAGTGATTTTAACACCTCTTGAGCATCTTCTACTCGAATTTCACCTTGTTTATTTTGAACGCCAAGGGTTTTGTACCAATCGAATAAACCACCATAAGGCATTTCTTGAATAAAATTGCGCCAATTTTGTATAAAATCGAGACTTTTGGGTTTGGTTTTTACATCTTCGGTAGTTACTGTTGGATATATAAAATGTAAGTCGGGATGTGATATGGACTGAAATTTTAAATTACAGGACGTATTCCCGTTTTCATTATCAGGACCAGTATTTCCGCACAATATATATTGTGCGTATGCTATGGCAGTGGGTAAAGTTCCAGATCCTTCCTGACCTATAAATAATTGTGCATGAGGAATTCTCCCCGAAGAAGCAGTTTTTATTAAGTGATTTTTGATATGGTCTTGCCCTAAAATTTCAGAAAATTGCATGAAGCAAAGATAGTAGAAAATGATTTAGCCGAAAATTTTCATCTACAAAGTTTAATGCCTTCTTAAAATGAAGATTAAATTCGTTTGTAAAAAAACAATTAGACATAAGAACTTGTTTTTAATCAATTTTAACGGTTTTTATTTATTTCATAAAAATTTTTTTTTGTGAAAAATATAACAATTAGTTTTATGAAATAATTATTAACATTTCTTGTTAATATCGTTTGTTTTAGGATTAAAAAAGAGTCTGATATTTTAGATATAAATGTGTTAATGTATTGACATATAGTTTGATAAAAAGAATCATACTCTTATAAAATGGTTTTTATTAGATAGTCAAAAAAAACCGTTAAAAGAATAGATTTAGTCGTTATGCGGTATTTTTTCGTCTTATTTTGGCTCTATTTATTTAAAAAAAGGGTAATAAAGATTGTGAGTTAAGTTTATTTACATATTTTTGTTTTTATAATTGAATTTTTAAAATAGAATTTATGAAAGGGAAAATTATTTTTTTAAGTATCTTTTTAACGTTGTCAACACAGATGGTATCATCTCAAGCTAAGAATGCTCCTCAAAGTATTATTAGTACATCGGCATTGATCAAAAAATACCATGATCAAAAAGAATTGAAAACAATGCAAAAGGGAGAGCTTTTAGAACTATACATTGAACGTATCAAAGTTTTGGTGAAAACATTACCATTTATTGCTTTGGCTACTAAACCTGGAGTAACGATGGCTGATCTTGGTATCCCTACGGATAATGAGAATAAAAAAATGCAAGACGCTCAACTAGCAGCAACAAATTCTTTCCTAGATATAACTGTAGAATTTGAGAAAAAAATGATGCCATATTCTGATAGAAATAATTTAATAGCTGCTATTTTATTCTATGAAAACACGATTAAATCATTGCATTTATTTAACGAGAATATAGAATAATTATTTTGCCTATTTATTCTCTTCATCAACAAGTATATTGTTGAACGAGATATAGGATATATGCAACTCGTTTTCGGTGTTTTCTTTGATTTATCAGGAAAATAACGAAATGAGTTTTTTTAATTTTCATTAACTCAAATATTATTAGTGTTAATATTAAAACCTACTACCATGAAAAAATCATTACAAATTATTTGGATCGCTCTTTTTGCGGTGTGCAGTGTAAATGCACAACAAGAAAAAGGAATAATGGGTTATAGCAACTGGTTAAACAATTGGACAGAATTTAAACCAAATAAAGTTGATTATGGTGAAGCTAACCAAATTTTAGCGGGAAAAATATCTGTAAACACAAAATTATTAAAGAGGAATATATATGTTCTTCAAGGTAATGTTTACGTTACTAACAATGCTGTTCTTACTATAGAACCTGGTACATTAATAATTGGTGACTTTGAATCAAAAGGAACTCTTGTTATTACAAAAGGAGCTTCGATTATAGCTGACGGTTTAGAAACGGATCCTATTGTTTTTACTTCAAATAAAGGTGTTAAAAAAGCTGGAGACTGGGGAGGAATTATAATTTTAGGAGATGCTCCAATAAACAAGTTTGGAAACATGTCATCTATTAATTACGATCTTGATCCATCGTTAACTACATACGGAGGAGATAATGTTACATCAAATTCAGGTATTTTAAGATATGTTAGAATTGAATTTGCAGGAAAAAAAGTAAGAGGTAATGGTAATTTTAATGCTTTAACATTAGCAGGTGTTGGAAATAAAACTATTTTAGATAACGTAATGGCTAGCTTCTCAGGAGGTGATTCATTTGATATGATCGGTGGAGATTTAAACCTTACGAAATTTGTTTCTTATAAATCAATCAATAACGATTTCAAATTTACTCAAGGAACACAATGTAAAATATATAATTCATTGGCTGTTAGATCTTCTTACTTAACTAGTAACAAAGAAGGTTCTCGTTGTATGGAAGTTTTATCTTATGATAAGAAAGAAGAAACTGATTTTACTAAAAAGCAAACTTTGGTTACAGCGGCTAATATCACAATGTTAAATGATAGTGATAATATTAGTGCAGATATTCAATCTGGATTGGTAAAAGAAGCTATTTACGTTGGTAGCAATGCTGCCATAGAACTTAAGAGAAGTGTAATCTCAGGATTTAATCCAGCGGTTATATTAGATAGTAAAATAGAGATAAATGATGCTAATTTGAAGAAACTTAAATTTGAAGAAATGTATTTCAATATGTGTAAAGGAAATATTTTCACAGAATTTAATTCTAACAATGAAGACTTAGAGAATTGGTATGGTAATACTATCTTCTTTAACGTTCATTCTCAAAGTAATAACAATGAAACTTTTATAGATATATCGAATCCAAAAAGACCTGACTTCAGACTTAATATCGGTAAGATTACAGCTTCAAACAAATAGAATACCTACCTATAGTTTGATTCTTAATCTTTTTAAATGATTTAGTCGTAAAAGAGTTACAGTTTTTAATTGGAAACATATAAGATATAAAAAAATGACTGCCCCACTTTGTAAAAAAATACCATGCATGTTGTTATTTGGATTACTTATAACAACAAATTATACATTCGCTCAAGAGGCAACAACAGATAAACCTATTGTTCCTTCTTCTATTTGCGAAACTGTTGTAGAGAATCTTTGCTCTTCATCAATTTTAGAATTAAGTACTACAAATGAATTTATAGTAGAGTTGTCTGTCCCCATAGATTGCTTTGCTATAAATTCAGCGGTAGGAAATAGTTCTAATGATATAAATGCCGACCCCAAATCGTTATTTACTTCATGGAATAATTCTGTAAATACATTAGACGTAAACTGTAAGTATGATTTCTCAGAAACCTTTATAGATAGTTTATTATTTTTTGACCTCGATGTAATTAAAGAGCGTATAATATGATTAAAGATTTACCTACTAATCTTCGCATAAGCTTTCTTTTTTTATGTGTGTTTTTTTGTGCAAATACAAATGTATTCGGACAAATAACTATTGGGCAACCTACATTTAATTTTAGCCCTGTTTGTGCTAGCCCTGGATTTAATAGCTATGATGTGAATTTTAATTTTTCACCAGCTACAGGATTGTTGGCTACTAATCAGTTTATAGTAGAGTTATCTGCACCTGATGGAACTTTTGCCAAAGCAACTGTAATTTATACCTCTGCTATTGGTGAAATAGTTACATCTCCTGGCAAAATAAAAGTTGCGTTTCCAACAAATACTGCAGGTGAAAAATATAGACTTAGAATAAAAGCGACGGCACCAGCTTCTACTGGTCAGCCTTCTATCGAATTTCCAGCTTACTATAGAGTTCATAATTCTCAATATACTATAAATAATTTTATACCAACTGCTACATATTGTGCTGGAGGGAATTATATTTTATCTATTGACAATCCTGGAGGCCCCCTTAATGATTCACCATTAAAACATTCTGGTTTAACATATAACTGGTATAAAAACAATGGGCTTATTTTGCCTGAAACATTAGTAGCAACTGCAACTAATGGCACCTATACGGTTACGCAACCGGGAGTGTATTATGCTAGAACTAATTATGGAGCTTGTATATTAAGCTCAAATTCTTATTCAAATCAAGTCACAGTTTCAGAATCAACAACAGATGCGAGTACTACTATAACATCTAGTCTCGGTAATCCATTTTGTCCAAACGGAGGAAGTACTACTTTAAGTGTTTCTGGTGGTATAAAATTCGAATGGTTTAAAAAAGATGCTTCAGGTAAAGATGTTTTAGTATCAGATAAACAAACTTACGACACAAATAGTAGTGGATTATATACTGTTAAAATCGACTTTGGTGGGTGTACAGGAAACGGTTCTATTAATTTGCAAAGTCAAGGATCTTTCACGGGGAATCTTAATGTACCAAATAGTAATCCAATAAACGTAGAAACTGGTGAGACATTAGACGTCACTGTAACTACTGATGCAGTTGATCCTTCTTATAAATGGTACATTAACGGAACTCTTATTGCAGATGCAATTACAGATACTTATTTAATCAAGACAATTGGTAACTATAAAGTAGTTGTAACTCAAACTTCAGGTTGTGCAACAACTCAAGAATTCGATTTTCAAGTATCTGACTCAAATCTTAAAAACATCCCCAACATAGTAAGTCTAAGTAGCACATTTAATACTTGGGATTTACCCGCTGATTATAAAAATGCAGAAACAAATGTTATGATTGTTAGTTCACAAGGAGAGGTGATGTTTAATGGAGTGGATTACGATCCTTCTAAATGGGAAATAAAAGATTTTAAAAATATAAATCCAGTTTATTATTACATTATTAAAAAAGGTAGTGATGAAAAAAAGGGATCTATAACTGTAATTAAATAATATGAAGAAAATTTTACTATTCATTACTTTTCTTTACGGCTCAACACAAGTACTCTATTCTCAAGACAATGTCAAAGGGGATGGAGTTGTTCCATTTTCTATACCTATCAGAAATTCATTAAAATTTAATAGATATATAATTAACCCTGCTTTCAGTTTTGTTAGAGAACAAAACACTTATGCGAGTTTTTATAACAAGCGTCAATGGGTACAATTTGATAATGCTCCGCAAACCTATTTATTTAGTTATTCAGGAAGATTTAGTGAAAATCAAGGAATAGGAGTTGGTTTGTTCCAGCAAAATTATGGTCTTATGACCACTTTCGGAATTGTAGGAAACTTTGCTCACAATGTAATGCTTGAAGAAGATAGCAACTTGACTTTTGGAGCCAATGTTGGGTTTTATAAAAGTGGACTTGATCAAGGAAAGATTATTTCAAATGATTCGAATCTTAACATTGATAATATCCCTTCTAATTCAATGCTTACGATAAATCCAGGGGTTAACTACGGAAATGCCTTTTTGGACGTAGGATTGTCTGTAAACAACCTATTACTGTATAATTTTGCCACTTCCGAAATGGTGAAAGATAATCCAGAACAAGCTGTTGAGGCACATCTTATGTATACGGGGTATATTGATGCTTTTGGTTTTTTTGACAGAAGTAAATTTTCGGGGCTTGTAAAATCAGAATTTAAGAAAGACAAAACTGTAATTTCTGGATTGGCTATGATCTCTATTCCAAAAGGATTTTGGGCGCAAGCAGGTTACAATACATTATACGGAATGTCAGCAGGATTTGGAGTTAATGTAACACCAAAAATTGCTATTGAATATAATTACGAAAAAGGAACGGGTAACTTTTCCAATTTCGGAGCTTCTCATGAATTTGTTATTGCTTATAAATTTAAAAGTAAAAGTTATTATTATGGCGATAATGAAGAGGACGAGGGAGCGCTTATTACACCTACTGAGGTTAAAAAAGTTACACCAGCTAAGGTTACAAGTCCAGCAGTAAAAACTGATGGAGCCGAAAAAGCTAAACTTGCTGCAGAAGAAAAAGCAAAAGCTGATGCTGCTGCAATTCAGGCAAGGTTAGAGGCTCAAGCCAAACTTAAAGCAGATGCTGAAGAGAAAATAAAATTAGCTGCTGATGCAAAAGCGAAAGCAGATGCTACTGTAATGCAAGCGAGATTAGATACTCAAGCTAAAGTTAAAGCTGACGCTGAAGCAAGAACTAAATTGGCCGCTGATAATAGAGCCAAAGCTAATGCTGAAGCACAAGCACGATTAGAAGTAGTTCAATCAAGAGCGGCTGAAGCTAAAGCCAAAGCTGAAGCAGTTAGAGCTAAACTTGCTGCAGATACTAAGGCTAGAGCAGATGCAGTTGCACAAGCTAAATTAAAAGCAAATGAATCTAAAGCCAATGCTGATACTAATAGAGCAAAATTAGCAGCCGATGCTAAAGCGAAAGCTGATGCAGCCGCACAAGCTAGATTAGAAGCAGGAAAGTCTAAAGCAGATGCTGAAGCGCTTAAAGCAAAAGAGCTTTCATCGGATGGAAAAACTAAAGTTGATGCCACAGCGCAACAAGCAAAATTAGCAGCCGATGCCAAAGCGAAAGCTGACGCCGATGTACTTAAAGCTAAGTTAGCAGCCGATGCTAAAGCGAAAGCCGATGCCGCAGAAGCACTTAAAATTAAGCTTGCTGCAGATTCAAAAGCAAAAGCAGATGCTGATGCGCTTCAAGCTAAGTTAGCAGCCGATGCTAAAGCGAAAGCCGATGCCGCAGAAGCACTTAAAATTAAGCTTGCTGCAGATTCAAAAGCAAAAGCAGATGCTGATGCGCTTCAAGTTAAATTAGCCGCCGATGCCAAAGCGAAAGCCGATGCCGCAGAAGCACTTAAGATAAAACTTGCCACTGATGCCAAAGCGAAAGCTGACGCAGATGCACTTCAAGCTAAGTTAGTTGCTGATGCTAAAGCGAAAGCCGATGCCGCAGAAGCACTTAAAATAAAACTTGCCGCTGATGTCAAAGCGAAAGCTGACGCAGATGCACTTCAAGCTAAGTTAGCCGCAGATGCTAAAGTTAAAGCCGATGCTGATGCACTTCAAGCAAAGTTAGCTGCTGATGCAAAAGCGAAAGCCGATGCAGTTGAAGCAATGAAAGCAAAATTAGAAGCAGATGCAAAAGTTAAAGTAGATGCAACTGCTTTACAAGCTAAACTAGATGCGGATGCCAAAGCCAAAGCTGATGCAGCGGAAGCACTTAAAATAAAATTAATAGCAGATGCCAAAGCTAAAGCTGACGCTGATGCACTTCAAGCAAAATTAGTTGCTGATGCTAAAGCAAAAGCTGATGCCGATGCAATTCAGGCAAAATTAGATGCGGATGCTAAAATAAAAGCAGAGACGAAAGCTAAAGCTGAAGCCGCAGAATTGAAAGCAATAATTGAAGCCGATGCAAAAGCGAAGGCAGAATCAGATGCTTTACAAGCAAAATTGGCTGCAGAGGCAAAACTTAAAGCAAAAGCTGATGCACTTGCGTTACAAGCAAAATTAGCGGCTGATGCCAAAGCTAAAGTTGCCGCAGCTGCATTATTGGCTAAAGAAACTGCAGATGCAAAAGCTAAAGCAGATGCAGAAGCTAAAGCAAAATTAGCTGCAGATGCCAAAGCCAAAGCCGATGCTGATGCACTTGTGGCCGAAGCCAAAGTAAAAGCCAAAGCAGATGCTGATGCAAAACTAGCTGCTGATGCCAAAGCGAAAGCTGATGCGATTGCTTTACAAGTTAAGTTAGCAGCGGATGCCAAAGCAAAAGCCGATGCCGATGCAAAAGCAAAATTAGAAGCTGATTCAAAAGCAAAAGCTGATGCCGATGCGCTTCAGGCAAAACTTGCTCAAGATGCAGCACTAAAAGAGAAACAAGCTGCAGATGCACTTGTAGCAGCTAATGCCGCTGCTAACGCAGCCAAAGATGAGACTGCTAAATCAATGGATAATTTAACAACTATGTTTGATAGTTCAAATAAAATACAAACAGACTTGTTAAATCAATTGACCGCAACAGTTGCTAAAAAACAAAAAGATCTTAATGATATTAGAGAAGAAAATGATTTAAGTGAAAAAGGAATATATAAAGAGCCGAAACCATTTAAAAGCGTAGCGTCTGAAAATAGCGAGCTAGAAGCATTAAAAATGCAAATAGCACAAGTTAATAGAGAACAAAAAGATGCGCTTGCTAGGCTTACAAGTTTGTACAATGAGAGACTTAAAAAAGTGCCAAATAAAAATGATGCGCTTAACAAAAGTTACTTAGCCAAAATTGAGGCTTTAAAAGCCGAACAATTAAAAGCCGAAAGAGATAATGCTGATTTAATAGCAAGTTTAGAAAATATTAAACTCGAAACAGAAATAGAGAGGAAACGTAGAATTAAACGTGCAGCGTTTGAGAATGACCAAGGGCGTTACCAACAAGATGTTGCTACTTTAAAACGTATAAAAGAAACAACAAAACTAAGTAGTACTGCATTAACGGCAAATGATTTTGATTTTGGAGACGAGCAGTCGAACATGCAAATTATCAAGAACGTTAAAAATGCTGAAAGTGGATATTACTTAATTATTGCAGTTCACAGCAGTACAGATAAAAGAAATCAATTTTTGACCAAAGCAGTTTCAGCAGGTCAATCGAATATTAATTTCTTTTATAATGTGAGTTCTAGTAAATATTATATCTATTACGATAAGTATGATGATTTGCAAGAAGCAAGTAAAGCTTTAGAAACAAAAGGTAATAAGCCATACAACGGAAAAATGTCTATTGTGAAAATCGAAAACGAATAAAAAATTATTGTATAAAATTATAAGAATAAGCAGGTAAATAAGCTTCTGTTTTTAGAAAATTATTTACCTGAATAAATATTTAGAGTGCTATTTACAATGTTTTTCTGATGCCCCATTAGGAAAATGTTGTAAGTTATTAAATGAAAAATACCATGAAAAAACCTACTATTTTAAAGATTGTCTTATTTGCTTTGATATTCCTTCAAAGTATTGTTTCCCATTCCCAAAAGGATCAAAATTTTAAAAGTTTTGAGCCACGTTACGATAATAAAAACTTGCGTGGTGATATCCTTTTGATTGGAAATAGTATATTAAATAGGGATACCAGAGATCGATGGGGTAACGGTGAAGGCCCAAGTGTTCCCTACGACAAAAAGGGTCAGAATGGGAACTTCACAATGAACTATGTTAATGTTGATGGAGGTCCAGGTATTTTTAATTCAAGTAGTGCAAAATTAGACCTGCCTAATCCGACTTGTTCCAAAATTGTATATGTTGGATTATATTGGAGTGCAGTTACTAGAGGTGCCGACCCAATTGATAAGGTAAAATTTAAAATGCCTGGGGGGAGCTATATAAATATAGAAGGGACAGTTATTTATGATGCTAAAAATAATAAAGTTGGTTCTAGTTTACCTTATGCAAGTTATGCTAATGTAACCGATTATTTTACCAAAGCAACACCACTACCAAATCCAACAGGATCTTATTCAGTCGCTAATGTTTCTACTGCTGAAGGATCTAATAAGGAAAATGGTTTAAACACTGGTTTATCAGCAGGATGGTCACTTTTCTTTGTATATGAAAATGCAACTTTACCAGAAAAAGCAATTACATCATTTGATGGATTTAGTGCTATTGATAAAGATAACAATTTAGATATAAAAGTCTCAGGGTTTACTACAATTCCAGTTGGGCGAGTAAAAGCAAAATTTGCTTTTTCAGCAATAGAAGGGGATGCGGATATTCAAGGGGATTTCTTAGCGATTAATGGAGTGAAATCGATACCTCCAGAAAGACCATTGGAGTTGGGAGATCCTGGCTGGATATGGAATGGTCAAAAATATGTATGGGGTAGAGAAACAAAAGATAATTTCTTTAATAGTTCAGTTACTTCGTTAGGAACAGTTCTTAATAATAGAACGCCTAATAGTGCCAATACATTAGGTTTTGATGCGGGAGTGTATGAAATAGATAACCCACCAACCAAGGAATTTCCAGGGGGGTCGATAATTAAAAACGGAGATACCTCGGCAACAATAAGTCTAGGGAGTAATCAGGATGTTTATTTTTATTATTTTAATGCTTTTGCAGTAGAAATTATTGCTCCAAGAATTGTTCTTCTTAAAAAAGTAATAGGGACAGATGAAAATGGTAAGGATTATGATGCCAGTAACAAGGACATTGGGATAGATAAAGATTTAAGATATGAAATAGGATTTCAAAATAAAGGGAATGACGATGCAGTAAATTTTACGATAACAGATATCCTGCCTAATAATATTATTTTTGATGAGACAAAGGATATTTTACCCTTACCTGCAGGGGTAACAGTTGCTTCATATAATAAGGCTACAAGAACAATAGTATTTAATATAATTCCAGGTTTAGTTAAAGCAAAAGGAGGAATATATACTATAAAATTTAGAGTAAAGACTATTAAAGATTGCGAATCTTTAACAGATGCTTGCTCTAATGCTATTAAGAATACTGCCATTTCAAAGTATAATGGGGTTATAAATTCAGCTAATTTTGGCGAGGGGAGTCTTGCTGCAGAAGAAGGTTGTAATGTTGGTGTACCTACTGCTACTAACTTTCTTATTGGTCTAGATAAATGTAAATTTGAGCAAACATTATTTTTGTGTGGTTCTGTTATACTAAAAGCAGGAGGTGGTTATAAAACCTATGTTTGGACAGATGACAAAGGAGTTGTTTTTGGAGGAAACAATCAAGAAGTTACAGTTACTAAACCAGGTACCTATACAGTGGTTACAAGTGCAACACCACCTTGTTTAGGAATTCAACAAAAATTCATTGTTAAGGATTATAGTGTAGATATTAATGATAATCCAGTTAATTCATATGCTGATAATATTGATCCAGACACTAATTTACCATATATATGTAATAATGATGGAAAGCCATTTCCTAAAATATTTTTATGTGGTAAAACGGCAACTAAATTTATCGATACTAAAATTTCAGGTGCATCAAGTATAGTTTGGCAAGAAACTAAAGACATACCATCATCTGTTTTGAGTGATCGCTGTCCTGATGTTGAGGCTAAAAATTGGACTGAAGTAGGTGTTGGACCAACATATACTGCTAATAAAGCTGGTACATTTAGGCTTGTTGTTACTTATAATAATACTTGTTTTAATATTTATTATTTTAATGTAACGCAAAGTGTCGTAGATCCTACTTTCATTAAGGAAGACATTATATGCGACACAAAAGGAAGTATTACGATTACAAACCCTAAACCAAATGATGGACATGGTTATGAGTATAGTTTAGATGGGAAAGAACCATATCAAGCTTCAAATGTTTTTAATGATGTTGCCGCAGGAAGATATTTAGTTCATATCAGAACAAAATCTGTTGATAATAAATTCGAAAAGTGTATTTATACTGCAGATGTTACCATTTCTAAATTAACTTTTTCAACTAAAGTTGAAACTACAGATCCATACTGTAATGGAAAAACAGGAACTATCAAAGCTACTGCTACAGGTGTAAGAGGATGGTATCAATTTACAGTTAAAGATGCAATAACAGGAGCACTAAAGGGGGATTCAGGGCAAATTGCTGATCCTAAAAACTTTCATCTTTTTGAAGGAATTGCTCCAGGTACTTACAATGTAGAAATTACATCAAAAGACGGTTGTAAGGAAACAGAAAAGGTTACTATAAATGATTTTTCATTAGTCGCTACTGCGACTATTACAAAATCACTTACTTGTGAGGAAGGCGAAATTACTGTAGTAGCAACAGGAGGTAAACCAGTTGCTGGAGTTCCACCATATTATTACTATTATGTTAATGGAGCAAAAATTCCTTTAACTGATCCAGTTATTCGCATAAATAAAGCTGGAGATTATAGTATAGTTGTTATAGATGACAGTGGGTGTAGCGTTACAATTCCGACTATTACAGTTCCAGATATTATAAGACCAACTGCAACTATTGACAAGAAAGATATTAATTGTTATGGAAGTGACACTGGGGAAATCTCAATTACTTTAAATCCGACAAATTCGGCATATACTGTATCATATAGCATTAATGGGCTTGCTGGGCCTTTTAGTACAATTAATCCAATTAAAGGTTTAGCGCCGGGTGATTATGATGTTGTAGTAAAATATACGTACGACAAAGTGGATTGTTTTGATGAATTAAAAAAGATTACAATAGGAGGAGTAGCGTCAGCTTTGACAGCATCTGCAGGAATTGCAGAATTAGCTGGTTGTGGATTACCTGGAAATGAAAAGCAAGGTAAAGTTAGAATTACAAATGCTCAAGGAGGAAAACCTTTTCCAGCACCAAAACCATATTTATATAGTTTTGATGGAGGCAATACTTGGCAAGATTCAAATGAAGCCTATATTAATCCGAGTACAACACCATATACTTTTTATATAAAAGATGCAGCGGATTGTATTTTCCCGATGGAAGGAATTATTCTGGAGAAAAAGCCGGATGATCCGACGATTGAGGTTTCAACACCAACTTTTAATTGTGACGGAAGTGCATCTACAACAGTTACAGTTACCAATACGGGTGGTGCTAATTATGAATATGAATATTTACTTAATGGAGTAGTAAATACAAATAATCCACCAAATATTTTTTTAAATGTACCACCATCAGATAAACGTCCAGGAGGGTTTCATGAAATATCTGTAAGATATAGACTAATTTCAGTACCAACATTTAGTAGTTTGTTAAAAGAGGATTTTGGTACAAACGCAAATATAAATTCTCCAGACACGCAATCTCCAGGGATTAATCCTGCTTTTTGTTGGGAGAGACAAGTTGAAGCAACAAAATGTAACGGAAATAAGTTATTTGCAAATGGAGAATATACAGTTACGAACTCTCTAAAAAATAACCCATATGATGGATGGCATAACCCTGTTGACCATACAAAAGGAAGTCCTTTAGGTAAATATTTAGCGGTTGATGCCGGAAAAGTTATTCCTAATAATGCTGTTCTTTATAGAAAAACGATTAAAGA
The DNA here is from genome assembly GCF_020991525.1 of Flavobacterium sp. EDS. Taxonomy (NCBI): domain Bacteria; kingdom Pseudomonadati; phylum Bacteroidota; class Flavobacteriia; order Flavobacteriales; family Flavobacteriaceae; genus Flavobacterium; species Flavobacterium sp. EDS. Next base: position 25,739 of record NZ_JAJMOZ010000004.1, read on the forward strand.
TATAATAAAAAATCAACCGATACAGGTTAGATTTTTTGCAACAAATTTATTAAAAATAGGAAACAATCAACCTGACGCATCTCTTACAGTAGAACTACAAAATAGTGCAGGTGCTTCGTTATCGTCACAATCAACAGGTAAAATTCCAAAAACAAATGGTTGGGTAGAGTATAATAGAACAATTAATCCAGGAGATAATACCACTTTGGATTTTGTGTTGCGACTTGAAGTTTCTCAAGAGAATGGGATTGATTTTGCTGTTGATGACATTGAAGTTTATCAATTGCCAAAATCATGTTTAACAACTAAAAATTTTAAAGTAGTTGTTGATCCTAATAAAATATTTACAGCTGAGGTTAAAAATATTATTGATACAAAATGTAACGGAAGTAAAGATGGAAGTTTAACCATAATTGCATCTAATTTTGATACTACCAATGGATTTGAATATTCTATAGATAAAGGAATTAATTGGATTAATTCTAAAACACAAGAGACTATTGTTTCTGGACTAAGTGAAGGTGCTCAAGATATTAGAGTGCGTTACAGTAAGGATGTAACGGGATGTAATTTTAATTTTACTCCTACTATAGGTTCACCTGCAGTGTTTGTAGTTGATGCTACAGCTACAGTTGCTACATGTTCTGAAGGTGCTACAGTAACTGCAAGCGCAAAAGGAGGTACACCTGGATATATATTTACACTTACCGATAAAGCTACACCTCCTAATGTAACTACTTTCCTTAGTAATGGGATATTATTTAAAGTTGCGCCTGGTACATATACAGTTTCGGGTGTAGATGCTAATGGCTGTTCGGATAATAAAGACACCGATTTAATTATTGCTGCTCCGGTGGCTCCAGTAGCTACTATCAAACAAAACACAGGTTTATGTTTTGATGCAACTAAAGCAACGCTAACAGTTGATATTAAAGACGGTGTGGCTCCTTATTTTTACCAAGTTAAATATGGTACAGGAAATTATGGAGATAAAATTCCTGTTCCAGCACCTGCTACATCATTTACTTATGATGCGACAGCAACAGGAGATTACACATTTTTAATTACGGATAGTTTTGGATGTACAGCTACAGCAGTGAGTCAAAAAATTAATGCACTACTTACAGCAGATGCGCTTACAACAAGCTCATTAACATGTATCGATCCTAAAGAAGCAGTAATAGAAGTAACAATTAAAGGAGGAACAACTCCATTTAGTTATATTGTTAAAAATAGCGCAGGCAACCAAGTTGCTAGTGTAGGACCTATTGCAGGTCCAAAATTCACCTATAATACTAAAATTGCAGGTAAATATACTTTTGAGATTACCGATAAAAATAAATGTACAACAACAGCAGAGGGTAATGTAGCCGCAATTACTGATCCAGTAGTTACGGCAACACCAACAAACCCAAAATGTAATGGGGAGAGTAATGGTTCGGTAACATTGTTAGGTTCGTTGGGATCTGGAGGATATAAGTATCGTTTTGATTCAACTGTATTCACTGATAAAACTATTTATACAGGTTTAAAAGCAGGAGTTAAATATTCATATCAGATTATGGATAGTAAAGGCTGTATTTCTATAGAGCAATTCATCACCTTATCTGAACCATTAGTAATAACACCTTCAGCTTCTATAACAAAACCATACACTTGTATTAGTGGTGCTACAATTACTGCTTCTGCAACAGGTGGTAATGGTACTACATATACTTACGAATTGAAGATTACCAAAGGTGGTGTTACTACTACAATAGCAACAAATGCTACAGGTATATTTAAAGATTTAACAGTAGCTGGAGATTATTCAGTTACAATTACGGATAGTAAAGGATGTAATGTAACCAAAGCGGCAGGAACTATCGTAAAATTAGATCCACCTACAGGAATGACTCTTACTCCTTCAGCATTGGAATGTCCATCTAATGAAGTAGATGTTACGATTAGTGCCGTAATTGGAGGAACAGGAACAAAATCATACGCAATTACTGCTCCGGCAGATGCAAAATCAAATGTAACAGGAGCTATATCGGGTATTTTTTTAGGGTTAGCCCCAGATATTACCTATACTTTTCAAGTAAAAGATGCTAATAATTGTACATTCGAAAAATCAATAACTATTGATCCGTTGCCTGAAATTTTCATTTCAAGTAAAGTAGATACTGAGATACAATGTTTTGGAGATAGCAAAGGTTCCGCAATATTTACTGTTTCTGGTTTTGGAAATAACAAACCATATTCTTATAAAATTGGTACGATAACAGGAACAGGAACAACTCCAAATTCAGGTTCTTCTTTTGAAATTAAGGTACCGGGATTAGGTGCGGGAACGCATACTATTACAGTTAAGAATACAACTACTAAGTGTGAAAAATCGGCAGATGTTACTATTGCTGGTCCTACAGCAGTTTTAGAAATTGACCCAGCAGTTACTACCGGAGTTACTTGTTTAAGTAAAGGAACCGCAGTAATCAATGTTAAGGGAGGTTGGGGAAGCTATGTTTATACAGTTACTCAAACCTTACCAGTTGCTGGTTTACCAATAATACAAACAGATAAAACCTTTATAAACTTAGTTGCTGGTACTTATTCGGTATTAGTAAACGATTTAAAAGGATGTCAAGTTAGTCAAACTATTGTAATAGATGGTATAGTACCAATCGATGCCGAAATTGATCTGGTAGACTCAGATTTTTGCTATGGTGCTGCAGGAGCTACTATTAAAGTTACTCCAAATACAAAACTAAATTATGTATACAGTATTAACGGAAGTACAACTACTCAAGATAATGGAATATTTACAGGATTAATTCCAGGAACATATACAATTGTTGTTAAAGATATTGTTACAGGATGTTTTAAAAATTTAACAGCTACTACTATCGCGTCTCCAATAACAGCTACTATTGGATTGGATAAAGAGCTAGATTGTGATCCTACAAATCCTAATGCAATTATTAAAGTTAACATAGAAAAAGGATACCCGAATTATAAATATAGAGTTAACAATACAGGAGCTCCTTTTAATGGTGGCTACACGGATGTTGGAGCAGGTTTAAGTTCTTTTACCCATCCAACCAATACAGGATCGGTCGCAGCGACTTATTATTTTGAAATTACTGATAGCAAAGGGTGTATAACAGTGGTTAAACAAGATATTGTTGCCAAAGTGTTGCCAAAAGCAGAAGCTACCCCAAGTAATCCTTCTTGTTTTGGAAGTTCTACAGGATCTGTAGTTGTTAAAGGTACTTTAGGAGTAGGACCATATACTTATTATGTTTCTAATGATGATATTACTTTTACTTTAATGACTTCTAATGTATATGCTAATGCAGGAGCAGGAACATACTATTTTAAAGTTATTGACACTAAAAAATGTGAGTCAGCAAGCATAAAAGTAACCTTAGTTGATCCACCACTATTGGTTGTATCAGCTGTGGCTACTAATTTAACGTGTGGTGCGAATAATATTTCGAAATCAGCACTTATTACAGTTACTGCAAGTGGAGGAACTCCTATGACAGGTACCGATAAATATTGGTACAGTTATGATGGAGGAACTACTTATATTAAGAGCAATACTTTCCCAGTTAGTACAGCACAGAATGTAAGTATTAAGGTAAAAGACGATAATGGTTGTACGATCGAAACATCGGTATTAATTAAGCCTTTAACTCCGCCTTCGCCTTTGTCTTTTGTACAAAAAAGGCCTATTACATGTAAAACTAATGAAAATGTTAGTGATCTGGAAGTTTCTTTTACAGATGGTTTGGCACCATTTAAATATGAAATTACTGCGCCTACATCAGTTGCAGTATCAGTACCAGGTATACTTACCAATACATTTACATTCACTAATTTAGCTCCAGGTACATATCACTTTAGAGTAACGGATGTTAATGGGTGTACTATTATAGGAAGTCACGAGATTTTAGATGTGGCTCCAATACAAGTAACTGGAAAAGTAAAAACGGCTGTATCTTGTAATACTGTCCTTGATGGTAAAATTGAATTTACGGTTTCAGGTAATAAAGGATTAGATTATGATTATGTATTGGTAGGTAGTGCTTCTGGAACAATTGCCGGTGGAGTTAAAACAGGAGATGTTATTGTCTATTCTGGATTAAAAGGAGGAGAAAAATACACATTAACGGTTACCAATAAAGATACAGGTTGTAAGGCATCGTTTGGTGTTGTATTAGATGAACCAACTACGATAACCTTTGTAGATGTAACAGCTACTAAAGTGTTTTGTTCAAAAGTAGAAACTACAATTACTGTAGAGGCTACCGGAGGTACAGCACCTTTAACGTATGCTGTAGTTAAAAAAGGAATTACACCAACGTTAGGATCTTATACTACAAATACTGTTTTTACTAAAGACACCAGTGTAGATGGCTTATTTTATGATGTTTATGTAGTGGATAAAAATGGTTGTCCATCAATGAAGTCTATTCAAGTAGTTAGAGATACTGCTCCAACGATTGATCCAATTACGACTCCATTATGTTATTCAGGAACTGCTATTACAGTGACTATTACAGGAACTGTTTATGACACAGATCCAGCAGCTATTAAGTTGTATGGAATTGATGGCGTATATAATACCAATCCAATAAAAACAATTCCAGGGCATGGGACTTATGTATTAAGTATTAAAGATGCTAATGGTTGTGAAGCAAAAATGACTGTGATTGTTGGTAAGCAATTAGCAATTAGTGCAAGTTTAGATAAAGACATCACTTGCGCAGTTATGCCACCTTTTACTACTACTGATGCTCTAATAAATGTTACTGCTGATGGTGGTAACGGAACTTATACTTATTCATATTCAAATGATAATAAATTAAACTGGACTGATTTTACAGGTACTGTTTTTCAAACGGCTACAACAGGAGATTATTATTTTAGAATTACTTCTAATGGTTGTTCTGTAGAAACGAAAGTTCCTGTGAAGGTAACACCTACAGTTAATCCGTCTATTACTAATCTTGTAGCAACAGAAGTTAAATGTGTTGGTGATGAGCAATCTGTTCTTACAATAACATATGATAAAACATTAGGTCTAGCGCCTTATACTTTTAATGTTAAAAATAATACGACAGGAAAAGATTACCTTGAATTAACTACTGGTTTGGCAGCGGGTGATTATACTATCACAATAACTGACGCTAGAGGATGTACAGATAAAAAGGATATAAATATAGCCGCACCAAAACCAATAGTGATTAAATATCATACAGTTAATATTACTTGTGTAGACGATGGTTTAGGAAATGCCAACAGTGTTACCTCTATGGGGTCGATTATAATTGATAAAATTACTGATGGTATTAGTACCGTTGGTGGAAGTGGTGGAAAAGGGCCATATAATTATTTTGTAACCGGAGCAAATGGTTATAATGAAAAAGAATTAAATAATGACGGTACCACTTCGGTAAAATTTAACATTGTTGATTTTGGGTTGTACGAAATACGTGTTGTAGATGCTAATGGTTGTTCACAAGAGGTACCAAATGTATTGGTAGCTTCTATAGTTACCGACTTGGACATTGATATTAAAACTACTGCAAGTTGTGATCCAGCAATAGGAGGTACTGCAGTGGTGAAAGTTGGTTCTACTTTATCTGGTGTTGGACCTTACCATTTTGCTATTTATACAGGGCCAGGAATGAAGTATCCAACTGTTGGCGATTGGCAAGATGAAACGATGCCTAAAGGAACTACTTTTACGAAGTTAGTACCTGGAGTTACTTATACTTTTGTTATTTATGATGAAGGATCAAAATGTTATTATTATCAAACAGCAGATAAGCCGATTCCAACAAATTCTACGCTAAAAATTACAACACCAGAAATTCAAAATATTTCTTGTAAAGGTAATGCTGATGGTAAAGTTTCTTTCGTTATATCTACTACATACGGTGTTGCCATTCCGGTTAAATACCAAATATTTAATGCGCAATCGCTAGTAGCAATTGGGCCAGAGGTGAGTGCGACTGTACCTGCAACAGCTCCTTTTTTAACAGTAACTTCTTTTGGAGCATTGCCTTTTGGTAATTACTTTATTTTGGTAAAAGAGGATGTAGGAGCACCTAACGCAGGGTGTAGTATTGCATCGTTACCATTTGATATTGTAGAATCTGGTTTCGCTTTAGAATTAACAGCATCAGTTACAAAAAATTCAAATACTTGTGTTACAAAAGCGGGAATAATTACCGCTATTGCCAAATTTGGTACGGCAAATGCAACAACCCCTTATTTGTATCAGATTTTCCCGGATACTGGCGATGTTGGTGTTCTGGATGGTACGGATCAAAAGTTACTTTTCCCTTATGATGCTAGTCATATTGCATTTTCTGCAACATTTGATTTGGCATCACATAAATCGAACGTATTCCATAAGGATGCAGGTAATTACATTGTTTATGTAAAAGATGCATATGGTTGTATTAAGGAAGCATTTGTTACCTTAAAAGATGATGCAGCACCTAAAATTACTGCACCAACAGCAATTTGTTTTGATGATTTACCAACAACTGTAACGGTAAGTGGTACAGTATTTACAGGTTCATCTATTACATATAGTATTGGAAAAGGACTTCCGACTGTAGCTGTTGCAGGTGCTTATCAAACTACTCCAGATTTCCAAATAGGAACTCCAGGGGAGTATACTTTCTTTGTAAAAGATGATAACAAATGTGTTGCAAAAGTAGGTTTTACGGTTAATGATCAAATTCTAACAGATTTACAAGTAACAGAAGAACTTAGTTGTAATGGGAATCCAAATGCTACAATCCACGGAATTGTTTCTGGTGGATTAGGAGCTGCATATACATACAAAGTTAAATTTGATACTGGAATTTTTGGAGCCATTATACCAATTGTGGGTACTACTTTTGATTATTCAGCAGCTGATCCAGGTGTTTATACTTTCTTGATAACTGATGGGAATTGTGAAATTACCAAAGAAATTACTGTAAATGACAAAGTACCAACAGTATTCAAAACTACTGTTGTTGATGTACAATGTAACTCTGGTAATTCAGGAAGTATTATAGTTAATGTTACTTCAGGTAGTGGTAAATTTCAATATAAATTAGATGGTCCGATTTCACGTCCGTACCAAGATTCAAACATATTTGACTTATTAAGAGCTGGTACAAACTACATTGTTACCGTTAAAGATATAAAATCATGTGAGACTGTTAGTACTGCAATTATTGTAAAAGAACCTGTGCCATTAGTGGTAGTGGCACCTATTATCGTGCCATTGAAATGTGGTGTAGGAAACGTTGCGCAATCTGCTACAGTTACTTTAGGTGCTTCTGGAGGAAGCGCACCATATCAATATAGTTTTAATAATGGTGACTTTGGGACTGAAACAGTTTATACGGTTGATGATACTGGTCTTACACAAACAATTCCATATAGTATTATGGATAAATATGGTTGTTCAGTTTCAAGTACTGTAACTATCGACAAATTGATTACTCCATCAGCATTTGTTCTTGCTCAATTAGCACCAATTACATGTGATGCTCCAAGAACTACAATTACAATTTCTAATGTAACAGGACGACCAGGAGCTAACTATAGTTATGCTACTATTGCACCATCTCCGGTATTAGTTACTAATCTTACTGGTTCATTCCCTAATTTATTACCAGGGGATTATGTATTTGAGGTTACAGATATTGATTATGGATGTACTTACCAAGAAGAATATACTATAAAAGAAGTTGTTAAAATTGAAGCTACAGTAGAGTCTACAGTAGATATCTCTTGTTTAGGAACGCCAGATGGTAAAGCAACTTTATTAGTTTCAGGATTTGGTACAGGTGTAACTTATACATATATTGTTAATGGAGGAATCCCTGAAACAACTACGGATGCTGAAATTAATTTAGCTAATTTGGCTGCTGGACATTATACAGTAGAATTTAAAGATAATGGTACAGGATGTGTTACAACAGCTGATTTTGATATAGACGCACCAGCACTTGCATTAAAAAGCGCGAATGTTGTTACACCACTTGGCTGTACTACTACAGGAGCTGTTAAAATGACGGCTGAAGAAGGTTGGGGTAGCTATAAATATACGCTAACGTCGCCAGCAGGAATTATTACAACAAATAATGACGGTATTTTCGAAGGTCTTACAGAAGTGGGGCAATATACCACTAGCGTAAAAGATGCTAAAGGATGTTCTATAGACGATTCATTTAGATTAACAGATCCGGTTAAGCCAGTAGCTACTATCGAGATTTCTTCAGATTATTGTTATGTTGGAACAAATTCAACCACATTGGTTGTAAAGGCAACTTCTACCGCACCACATGCTGTAACACCATATACATATAGCATTAATAATGGACAAACTTGGCAAATTTCGGATACTTTCTCTGATTTAGCGCCAGGTGATTATAATGCAATGGTTAAGGATGCATTTGGTTGTATTTCGGTTGCAAGCGCAACAACAATCAAAGAACAGCTTTTTGCTACTGCTCTTAATATTAAAGAACTTTCTTGTCTGGTTGGTGATACCAATGGAACAATACGTGTAACGCCAACAGGAGGTTATGCGCCATATACCTATAAGGTTAAGATTAATACAGGAACTTATTTATCAATAGCGACTACCACTGCCACTTATACTGATTATCCAGTATTGGCTTCAGGAAATTACCAATTCTTGGTTACGGATGCTAGAGGTTGTGAGTATGAGACTGGCGTAGTAAATATGAAGGCACCTACACCGGTAGATTTTATTTTAACACCAAAAGCGCCTAATTGTCTTGTAACTCCAGGAAATATTAGTAATGGAACGATTACTGTAACTATGGCCGCAAGTAATGATAATCCGCCTTATACCTATGTGTTGGAGCGAGTGCCTTCAGTTGCAGGGACGGAAATTACTCAGGATACAGGTCTATTCACTGGTTTACCAGTTGGTAAATACACAGTTACTGTTACTTCAGGTAGAGGATGTCCAGTTATGAAAACTACAGAAATTCTTGCTCCAGCTGCAGTAAACGCGTTTGCAGTACAATCTGCATTTGTTTGTACTACAGGAAACAATCCTAAGACTACCGAAGTGACTGTTACAGGTACAGGTGGAACAGGTACAGGATTTAAATTCAGTGAAGACAATGTAGAATATTTTGATTCAAATGTATTCTATGTTGTTGCAGATGTTGCAAAAACGTTAAAATACTATGTAAAAGATAGTAATGGATGTGTTGCTTTCCATGAGATTACAATTCCTGCTTTCCCAAGTTTAATTGCAGCGGATGTAATATTTGGTGATCTAATGGATTGTGTAAACAATAAGCAAGTAATGAATGTTGCTATTACCGGAGGGACAAACACACCAGAAAAATTTACTTATCAAGTATATAAAAATGGTTTGCCTTATGGTCCATTAGAGACTGTTGATGTTAGAGACTTTGTCTTTAATGCACCAGATGCAGATAGTAATTATCAATTCGAAATTTTCGATAACAATACGACTTGTAGTATAAAATCTCAAATACAAATAGTTCCGAAATTCAACACTATTAAGGTCATTGCAAACGCATCAGCTCCAGCTCTATGTTTTGGAGATGCTAATGGAACTATTACTATTGATGTAACTGGATATGTTGGAAACTATAGTTATGAAGTTTTTGATGGACTTGTGTCAAAAGCTACAGGAGCAGCCAATACAGCTACTGGTTCAGTTATAATAACGGGCTTAGCTGCAGGAAATAATTATACAGTTGTAGTTAAAGCAACGGATTATCCTTTATGTTCAACAACATCAAATGTGGTTGAAATAACGCAACCAGATGAAAAATTAACCATAGAAACGATTACAAATGTGCCTAAAAATTGTAATACTACAGGTGCTGTAGTTACGGTTACTTCTGTTAAAGGAGGTACACCAGACTATAAGTATGCATTTGTTGAAGATGGATTATCTCCAGCAGGAAAGTATACCGATGTCAATACGGCTACACTTAATCCAGCAGTTAATACTAAGTGGGATGTTTGGGTTATCGATAAAAATGGTTGCCCTATTAAAGAAAGCATAGTAATTGGTACAGACCCAGTTCCATTTGATATTGAGGCTACAGTTGCAACTCAGTGTTTCGATCTTTTGACAAATGAAGAATATATTATTGATGTTATTGCTAAGGGAGTTGGACCTTTTGAGTATAGTTTAGATGGTATTAATTTCCAAGCAAGTCCATTAATTGTAAAAACTCCAGGAATGCATGATGTATATGCAAAAGATGCCAATGGTTGTATTGTTAAAGCAACAACAGGATTTACAATTTTAGATCCATTAGGATTGTCGGCAGAAATTACGACTTACCCGACTTGTAATGATGATAAAGGAGTGATAACTCTAACAGGATCTGGAGGTACAATTAGTACACCATCGAGTTATCAATATACTATTGGTACTGTAGGAGGAACTTTTGGTACATCTAATGTATTTGGAGGTCTTTCTCCAGGAACACATACATTTTGGATTAAAGATATGATTACTGGCTGTTTTACAAGTATTACAAAAGAAATACCTACAGCAACAGCTGTTACTGATATTACTTTAACACCAACTCATATTTCTTGTAATGGAGGAACAGATGGAAGTATTACAGTCACTTTAGCGACTAGTAATAATAACCCTGACTATAAATATAGTTTAGTGGGAGCTAAAGGTCTTATAAGAGGAGTTCAAGCGAGTCCTTTATTTAAAGATTTACCTGCAGATAGCTATACAGTAACTGTTATTTCAGGTAGAGGTTGTGAAGGTCTTGCAACAATAGTAGTTAAAGAACCAAATCCTATTAGTATTACTTCGGTTGCTGTAACTGATTTTGCTTGTACGGCAAATACGAATGCGTCTAATCTTGCTACAATAGTGGTAACTGCAACGGGTGGTACACTAGATAATGATGGTAATTACAAATATGTATTTATTAAAAAAGGGGCTACACCTGCAGACGATAAAATTGTTCAATCAAAAACAGACAATAGCTACACAGAGTATGGTTTAACAGGTGGTGATTACTCTATAATTGTTTCTGATAAAAACAACTGTTCAGTTAGTACTACAGCAGTGATTAAACCATTCATGAGTATCGATGATATTGTTATTACGGTGGTTGATGTAATTACATGTACTAATAACGGTCAGAATATTAAAGTTGTTCCAACTACAACAGGAATTGGAGCATTACCAGCTTTTGTGTATTCTATCACTGATGTGAACGGCAATGTGACTACAGATCCAACAGGAGCAGGAGTGTTTAATAACTTACCAGTAGGGGAATATATTATTACGGTATTTAATCCTGATACAAAATGTAGTTTACAAAGACCTCATAGAGTGTATGAGCCAAATACGTTCGAGTTAGTAGCTAGTAATGTTAATAGCATTACATGTTATGGTGCAGCAAATGGAAAAATCACTTTCACTTTAGTAGATTCTAAAGGAACTCCTTCTGTTCTTCTTAATGGATTTGATTATGTAATTACTAGCCCAGTACTTTTAACTCCTTTAAAAGCTACTAGTCCAAATTTAGGACCGCTCACGATTGATAATTTAAAAGCAGGATTATATAAAATTTCAGCGACATTAAAAGATTCACCTTTCTGTACTGTAGATGCTGAGTTTACTATTGCAGGACCAATTTCAGCATTGAAACTTTATGTGCAACATACAGCTATTACATGTGCTGCAAATAATAATGGATTAATAGAAGCTTCAGCTTCAGGTGGATGGCCAGGAGGATACGAATACCAATTGGAGTTAAAATCTGCTCCTGGGGTAGCAGTAGGACCTTGGTCATGGTCTGCGAATTCAATTTTCAGAGATTTAACAGCTGGAGATTATGTTGTAAAAGTTAGAGATACTGGTAAATGTGAGGTTTCTGATGATATGCCTTTAGTAATTCCAACTCCAATTACAGCGACAATTACAGCTGATAAACTAGAATTAACTTGTTTTGGTGATAATGGTGCAACTATTACAGTAAATTCAGTTTCAGGAGGTTCAGGTAAATATTTATATACTTTAGAAGCTACATATCCTGACGGAGTAGTAACTAATAATGGACCACAAGAATCTAATGTGTTTACAAATCTGAAATCAGGAAGTTACAAGGTTATTGTTTCAGATGATTGGAAATGTACTGGTGAATCTAATATTATTGAGATTAAAGATCCTATAAAAGTAGAAGCTTCTGTTGATATTAAAACTATCGAGGGTTGTGATAGATTCCCTGTGGTTACACTTAGTGCAACGGGAGGAACAGGACCTTATAAATATGGTATAGATGGAATTAATTTCTCTACTACTACTTTTGGCACTTCGATAGATATTACTTTACCAGCTACAGCAGTAGTTACTAGGTATGAATATTATGTACAAGATGCTTTAGGTTGTATTAGTGATGTTACTACAGTTAGCTTTTCACCAGTTCCAAAATTAGTTTTCACTAATGTGGATGTTTATGATATTCATTGTAAAGGATCTAGTTCAGGTAGTATATATGTAACAGCAGTAGGTGGATTAGGAAACTATGTTTATACCTTGTTAGATTCAGGTAAAAATATTGTTACTGCAAGACAAGACAAGCCAGGTCAATTTGATGACCTTGCCGCAGGAGATTATTTTGTACAAGTGAATAGTGATGATTGTGAAAATATTTCGTTACCAGTTACAATTATAGAACCTACTACTAGTGTAGATGCTAAAGCAGTTCCTACAGATTTAACTTGTAATAGTTCAGGTAACGGAAAAATTACAGTTATAGCAGAAGGAGGTACAGGAGTGCTGAGATATGCTATTTCACCAGACTTTAGACAATTCTTCGAATCTAATGTTTTTGATAATTTAGATCCAGGATTATATACAATCATCGTTCAAGATGAAAACGGATGTGAAGTTGTTATTGAAAATGTTGAAGTTAAAGAACCACCTATCTTAGATGTTAGTTTAGTGCCAGGTAGTATATTACCAGAATATTGTGAAGGTGATAAAGATGGAGCTTTTAAAGTAAAAATCACTGGAGGTACTGCTCCATACAGAGTAATTCTAGATAACAGAGATGGAACTTATGAGCAAATTTTAGCAGATGAGCATACATTTATAGAATTAGTGGGAGGTACACATATTGTTTACATTAAGGATGCTAATGATTGTAGTGCAGAGGTTGAAATTCTAACACCAGATGCGGTTAAACTTGATCCTATAGCTAAGATTAATACGGATTGTGTGGATAATTTTGGAGCCAACTTTGTAACAATTACGGTTGATGAATCAAATACTAATCCTTTGGATATGAAATATGCATTAGATGGTAATACTATTTATCAAGATAGTAACATATTTGTAAATGTTGCTCCTGGTAGTCATACCGTTACTGTATTACATTCTAATGGTTGTGAAAAGACAACATTACCATTTACTATTGATGTGGTTCAACCGTTAACATTAACTTTAGCAGATGGTGGATTAAATGAAATTGTTGCAACAGCTACAGGTGGTGGTGGAGAATACCAATACACATTAGACGGAGAGCCTTATGGATCAGTTAATAAATTCATTATTTACAAATCAGGAACATATACAGTTACTGTAACAGATAAAAATGGATGTACAGCTACAGCAACAAGATATTTTGAATACATCGATGTTTGTATTCCAAATCACTTTACTCCAAATGGAGATGGCATAAACGATACTTGGGCACCAGGATGTACAGTGAATTACAAAGATTTAACATTCGATATCTTTGATAGATACGGACGTGTAATCTGCAAGTACAGATTGGGGCAAAAATGGGATGGAAGATACAATGGTAACGAATTACCATCAGGTGATTACTGGTACGTATTGAAACTCAATGACAAAAAAGATGACAGAGAGTTTGTTGGACATTTCACTCTTTACAGATAACAAATAACAAAGTAATTATGTTATCTAAAATTAAAAATACAATGAAAAAAATTATCATATCATTTCTACTTATGGCTGTAACATCAGGTTACAGCCAGGAGTTAAATTTGCCAGTTTTTACGCAGTACCTAGCCGATAACCCATTTGTAGTCTCTTCAACATTTGCAGGTATTGGTGATAACTTAAGAATACGTGCCAATGGTTTAACACAATGGGTAGGTATTAAGGATGCGCCAGACAATCAATCGCTTTATGCTGATTTCAGAATTTTGGATCGTTCAGGAGTGGGAATCTCACTTTATAACGATAAGAATGGTTATACAAGACAAACAGGAGCCAAAATATCATTTGCGCACCACTTAATTCTTGATTATTATTCAAAACAATACCTGTCATTTGGTATTTCGTATAACATCAATAATTTTAAAATTAATATAAACGAGTTCAATCCAACGTACGAGAATCCACTACCGGATCCGAGTATTACCGATAATCGATTCGTTTCTAATAATAATTTTGATGTAGGAGTGTTATACCGTAATAAGGCATTTTATTTAAGTTTAAATGCAAGTAATATTCTAAACAAGGAAATAGATAGATTTGACGGAATAGAGCCTAATTTGCTTCGTAATTATCAAATATATTCAGGTTATGTTTTTAGAGGAGCCGAGAATAATCGTATCGAGTTCGAACCATCAGTTTATTACCAATTATTTGCTGGAGATAAACGTTCAAGTACCGATTTCAACTTTAAATTCAGACAATACAACCGTTACGAAGATTATTATTGGTTAGGAGTTTCTTATCGATTCTTGAACGATCAGTTTTTTCAGCCATTAATGGTTGGTCCAATGGCAGGTTTCAAGAAATCAAATTTTTATTTTGGATATTCATACCAAGCTTCGCTTAACCGTATTGGAGCCTATAATTCAGGAACACATGTGGTAACCATAGGATTTGATTTCCTTCAGGCAATTAGTAATTGCCCATGTACCCAAAATCCAGTTCATGATTGATAATTAATTTCGCTATTTTTTGAGATTTGTGTTTTATTTAAAATAATTATCGAATTACAACGTTTTCGTTTATAGAAAGCGTTGTTTTTTATTTTTATCAAATTTATTACTAAGTTAAAAGTTCTATATTTGTTATTCTTTCAAAAAAAACTAAAAACTTACCTTAATGAAAACTTTAAAAGATTTTGATTTTAAGAATAAAAAAGCAATAATTCGTGTTGATTTTAACGTGCCATTAGACGAAAATTTTAATGTTACAGATGCAACTCGTATCGAAGCAGCAAAGCCTACAATTGATGCAATTTTAGCACAAGGCGGAAGCGTGATTTTAATGTCACACTTAGGAAGACCAAAAGGAGTTGAAGAAAAATACTCTTTGAAACATATTTTAAAAACAGCTTCAGAGATCTTAGGTGTTCCTGTACAGTTTGCTGCAAATTGTGTTGGAGATGTTGCCAAAGATGCTGCTGCTAATTTAAAACCAGGCGAAGTATTATTACTAGAAAATTTACGTTTTCATGCCGAAGAAGAAGCAGGAGATGTTGCTTTTGCAAAAGAATTAGCATCATTAGGAGATATCTACGTAAACGATGCCTTCGGAACAGCACATAGAGCACATGCTTCAACAACAATAATTGCCCAATTTTTCCCTAACGAAAAATGTTTTGGAACATTATTGGCCAAAGAAATAGAAAGCTTAAATAAAGTACTTAAAAATAGTGAAAAACCTGTTACAGCAGTTCTAGGTGGATCTAAAGTTTCTTCGAAAATTACTGTTATCGAAAATATTTTAGACAAAGTTGACCATATGATTATTGGAGGAGGAATGACATTTACCTTCATTAAAGCACAAGGCGGTAAAGTAGGAAATTCTATTTGTGAAGATGACAAATTAGAATTGGCACTTGAAATTTTGAGATTAGCTAAAGAAAAAGGAGTTCAAATTCATATTCCAGTTGATGTTATTGCTGCAGATGATTTTTCTAATACAGCAAATACACAAGTAGTAGATGTGTATGCAATACCTGATGGATGGCAAGGTCTGGATGCAGGTCCTAAATCATTGGCAAACTTTGAAAAAGTAATCATGGATTCAAAAACGATCTTATGGAATGGACCATTAGGAGTTTTTGAAATGGAATCTTTTGCTAAAGGAACAATTGCTTTAGGTGATTATATCGCTGCATCAACAGCAAATGGAGCTTTCTCATTAGTAGGAGGAGGAGATTCAGTTGCAGCTGTAAAACAATTTGGTTTCGAAGAAAAAATGAGTTACGTTTCTACCGGAGGTGGAGCAATGTTAGAAATGCTAGAAGGTAAAGTTTTACCTGGAATAGCAGCTATTTTAGACTAACTATCTCATTTTTAACACTTTTTAAAGAGTATTTTAGATTGTTGTTATTAAGTTTGCAAATAATGGCATTATAATTGTTTGAAATATAGCCAGTAGAAATATACATTATGATTGTAAAAAATACCACATTATCAGTACTCCTGTTATCCACAATGGGCTTGTTTGCACAAGAAGTTGCACAAACAAATACCCTTGTAAAACCGGAAATCAAAATTTCGTATTTAGATTCAGTTAAGAAATCATTCGTAAAAGATGAATATGCAAGTCGCGTAGATAGTCTTTGGATGAAAGAATTAGTGAGTTTAGACATTTATGAAGATTTATCAAAAGATATCCAAACTTTAAATACAGATGCAAAGGTAGATTATGAATTGCCAACAGAGTTGCTAAAACAACGATTGGCGGCAATGAACGAGAAATCGCCCTTTAATATTCAGTATAATCAAGGGTTGGAAAATATTATAAAGTCGTTCTTAAAAAATCGTAAAAAATCATTTTCACGATTAATGGCTTTATCAGAATATTATTTTCCGATGTTCGAAGAAGCATTTGCTAAACAGAACGTTCCTTTAGAAATAAAATATTTAGCCGTTGTAGAATCTGCTTTAAATCCTAAAGCAGTTTCTAAAATGGGAGCCACAGGACTTTGGCAGTTTATGTATCATACAGGTAAGCAGTACAATTTAAAAATTGATTCGTTTATCGATGAGCGTAGTGATCCTTTAAAAGCATCAGCTGCAGCAGCCGATTATATGTCGAAGATGTTTAATATTTTTGGCGATTGGGAGCTGGTTTTGGCATCTTACAATTCAGGTCCTGGAAACGTATCAAAAGCGATTCGTCGGTCAGGAGGGAAGAAAACGTATTGGGACATTCGCAGTCACTTACCAAAAGAAACACAAGGATATGTTCCTGCTTTTTTAGCAACAATGTACCTTTATGAATACCACAATGAGCACGGAATAAATCCAGATAGAGCTGTTGTACAACATTTTGAAACAGACACTATACGGATTAAAGAGAAGATGACATTCAAACAAATCTCAAGTTTGTTAGATGTTCCCGAAGCACAATTGCAACTTCTAAATCCTTCGTATAAACTTAATGTAGTTCCATTTTATCAAGATGAAGACCATTTCTTGAGGTTACCAAAAGAAAAAGCTTCAGTATTTGCTTCAAATGAAGATAAGATTTATGCTTACCTTAATTATGAATCAAATCCAAAAATAAATCAAGTTCAAACATCAATTGCATCTGCAAAAGTTGCTTCGCCTAGAGCAACACAAACAGTTATCTCAAAAACACAACTTTATAAAGTTCGTTCAGGAGATAATTTAGGTGCAATTGCAAGTAAATACAATGTTTCAATTGTTCAGTTGAAGAAATGGAATAATCTAAAGAGCAATTCAATTGCTTTAGGTAGAAATTTAAAAATTATTTCGGAAACTAAAATTATCAAGAAAGACATTAACGAAGTAAAATTAGCACCTGCTGTTGATAAAAAACGTACAGAAGAAGCAATTGCTAGTGTTGAAGATAAAAATTCAAAAGACGTACAATCATCACTTTATGTGGTGCAAGCAGGAGATAACTTGAGTAGTATTGCAAGAAAACTGAATGTTTCGGTAGCAGACTTAAAAGACTGGAATGGATTGACAGCCGAGAATATGGATATAGTAACTCCAATGAAAAAGTTAGTTATTCATTCAAAAGCAGAAGAATCAGAGGATGCTCCAGAAATTTTAGTTGCATCAAACAACATCGATACATTTAAGAAAAAATCTGCAACTGCAAAAAATAGTGGAGTTGATTATTATGTTAAAAAAGGAGATTCGTTATATAGCATCGCCAAAAAATATCCAGGAGTAACTATTTCGGATATTAAAAAATGGAATGATATAGAAAACGGAGACATTAAACCCGGAATGAAACTCAAAATAAACGGATAATCAAAAATTGTATATAAATTTGGGTTTTATTTCAGAACTTAACTAAAAATTAAAAATGAATAAAACCCATTTTTTATTGCTTATAATTCCATTTTTGTTATTCTCATGTCTAAAAAAGAATGAGAGGATACATCAGCACAAGAATAGCAGTAAGATAAACACAATCTCGGTTATTATAGATGATCAGTTGTGGTATGGAGAAGTAGGAGATAGCATCCGAAATAAATTTGCTTCACCAGTTGTTGGGCTCATCCAAGAAGAGCCTTTATTTACCATAAATCAATATCCAGCCAAATTACTTGAAGGTTTTATGACCGATGGGCGAAATATTATTGTGGTAAAAAAATCAAATGTCAATAAATTCGAAATTACAAAAAATGTATACACATCACCTCAGAATGTGTTTCGAATATCGGGAAAATCAGTTTCAGATATTATAAATGCATTTGAAATACACACCCCACAGATAATTCGAATTATTAGGGAAACTGAAATTGCTCAGTGCCAAAAAATTAACAGTAAATCATTGTTGAATCCTGACATTCTTAATAATAAGTTTCATATCAAGTTAGATGTTCCAACTGCATATCAATACGTATTGCATAAACGTAATTTTATTTGGCTAAAAAAAGAAATGGCAAGTGGTAGCACTAGTTTACTCATTTATCAAGTTCCGATAAATAATATCACCAATAGCTCAAATATTGTGGGCAATATAGTAAGGATGCGAGATTCGGTAGGAAGATATATTAAAGGCAGAGAACCCAATACCCGAATGATAACAGAAGAAGCATATGCACCTTATTTTTCTAAAATCATTCTTGATGGAAAAACAGCTTATGAAACCAGAGGGACTTGGGATTTAAGGAATGACTTTATGACTGGCCCATTCATCAATTACGCAATTATTGATAAAGCCTATAATCGAATATTAGTTCTTGAGGGATTTTGTTATTCTCCTTCGCATGAAGAACGAGATTCAATGTTAGAACTTGAAGCAATTATTAAATCGGTTAAAATTAACAACCGATAATATTCTTTATTATAAAACTACATTATATTATTACAGATGAAACCAAATTGGAAAATAAAGCCTTTTGAGGCATTAACTGTTCATGAATTATATGATACTCTAAAATTAAGAAGTGAAGTCTTTGTAGTGGAGCAAAACTGTGTTTATTTGGATATTGATGGCAAAGACAAACTCGCTTTGCACCTAATGGGCGAGTATGAAGGTAAAATTGTGGCACACGCACGCCTCTTTGATGCTGGAATTAGTTTTGATAACGCTTCTATAGGAAGAGTAGTTGTAAGCCCGGATTATCGTGATAAAAAATGGGGACATGATTTAATGACAGAAGCAATTGCAGGGATTAAAACTCATTTTGGTAAAACCGATATAACTATTGGAGCGCAATTATATTTGAAAAAATTCTATGAAAGCCATGGTTTTATACAAACCAGCGAAATGTATCTGGAAGACGATATTCCGCATATAGAAATGGTGAGAAAGTAGTTTTTAAAAGAGTAGTTTTGTGATTGTTTCTATAACCAATCTCTTAAGTCAATTATGAATAAAATTACTCTTTTAGCTTTATTGCTTTTTTATAATTTCGGTTCTTCACAAACATCAAAAACGAATTTTACCTTAGAGATTCGTAAAGTCACAGATTACCCTTTTAATCCTGTTATTTCTGACAAGATAAATGACAAGATAGTTTTCAAAAAAGAATATCAATTTCTGGATTCTTTAAATTTTCACAGCATCAACTACATGTCTTTTGATAATCTTAAACTTAGAGGGTTTTTAATAGAGCCCAAAAAGAAAGGAGTGTATCCTGTTTTAATATATAATCGTGGTGGTAATGGTAATTTTGGCGCAGTAAAATCAGGATTTTTAACAGAGTTTCTTAGCAAAATTGCTAATGAAGGTTATATTGTTATTGGTTCCCAGCTCCGTGGTACATCAGTAAGTGAGGGAGAAGATGAATTTGGTGGTAAAGATGTTAATGATGTTTTAAGCCTTTTTGATATTATAGATCAATTGCCTAATGCTGACAAAAAGAGAATTGGAGTTTTTGGCTGGAGTCGTGGTGTGATGACCAATTTCTTGATGCTAAAGAAAACCAATCGCATAAAAACCAATATTGCAATTGCGGGACAAGCCGATTTATACCAAACAAAGCGACCTGAGATGTTTGGTGTTTACAGAGAAAGAATTCCCGGTTATGCCAAGGATTCTGTTACAGCCCTAAAATCACGTTCTAGTTTGCTGGCCATCGATTCAATTCAGAATAAAAACGTTTCGCATTTTATTATTCAAGGTAATAAAGATGTGAAAGTTGATGTTAATAATGCTTTTGCTTTTTATTCTAAATTAGATTCAAAAGGATATACTACACGTTTACTAGTTTATGAAAATGAAGGACACGATTTAGAAGTTGTAAATGATAATTTATTAGATCAAATAGCAGATTGGTTAAAAAGATATTTGTAACCTGAGTTGATCAATCAAACGTAAATTTTTAATAGAAATTCTGTTCCTACAAGGTTTCAAAAACCTTTTGATGCATTAATTGTTCATGAACTATTGATACTCTAAAATTAAGAAGCGAAGTCTTTGTAGTGGAGCAAAACTGTGTTTATTTGGATTGATGGCAAAGACAAACTCGCTTTGCGCCTAATGGGCGAGTATGAAGGTAAAATTGTGGCACACGCACGTCTTTTTGATGCTGAATTAGTTTTGATAACGCTTCTATTGGAAGGGTAGTGAGTAGCTGTAAGTCCGGATTATCGGGATAAAAAATGAGGACATGATTTAATGACAGAAGCAATTGCAGGGATTAACCTCCATTTTGGTGAAACCTATATCACTGTTGGAGCGCAATTATAGTTGAAAAAATTCTATGAAAGCCATGGTTTTATACAAACTAATGAGATGTATCTGGAAGATGATATCCCGCATATTGAAATGATTAAAAGTTAATTGCGAATATTTTTTTTGGCTTTGTCCAAACATTCAAATTAAATAGCCGATTAGTAAAAATGACATTTATAGGATATATTTGTTTCTGTAAGAATATAGAAACAATTTAAATTTAATAAATGAGCATCCTTAGATATTTTATAATAGCTTCATTTTCGTGTTTTGTTATGCATGCACAAAGCGGAGAAGATTTCCATTTGCAAAAAGCAGGGTTTGATAAAATATCCCTGAAGTCAAAGAACGATACAATTGTCTTTTTGATATCTAAAAGCGATTCTAAAGTGCCAAAGCCTACAATTTTGTTTATTCAAGGTTCATTGCCTCTGCCAGTAATTTTTTATGATCAAGAAGTATCTAATTCTCTGATTCCGTTTAGTATTAAGGAGTATTCTGAAAAATTTAATTTTATCATTATTGCAAGAAAAGGAATTCCTTTAATCGGTAGCTACGATAAAGATGCAAACGGTTATCTAGATTCAAACGGAGAAGTACCTCTAGAGTATATAAAAAACAATAATTTAGGATACAGAGTTAGTCAGGTACAATCGGTTATAAACTATTTATATGGTGATAAAACGACCATAAAAGATTCCATCTTTGTTATCGGACATTCTGAAGGTTACAGAGTAGCGTGTAAACTAGCAGAGAATAATACAAAAATTGCAAAACTAGTTTGTATGTCGGCAGATCCCTTTAATAGAGTAACCGAGAGCATTTTGCGTGAGCGAGTTAAGGGTTTTGGAATAAATAATGATGAAGCTTCTCAATTAGAAATTGATAAATTAATTGATGATTACAAAAACATTCCTGCAAATAAAATAGCGTTTAAGGATAATGTAAATTTTAATAACTGGTTGAGTTATAACGAAAATATGAGTTATGAGAGCCTACGAAAATTTAAAAATCCAATATTGGTTGTGTATGGATCGGCCGATATAGGTTCAGCACACAATGATTTACTACCTTTCTTATTACCAAAAAGCAATATAAAACTCAAAGCTTATCCTAACTATAGCCATAATTATGAAAAGAAAGAATTTGATGCTAACGGAAATCCTTTAGAGGATAGCTATCATTGGGATGAAGTATTTAAAGATATAGTTAATTGGCTCACTTTATAATAATGAAAATTAACTAGTTAAGTATAATTGATTTTAGGGTATAGACTTGTACTTCCAAAAAAAAATGCAAAAAGAAAAACATTCCTTTTTGCATTTTTTTATAAAATCTATTTTTATTGAATTACATTTTTAAGATTGACTTATATTCCGTTTGATTGTTCAAAACCCCAACGGCCTTTTTAATCTCAGAGTTGTTTTTAATATAGTATTGATACAAACCTTCTTGGTATTGGTATCTTTTTATTAGTTCTTCTAAAATCAAATTCTTGATTTCTTTTTGATTCTTGTCAAGTAAAGTAGTCTCACTTTTTTCAAGGGCATTCAATAATTGCTGATATTCTGAAGTAATCGTTTCGTCTATTTTTTCTTTTTTGGCAGCAGCCAAAGTATTCTTTAATGCTGTTTCAGTTTCAGTATCAAAAGTGATTTTATTCGTTTTTAAAAACTGTTTAAAGTTACTATAATCAGCATCGGTTAGAGTAGGGATCTGAGTTCCAAGATTTGGATTTTTATAATAGTAACTTGTTGCATAGTCGAAAATACCGTTGTTTTTTAATAAAGCATTGGTGATTGCACTTAATTTAGCGTCGTCTAATTCAATATCAGGCATAACTCCACCACCATCATAAACGGTTCTGCCTTTTCTGGTTTTAAAAGCATTAAAGTTTTTAGCATCCGTTTTTGTAGCTACACCATTTTTGTCTTTATGAGCATAGTCTAGGGCCTGAATGCAGCGCCCAGAAGGAGTATAGTAACGTGAAATAGTTACTTTTAGCTGAGTTCCGTAAGTAAGATCAACAGAACGTTGTACCAAACCCTTTCCAAAACTGCGACTTCCAAGAACAACAGCACGATCTAAATCTTGTAATGCTCCCGAAACAATTTCTGATGCCGAGGCACTTCTTCCGTTAACCAAAATTGCCAATGGAATTTGTGTGTCTATAGGCTCTTTGGTTGTTTTGTAGGTATTGTTATGTTTTTCGATTCTTGATTTTGTAGTTACAATAACTTCGTTTTTCGGAACAAAAAGGTTGCATATGTTTACAGCTTCGTTAAGAAGCCCGCCTGGATTTCCTCTCAAATCCAAAACAATCTGAGTAGCACCATCACGTTTAAGTTGTTCTAATGCATTTTGTGTTTCGGCAGAAGCTTTACGGCTAAAATGAGCCAAAACAATATATCCTGTTTTTGAGTCAATCATTCCATAGAAAGGAACCGATTTGATATCTATTTCATCTAGAATAATATTAGTAGTATTGGTTTTTCCTTGGCGTATATATTTAATGGCAATTTTGGTGTTTTTAGCCCCTTTTAGCAATTGCGAAGCATCATCTTTGAAATCAGCAATTAACACATCACCAATCTGAATGATTTCGTCACCAGCTTTAAGTCCCGCTTTATCGGCAGGATAATCTTTATATTGTTCTTTTATAATTAATCGATCGGCTTTGCGAGTAATTATAGCACCAATTCCAGTATATTCCCCAGTATTATTGATTTTAAAATTGATAACATCCTGTTCGTTAAAGTAAACCGTGTAAGGATCTAAACTCCCCAACATGCTTTTAACGGCTTTGTCCATTAAATCACCAGGATTGGTTTCGTCTACATAATTGGTGTTAACAGCTTTAAATAAGGTTGTGAAGATTTCTATTTGTTTGGCAATTTCAAAGAAGTCATCTTTGAAACTGGTTCCAATGAATAAAAACGCAGCTGCAACAATAGGAATTATAATTTTTTTTTTGAAAAACGTGACCATGTTTGTGATTTATCTTAAATTTCAGAGTACTAAAATAAGAATAATTCAGCAACATTAATGCGGGTCAGTAAGGAAACACGATTTATGGAGTTAAAAACTATTGAATAGTATCGTTTTGTAAATCTGTTTTAGCTTCAGTTTCAGGTTTTGGGTTTACTTGAAGTAAAAATTTTTCAAACAATTGAATCGTTTTGGTGTTGATTTCGTCATAAGACAGCCTGTCTTTTGTTTGATAAAAAAGCATAAACGAATAGGGTTTGTCTAAATTGTCAAGTAAAATGTGTTTGTTTAATCGGTAAGTTTCACGTAAAACACGTTTGAAGTAATTGCGGTCAACTGCTTTCTTGAAATATTTTTTAGATGTCGAAACACCCATTTTTATTTTCTCATCTTGCTTTATATCACCTGAGTAATAAACTAAGCGCAACGGATATTTAGAAACTGATTTCCCTTCAGAAAAGAGTAGTCCAATTGTTGTTTTGCTTTTTAGGCGTTCTTTTTTTGGGTAAGTAAAGCTCATTTTTTGATTTTGAAAAAACTGTGAATTATGTAACAAAGGTACAATTTAACAACAAACCTATTATTATTTGCGATTTAATTAGCGCTAAAAATATATTTATTACTTTTGCACCTAATTTTTTAAGCATGCAAAAACTAATTTCGTACCCTATATCCGTTGTTTATTATTTGTGTTTTGGATTTTGTCTAGCAATTTTCCATCCAATTCAATGGGTTTGTCTTAATGTTTTTGGCTACCAGGCGCATAAAAAAAGTGTTGATTACCTTAATTTCTTTTTGGTAAAATGCACCAACCTCATTGGGACAACCTATAAATTTGAGAATAGAGAACTGATTCCTGAGGGGGTTCCTATTATTTTTGTTTCAAATCACCAAAGCATGTACGATATTGTAGCAATGATTTGGTATTTACGCCGTTTTCATTGTAAATTTGTAAGTAAGAAGGAGTTAGGTTCAGGGATACCAAGTGTGTCTTATAATTTACGTCATGGGGGTTCAGTCCTAATTGACAGAAAAGATCCTAAACAAGCCATTCCAGCAATTAAAGGATTGTCTGAATATATAGAAAAATACAATCGTTCTGCTGTAATTTTTCCTGAAGGTACTCGAAGTAAAACTGGTAAACCTAAGGAATTTGCTCAAAGCGGTTTGAAAATATTATGCAAATATGCACCATCAGCATATGTTGTACCAGTTAGTATTAATAACTCATGGAAAATGGTAAAATTTGGCTTTTTTCCCGTGGGTTTAGGAAATCATCTTACCTTTACCATTCATAAACCGTTAGCAGTGAAAGATTATGATTTTGCAACGATAATGGAAAAGTCGGAAAAGGCTGTAGTAGAAGGAGTTAAAATTTAAATTATATAAAATGTCTATAAAGAACATTCGATTAGAAGTAATGCAGTTTTTAGAGAAAAACGTAGACAGCTTCGTTGAACAGTATTTAATACCTGTTGAAAAGATTTGGCAACCGTCAGATTTTTTACCTAATTCTGAAAAAGATACTTTTTTTGAAGAAGTAAAAGAACTACGCGAAATAGCTAAGGATTTACCATACGATTTTTGGGTAACTTTAGTTGGTGATACTATTACTGAAGAGGCTTTGCCTACTTATGAATCTTGGTTAATGGATGTAGAAGGCATCAATCAAGTTGAAAATGGTGGAAACGGTTGGTCTAAATGGATCAGACAATGGACGGGTGAAGAAAACCGCCATGGTGATTTACTAAACAAATATTTGTATTTGTCTGGTCGTGTAAACATGCGCGAAATAGAAATGACTACCCAGCATTTAATCAACGATGGTTTTGATATCGGAACAGGAACAGATCCATACAAGAACTTTGTTTATACTAGTTTCCAAGAGCTTGCAACTTATGTTTCGCATAACAGAGTGGCACAAATGGCTAAGAAATATGGTGATAACAAATTGTCTAAAATGTGTAAAATGATTGCTGGTGACGAAATGCGTCATCATCATGCATATAGCGAATTTGTTAACCGTATTTTTCAAGTAGATCCAAGCGAAATGATGCTTGCTTTTCAATATATGATGAAAGCAAAAATCGTTATGCCTGCACACTTCTTGAGAGAATCTGGACAAAAAATAAGTTCTGCTTTTGAGCAATTCTCTGACTCAGCACAACGTATAGGTGTTTACACAGCTAGTGATTATGTTGATATCATGCAAAAGTTAATTGATAAATGGGAAATTGATAAAATCGGTGGACTTACAGATGAAGCTGAAAAAGCCCGTGATTATTTAATGAAGTTACCAGGAAGAATGGCTAAGATTTCTGAAAGATTAGTTATTCCTCAAGAATCACATATCTTTAAATGGGTTGAACCAGCAAGACTTTAAATTTAAGATTTCTGAGTTTAGATTTAAAATTGAATTTTGACTTTGAAAAAATATAAATATTTATGTTGATTGTTAAGGTTTTCAAGACTTTGACAATCAACATTTTTTATTTAAAATGAGGATTTAGAGCTAAATCTACCCTATTTAAATCCACTTAATCAATAAAATCTGTTTGCTTTTTTTAGTTTTGTAAAGAAGCATTAATTAAATACATGAATATGAATAATTCTGACTTAATAAACAAAACAATCATTTTTGTAAAAGATAAGCTAAATGATGCCGAAGGAGGGCATGATTGGTTTCATATTGAACGAGTATATAAAAATGCACTTTTAATTGCTAAAAACACTCCTTGTGATAGCACAGTGGTAAAATTAGGGGCTTTGTTGCATGATATTGCCGATAGTAAGTTTCATAACGGAGATGAGACTATCGGACCCAAAACAGCACGTTTGTTTCTGGAATCAGAACATGTCTCAGAAGAGATTATAGCACATGTCGTAAAGATCATCGAAAACATATCGTATAAAGGAGGTAATTTTGAGAAAAAATTTACTTCTACAGAATTAGATATTGTGCAAGATGCAGATCGCTTGGATGCTATTGGTGCTATTGGAGTAGCAAGAGCATTTCATTATGGAGGATATAAAGATAGAACCATTTATGATCCTAGTATTGCACCGATTACCAATATGACAAAAGAAGAATATAAAAAGAATAATGCACCGACAATTAATCATTTCTATGAGAAATTATTGTTGCTGAAAGATAAAATGAATACAGAAACCGGAAAACAAATCGCAGACGAAAGACATCGATTTATGGAAACATTCCTTTCACAATTTTACGCAGAGTGGGAAGGGGTGAAGTAGTATTCCGTTTTTAGCCACAGTTACAAGTTGCAACAATCAGAAGTGTTATCCAGAGCAGAGTCAAAGGACAGACTCAGTTTTGGGTAAAAAAAAATAGGCTGTTCACTAATGAAACAACCTATTTTCTTGTGTAAATATGATATTACCAGATTTTTACTCTTTTCTCTGGTTCTAGATACATTTTATCTCCTTTTTTAATAGAAAATGCTTCGTAAAACGTGTCCATGTTTTGGATTGGCACATATGCACGATACATTCCTGGAGAGTGTGGATCTGTTTTTACTTGATTTTTCAAAGCTTCATCACGGCTTTTGGTTCTCCAAACTGTTGCCCATGATATAAAGAAACGTTGCTCTGGAGTATATCCATCAATTAATCCTGGATTTCCATTCGCTTTTAAATACAATTGTAATCCGTCGTAAGCAGCATTTACTCCACCTAAATCACCTATGTTTTCTCCCAATGTAAACTTACCATCTACATGAATTCCTGGAAGTGGCTCTAATGCGCTATATTGATTCGCAAGTGCGTCTCCTAATTTTGTAAATTCTTTCAAATCATTTTCAGTCCACCAATCAACAAGATTTCCTTCTGCATTGTAACGCGCCCCTGAATCATCAAATCCATGAGAAATCTCATGTCCGATTACTGCTCCGATTCCACCATAATTTACAGCTTCATCTGCTTCATAATTATAAAATGGGGGTTGCAATATTGCCGCTGGAAATACAATTTCGTTATACGATGGATTGTAATATGCATTTACAGTTTGTGGTGACATTCCCCATTCTGTTTTATCTACTGGTTTATTCAAATCTGAAAGTCCTTTTTCAAAACTCCATTTAGAATAACTTCTCATGTTATCAAAATAGCTTCCTCCTTCTGGCAGACTTTTAACTTGTAAAGCCGAATAATCTATCCATTTGTCTGGATAACCAATTTTAATTGTAATCTTATTTAACTTCTCGATTGCTTTAACTTTAGTTTCAGCAGACATCCAAGTTAGATTGTTTATTCTGTTTTGGTATGCTAAAATTACATTTTGGATCATTTTTTGAGCTTTTACTTTCGCTTCAGCTGGAAATAATTTCTCTACATATAATTTTCCTAATGCTTCTCCGATAGTTTGGTTTACTACCTGAAGCGCTCTTTCTTCACGTGGACGTTGCTTAATTGCTCCTGTTAAAGTTTTTCCGTAAAAATCAAAATTTGCTACTTCAATTTCTGTAGATAATTGTGATGCTGTTGCTCTCAACAAGTACCATTTCATATATTCCTTCCAAGCACCAACATTATTTTCTTTAAAAATAGTTTCTAAAGCTTTCATGTATCTTGGTTGTAATACGATAACTGTATCTACTTTAGCCATTCCGATTCCTGAAAGGTAATTTTTCCAGTTAATGGTTGGTGTCATTTTTTGCAAATCAGCAATTGAAGTCGGATTGTATTGTAATCTGCTATCTCTGCGTTCTACTCTATCTAATCTTGGTTTAGACATTTCGATTTCTAATGCTAATATTTTTTCAGCATTTTGTTTAGCAACCGCAGGAGTTTCTCCCACATATTGCAACATTCTAGCTACATGAAGTACATATTTTTCACGTTTTTCTTTTGAGTCTTTATCCTCAGCTGTGTAGTAGTCTTTGTCTGGTAAGCCTAATCCACCTAAACCAAGACTAACTGAATTTTTAGTACTGTTTTTATCATCAGCACTTACATAAACTCCAAAAAAACCAATTCCGCCAATAGGTTCTATTTCCGTTAAGAACTTCTCTAAATCAGCAACATTTTTTATTGCATCGATTTTTTTAAGATATGGTTTTAAAGGCGCAATTCCTTGTTTGTTTCTTCCAACCGTATCTAGTATTGTGTTAAAAAGACTGATCGCTTTTCCTTGATCTGTATTTGATTTATATTTTGGATTTTTCGATGCTTCTTTTAAAATAGCCAATGAATTTGCATCTGTCTTCTTCAGCAACTCATTAAAACTTCCCCAAGTTGTCCTATCGCTAGGAATCTCCGTTTTGGCCAACCAAGTTCCATTTACATAACGGAAAAAATCTTCACTTGGCTTAACATTCTTATCCATTAAAGAGATGTCAATACCTGATACTGAAGGTGTCTGACTTTGTGCCTGACACATTGCAAATCCTAACATTGCAGGAATTGCAAATAGCAAATTCTTACTATTGTGTTTTTTCATTTTTAAATAAGGTTTTATAGTTTCACAAACTTATTGTTATTATTTTGAATAAAATGTTGTTTTTTGTTAGATTTAAGCTTGCAACTAGATTGGTCTAAATTTAAAAAAAATGTTACAGATTTAGAATAAAACTTATAAGTAAAGTAATTTCATGATAGTAATTCAAATTAATTTCTGAATATTTACATCATAAAATCATCAGTACGTGAGAGCTAAAATCCAGCAGGCCTTTTCTAATAAAGTTGAATCAATTGGTTTACCGATTCTCGCTTTGTGTTGGGTGAGTTTTTTTTGGGGAACAACATGGCTAGCATCAAAAGAAGGTGTTAAGCATATGCCAGCTTTACAACTGGCAACTATCAGACAATTTATTGGTGGAATTTTATATGTTGGTTACTTTATACTCAAAAAAGAACCTTGGCCTAAAGGGAAACAATGGCAAACAATTTTAGTTTTGAGTATCTTAAATTTTGTTTGTAGTAACGGGTTAAGTACTTGGGGTGTAAAATATATCAGTAGTGGTTTGGGTGCAATTATTGGCGCAATTTTCCCAATATGGATTGTTGTTATTTGCTTTTTTAAAGGCGAACGAATTGCTAAACTAGCTGTGGCTGGAATTTTAATATGTTTCGCCGGGGTTTGCATTATTTTTATCGACCATCTTGCCGATTTTATTAATCCTGAATTTCAATTCGGAATCTTTTTATCTGTAGCTTCAACTGTAACTTGGGCATTTGGAATTTTGCATACCATGAAAAAAGCATCCAGCTTTAATCCTTATTTTAGTTTAGGGTTGCAAATGCTTATTTCGAGTTTTATTCTTTTTGGTGTAACCGAAGTAACTGGAACGAATATGCCTTTGGATAAAATCCCAGCTTCGTCTTGGTGGTCAATTGCTTATTTGGTTATTATTGGATCTGTTTTAACTTTTATTGCTTTTATATATACGCTACAACATTTACCAAAAGAAGTTAGTAGCATTTATGCTTATATCAATCCAATTGTTGCAATATTATTGGGCTTCATTCTTTTTAACGAAACACTTACCCTTGCCATTGTAATTGGTGTTTTAGTAACTTTAATTGGTTTGTATCTCGTAAATTCTTCCATTCGGAAGATAAAGAAATAGACTTTTTAGATTATTTAGACTGGCATAGACTTTTAGACTTCTTAGATATTGGCATTTATGAAAAATGGATTTTAGGCAAAACACATAATACTTAAATAAAAAACGGCTGTCTTTAATAAGGCAGCCGTTTTTTGTATATTATTTTACCAAATTTTAACTCGTTTTGATGGTTCGATATACATACCATCTCCTGGTTTTATTGAGAATGCTTCATAAAAAGCATCTACATTTTGTAACGGTACATAAGCACGGTACATTCCTGGAGAGTGTGGATCTGTTTTAACCTGACTTTTTATTGCTTCATCACGGCTTTTGGTTCTCCAAACTGTTGCCCATGATATAAAGAAACGTTGCTCAGGAGTAAATCCATCTATTAATCCTGGATTTCCATTCGCTTTTAAATACAATTGTAATCCGTCGTATGCAGCATTTATACCACCTAAATCACCAATGTTTTCTCCTAATGTAAACTTTCCATCTACATGAATTCCTGGTAAAGGCTCTAATGCGCTATATTGATTTGCCAGTGCTGTTCCTAAAGCTGTAAATTGCTTTAAATCATCTGCAGTCCACCAATCAACTAGGTTTCCATCTGCGTTGTAACGTGCTCCTGAATCATCAAAACCATGAGAAATTTCATGTCCAATTACAGCACCGATTCCACCGTAATTTACTGCTTCATCAGCTTGATAATTGTAGAAAGGAGGTTGCAAAATAGCCGCTGGGAATACGATCTCGTTATAGGATGGGTTGTAATATGCATTTACTGTTTGTGGTGACATTCCCCATACCGTTTTATCAACTGGCTGTTTGTATTTAGAAATGTTATCATTATAGCTCCATTTAGCTAGGTTAAGGCTATTGTCAAAATAACTTCCTCCCTCTTTTACATCTTTAATAACTAAGGCACTATAATCTTTCCATTTGTCAGGGTAACCAATCTTTATTGCAATTTTATTAAGTTTTTCAATTGCTTTTGTTTTAGTTGCTGCTGACATCCAAGGCAAATTAGTAATACGATTTTGGTATGCCAAAACTATATTCTGAATCATTTTCTCCGCTTTTACTTTTGCTTCAGCAGGAAACATTTTTTCAACATACAATTTCCCTAAAGATTCTCCGACAACTTGGTTTATCACCTGAAGTGCTCTTTCTTCACTTGGGCGTTGTTTCATTGCTCCTGTTAATGTTTTTCCATAGAAATCAAAACTAGCATCTTCTATTTCTGTAGTTAACTGGGAAGTTGCTCTATTTAAAGCACACCATTTTAAGTATTCTTTCCAAGCAGCAACTTTGTTTTCGGTAAAAATTGTTTGTAACGCTTTCATGTAACGAGGTTGTGTTACAATAATCGTATCTGCTTTTGCCATTCCAATACCTGCAAGATATTTATCCCATTGGATAGCTGGGGTCATCTTTTTAAGATCCGCAACTGCAGTTGGATTATATTGTAATCTTCCATCTCTACGCTCAACACGGTCTAATCTTGGAGCCGACATAGCAGTCTCTAAAGCCAAAATTTGTGCAGCACTCTCTTTAGCCTTTTGTGGAGACTCACCTATAAACTGCAACATTCTTGCAATATGAAGCTCATACTTAGCACGCTTCTCTTTAGAGTCTTTATCTTCAGATACATAATAATCTTTGTCAGACAAACCTAATCTGCCAACACTTAAACTAACAGTATTTATTTTACTGTTCTTTTTGTCTGCACTAACATAAATTCCAAAAAAACCTGCCCCTCCTAAAGGTTCCATTTCTATTAAGAAATTCTGTAAATCTGCTACATTTTTGATAGCGTCTATTTTAGTCAAATAAGGTTTTAGTGGTTTAATTCCCTGCTTATTTCTTCCAATAGTATCTAAGATTGTATTAAAAAGCGCAATTGCTTTTCCTTGCTCTGTACTTGATTTGTACTTTTGACTTTTTGAAGCTTCCTTTAAAATAGCCAAAGCATCGTCATCTGTCTTCTGACGTAGTTCATTAAAGCTTCCCCATGAATTTCTATCACTTGGAATTTCTGTTTTATCTAACCAAGTTCCGTTTACATAACGAAAGAAATCTTGACTTGGCTTAACACTTTTGTCCATTAAAGAAACATCAATACCTGATGCTTTGGGCGCCACATTTTGCGCTTGAGACATTGAAAATCCTAACACTGCAGGAATAGCAAACAATAAATGCTTATTAATTTGTTTTTTCATAATTTGTTTTGGTTTAGTATTCACAAACGTATTGCTATTTTTTTGAATAAAAACAAGATTTTTATTTTCAAAACTTAAAATTGCTAATTATTCAATAAAAATAAAACAGTAAAACACTTACAATAAAAAAGCGCATCCTATAATTTGGTTAAAAAAAACAATGTTACCTTATTTAAATAGAGGTTTTTGTACTTTTGCACCAAATTATTTTTATGAAATCTTTACTCTACAAATACAGGAAATTTTTCTTGGTATTATTCGTATTTTCTGCTGTTACAATTTCATTGTTCTATTCTGCATTAAAACCTAGTAAAACATTACCTATTTATAATCCAACCGATGTAAATCCGGAACTGGTTGATAGCACCATGCAATACAAAAGCAAATATCATACAATTGCTGATTTCTCTTTTGTAAATCAGAACGGAGATACAATTACTCAAAAAGATTATGATGGAAAAATATATGTAGCCGATTTCTTTTTTACAACTTGTGGTTCTATCTGTCCAAAAATGACAGCTAATTTGGCCGATGTTCAAAAAGCGGTTTTAAATAATCCAAAAGTAAAGTTACTTTCACATACTGTGTTTCCTGAAACGGATAGTGTTCCTGTTCTAAAAGCATATGCTATAAAAAATGGTGTCATTGACAGCAAATGGAATCTTGTTACTGGTGACAAAAAAGAAATTTACACCATGGCTAGAAAGTCATATTTGGCTGTAAAACTGGGAAGACCTGATCAATTATACGATATGGTGCATACTGAGAACTTTATTTTAGTAGATCAAAAAAGACGCGTTCGTGGTTTTTACGACGGAACCAAAAAGGAAGATATTCAAAAACTAATAGAAGATATTAACTTTTTATCTGCTGAATAAGTTTTCCAATTTAAAATTCCTTTCAAAAGAGTTAATTCCCTGAATAAACGATTTTCATTTAACTTTTAATGAATCTGATTTCATATGTGAATTATATCTTAAAACATTGAAACCGTAGGATAAAACGACCTTAAATAAATATTAAATGATTAATATTGCAATATTAATTCAATCTAAATAAACTTGAAACACTCTATCCACTCCCTTAAAAAAGGCGAAAAAGCCACTATCAAAGAATTTGATATTGATCTCGTTCCGTTGAAATTATTAGAAATGGGTTGCTTACCAGGTAACATGGTCGAATTACTTCAAATTGCTCCATTTGGAGGTCCTTTATATTTGAATATTAATGGTTCACACGTAGCTATTCGAATAGAAACAGCACGTGTAATTGAAGTAGAAATAATCAAATAGAATTTGCAATGAGTATCCAAAATATAAATGTAGCCTTAATAGGTAATCCAAATACGGGAAAAACTTCGGTATTTAATCAATTAACAGGTCTTAATCAACAAGTAGGAAACTATCCAGGAATTACTGTTGAGAAAAAAATGGGCTTCTGTAAATTACCCAACAATATCAAAGCTAACATTCTTGACTTACCAGGAACATATAGTTTAAATGCCAGCTCTATCGATGAGAACATGGTTATTGAACTTTTGTTGAACAAAAACGACAAATTATATCCAGATGTAGCATTGGTTGTTACTGATGTTGAGAATCTAAAACGAAACTTACTTCTTTATACTCAAATAAAAGACCTTGAAATTCCAACAATATTAGTTATTAATATGGCTGATAGAATGCAATCTAAAGGAATTACTCTAGATATTCCATATCTTGAAGAACATTTAAAGACAAAAATTGCTTTGATCAGTTCTCGCAAAGGACAGGGAATCGAAGAGCTTAAGAATATAATTGTTGACTACAAAAACATTCCGACTGAACCGTGCTTAAACGCATCGGTTATTGACCCGGAGTATTTTAAAAGCTTGCAACATGCTTTTCCTAATCAACTATTGTACAAATTATGGTTGGTAATTACTCAAGATGTTAACTTTTTAAATCTTGATAGAAACGAAGTCAGAAGTACCTTTACTAAATCGCACTCTGAGTTAAAACGTTTGCAACAAAAAGAGACAATTAAGAGATATCAATTTATAAATGATGTTTTAAAAGAAGGATTAAAAGTAGACCATACAATAGCTACAGATTTCCGTGCGAAACTAGACCGCATATTAACTCATAAAGTATGGGGTTATGCTGTGTTTTTTGCCATACTGTTTATTATATTTCAAGCTATATTTCAATGGGCGGCTATACCAATGGATTTTATCGATGGTACATTTGCATCATTAAGTACATTAGCTTCTGAAAGATTACCAAGTGGAATCTTAACCGATTTAATTTCTCAGGGGATTATCCCCGGAATTGGTGGAATCTTGATATTTATTCCACAAATTGCGTTCTTATTCCTTTTCATTTCTATACTTGAAGAAAGTGGATATATGAGTCGTGTTGTTTTCCTTATGGATAAGATCATGCGTAAATTTGGATTATCAGGGAAGAGTGTGGTTCCATTAATTTCTGGGACAGCATGCGCAATTCCTGCAATTATGGCAACTCGTAATATCGAAAACTGGAAAGAGCGATTAATCACTATTTTAGTTACGCCATTTACTACCTGCTCGGCTAGATTGCCTGTTTATACAATTATCATTTCATTAGTAATTCCTGATGAACGCCTTTTTGGATTCCTTAACTTACAAGGATTAACCTTGATGTTATTGTATCTTCTAGGTTTTGGAATGGCAATTCTGTCTGCTTATGTTTTAAATAAAATACTGAAAATAAAGAACAAAACGTATTTTGTAGTTGAAATGCCAAGCTATAAGACACCTTTATTTAAAAATGTTGCTATTAATGTAGTCGAAAAAACAAAAGCGTTTGTTTTTGGTGCAGGTAAGATAATCTTGGCAATATCTGTTGTTTTATGGTTTTTAGCCTCGTACGGACCCGGAAAGAACTTTAATGAAGCGGAAGCCATTGTAACAGAAAGACACAAAGACAAGCCTCTAGATGAATTTGAATATGAAGAAGCTGTTGCATCTCAAAAAATAGAGAACTCTTATATTGGAATAATGGGTAAAACCATCGAGCCTGTAATCTCTCCTTTAGGATACGACTGGAAAATTGGTATTGCAATCATAAGTTCTTTTGCTGCCAGAGAAGTATTTGTAGGGACACTAGCAACCATTTACAGCGTAGGTGGCACTGATGATGAAGCTACTATAAAAAGTAAAATGCAAGAAGAAATTAATCCTCAAACTGGTGAAAAAATCTTCAATTTTGCTTCAGGAATCTCGTTACTGTTGTTTTATGCATTTGCATTACAATGTGCAAGTACAATTGCAATTACCAAAAAGGAAACAAACTCATGGAAATGGCCAATAGTTCAGCTAGTATTAATGAGCGGATTAGCTTATATTACGGCTTTGGTTGCTTATCAATTCTTAAAATAATGCATTATGGTACAAGAAATTATAGCTTTTGCAATTTTAGCAATAGCGATTGTCTTCTTAATTCGTAAATTTTTCTGGAAGCCAAAAAACAAAAAAAACTGTGGAGACAATGACTGTGGTTGTCATTAAGAATAGGTGCTGAGGTACTAAGATTAAAAAGACACTAAGAAACAAAGGTTCAAAAGGTTGCTCTGTTTATGTATAAACGTGGCAACCTTTTGAACCTTTTTAATTTTATCTAATTGCAACTTTACTTCCCCTGTTCAGATTCCAAGGGCGTACGATGCTTCGACAGAGTTTATCCTAAGTGAAGCCGAATGGACTTAGCCTGACATATAATCACATTATGGAAAAGCTATATTATTAGACGCACTGTGCGGTACGCCTATACGGGAAATCTCTGCGTCTTTGAACCTTTCTCTTAAACCAACTTTACAAATAGGTTTGAAGCTATTTTATTAGAAATAGTCAGTTCTTTTTCGTTTACTTTAATTTTTAGAGACAAATCGAAGCTTTCTTTTGATAGACATTCAATTTTTGAGCCTAAAGCTATTCCTTGTTTATCGAGATATTGCAAAAACTCTGATGAGGTATCTTTTACCCCTACACAAATACCAATTTGCTTTTCATTAAGTTCTGAAAGCAATTGTTTTTCGACTTTAACAATTCGGCCTTGAGCATCAGGAATTGGATCTCCGTGCGGATCTTCGGTCGGATTACCCAAAAAATCATCTAGCTTATTAATTAATTGCTCAGATTTGATATGCTCCAATTGTTCTGCAATATCATGAACCTCATCCCAAGAGAAATCAAGTTTATCAACCAAAAACACTTCCCATAAACGGTGTTTACGAACAATCATTTTAGCAGCAAGTTTTCCGTTTTCAGTAAGCGAAACTCCTTGGTATTTTTTATAGTTAATCAAATCCTTTTCGGATAATTTCTTAAGCATATCTGTAACCGATGATGCTTTAGTTTCCATCATTTCGGCAATAGCATTGGTACTAACCTCAGCTTCAGAAGAAGTGGTTAAATGATAAATAGCTTTTAAGTAGTTTTCTTCTGAGAAGGTCATTTTTTTAAGGTTCTAAGGCACAAAGACACAAAGGTTCTAAGGGTTTCTTTAGATTTTAAAAATCTTAGAGCCTTAGAATCTCAGTAACTCAGCAACTTTATTTAACAATAAACAAAGGTATCGAAATTTTATGACGCAATTTGTCTACTGTCGTTCCAAAAATTAAATCTTTGAAGCCCGTATGTCCGTGCGTTCCCATAACCAAAATATCAAAACTTCCTTTGTTTACAATGATCGGAATAATATTGTTTGGTTTACCAAATCCTAGTTCTGTTTCTATTTTAAATCCTTTTGCAGTAAGCATTTCTTTGTATTCTAATAATAGTTTTTCATCAATTGTTGTTTCATGATCATCAACATTTTGACCATACATAAGAGCTCCAACCGTTTCTACTACATGAATTAAAGTATAGTTCCCATCTATTCCTCCTAACTCAAAAGCACTATTGATTGCAGCCTCGTCGGCATTAGAGAAATCAACAGAAATAGCAATGTTCTTTTTACTATATCCTTCTTTTACAGAAAATCGTAATGCAAGGTTATGAGGGGAATGGTTTTGTATATCAGATTTTGCTCGAGCAATAAAAGGTTTAAAAACAATATAAAGCAATAAAACTAAAAAGGCAATAGCCAAAGGCACCACAGTAACCCAAAGTACGATTGGATTCTCAGAGGCTTCTAACCAACCACTTATTTCATCGTAAACTAATTTTCCGTTTAGCGACACAATAATCAAAGCAATAATCCACGCTGTTACCTGTGTTAATCTACTAATATGAAACCCTTTCATCTTTGTTTTATCACTCACAAAATGGATCAATGGTATAATTGCAAATCCTAATTGTAAACTCAGGATTACCTGACTCAAAATCAGTAGTTTTCCTGTTACACTTTCGCCATAAATCATAATGACTACTACTGCAGGAACAATAGCAATTAGACGTGTTATGATTCGACGAACCCAAGGTTGGATTCTTAAATTTAAATAGCCTTCCATAACAATTTGACCCGCTAAAGTTCCAGTTATTGTTGAACTCTGCCCCGCAGCAATTAAAGCCACTGCAAAGAGAATTGGCGCCCATTTGGTTCCTAAAAGTGGTTCTAAAAACTGATGCGCATCTTGAATCTCTGCAACTTCAAACATTCCATTTCGATGAAATGTGGCCGCGGCAAGAATCAAGATAGCCGCGTTTACAAAAAAGGCAAGATTAAGAGC
The DNA here is from genome assembly GCF_020991525.1 of Flavobacterium sp. EDS. Classification (NCBI taxonomy): domain Bacteria; kingdom Pseudomonadati; phylum Bacteroidota; class Flavobacteriia; order Flavobacteriales; family Flavobacteriaceae; genus Flavobacterium; species Flavobacterium sp. EDS. Next base: position 64,363 of record NZ_JAJMOZ010000004.1, read on the forward strand.
AATCGTTGAATCTATCAGATTGTATTTTAATGCCTGTTTGATTCCTGCTGGGCTTCTATCAAATTTTCTAGTTTGTACCAAAGAAGAATGTAGGTATAAATTATGGGGCATTACTGTTGCTCCGATAATACCGATTGCAATATATAAAGCTGCAGAATTAGGAAGTGATGGGATCAATCCATACATTACCTTATCTAGTTCAGGTTCAGCAAAAATCATTTCGAAAACAAAAGAAAAACCAATAATTGCAACCAAGACGATGATAAAAGCTTCCATTTTTCGAATGCCTTTATTAATCAAGAAAAGCAATAAAAAAGTATCTAATACAGTAATTAAAACCCCTTCAATAAGCGGAATATCAAATAATAGATTAATACCAATTGCCATTCCCAATACCTCAGCAAGATCACAAGCTGCAATGGCAACTTCGGCAAGAATGTATAATATATAATTGATGAATTTAGAATAGGTTTCTCTTGAAGCTTGTGCTAAATCACGTTGTGTTACAATTCCTAATCTAGCACTAAGACTTTGTAATAACAAAGCCATTAAGTTACTCATTAACAAAACCCAAAGTAAGGCATATCCAAACTGGCTTCCACCCGCAATATCAGTCGCCCAGTTTCCTGGATCCATATATCCAACGCTAACTAAATAAGCTGGACCAAGAAAAGCTAATATTTTTCTAAAAACAGATTTTTTATTTTGCGTTTGAACCGATTGGTTAACTTCTTCTAAAGATTTAGTCATTTCATAAAGATTATTAAAGCAAATATACACAAAAATTGCATTGCTCAAATATTATTTTTAGTCTTGTCTAAATGTTAAAAAAAATTATAAACAATTCGGACACAATCCCGAAAGAGTAAAATTTACATCGTTAACCTTGTAATTACGGGGGATTATATAGCTTGGTTGCACGTTTTCCATACAAGTAACTTTTAAACATTTTTCACAACTAAAATGTACATGATTGTGAATATGCACATGATTTTCATGATGGCATTTAGCATATTTAATAGTTCCATCAAGATTTACGATTTTATGAATGACATCTTCATTGACCAAACGGTCTAAAATTCTATAAATCGTAACCCGATCACATAAGTCCTGAGTCAATTTATGAATCTCTGAATGAGATAATGCCGAATCTGAATTGGTAATTAAATCTAAGATGGCTCCTTTGGCCACGGTATTACGGGTAACTTTCATGAATAAAATATTAACGCAACCATGTTGCATTTGAAATAATTTTCTATATTTGCAACATAATTGCATTAAGCTAATATACACAATATGAAGACAAAAACAACTTTTAATTGGGATTTTTTAGGGATTTCTAGCGCAACGATATGCCTCGTACATTGTTTAGTATTTCCTATATTAACAATACTTCCGCTTGGCATAACCCATAATCCTACAATCGATTTACTTTTTGCATCCATCGGTTTTTTTGCAGTCATAAAAATAGTAAAAAAAGCGACTCTACTTGTTAGTAGCATTCTGGTTTTATCAATAACACTAATTTTCATAAGTATAATTATAGAAATTATATTAGATGTTCACACCTACCTAATCTTTATTGGGGGAATTGGGATGATAGTTGGTCATTTTATAAATTACCTAGGTCATAAAAAACAAGAACAAAATACTGCAGGAAATTAAAATAATCTTTGTGCCCAAAATAATGTTACTGATTATCTAAAAAGGTAGCTTTTAAACACAAACCCATTCCCTAAACCTAGAAATATTTCGCAATTCTAAAATATAAAATAATGATAAATAGCAACAAATATGATGTTATAATAATTGGTGGTAGTTATGCAGGCTTTTCAGCAGCAATGGCTTTAGGACGTTCGTTGCGAAAAGTGTTAATCATTGATAGCGGTAAGCCTTGCAACCAACAAACCCCATATTCACACAATTTCATAACTCACGACGGAAAAAAACCCTCGGATATAAATACTAGGGCAAAAAAACAAGTCTTAAAATATCCAACTGTGACTTTTTTAGAAGACAAAGTTAGCAAAGCTCTTAAAGGAGAAACTAATTTTGAGATAAAAACAGAAAAAGGAGAAACATTTACTGGTAGGAAACTACTTTTTGCAACTGGCTTAAAAGATCTATTTCCACAAATAAATGGGTTTGCAGAATGCTGGGGAATTTCAGTATTACATTGCCCATATTGCCACGGATATGAGGTGAAAAATGAAAGAACTGGCATTATTGCAAACGGAGCCATTGGTTTTGAATTTACAAAAATGATTTCCAATTGGACAAAAGACCTAAGCGTTTTTACGAATGGTGAAACATCACTAACCAAAGAGCAAAACGATATACTTGAAAGAAACAATATTACCATTGTAGAAGATCAAATAGATTACTTTCAGCACAATGATGGAAAAATAATAAATATTGTTTTTAAAAACGGAACAAAAACAGCTATTAAAGCACTTTATGCAAAACCTCCTTTTGAACAGCACTCCTATGTGCCACAAGAATTAGGTTGCGAAATAACAGATCAAGGACTTATTAAAGTTGATTCTTTTCAGAAAACAACTATCAACGGGATTTATGCAGCAGGTGACAATTGTACCGTTGGACGATCACTAGCTCTGGCTGTTTCTTCTGGGTCTGTAGTTGGTGCTATAATAAACAAAGAACTTATAGAGGAAGATTTCACTTAGTTGAAATACAATTTTAATAATGCCATTATTTATTAGCTATAGATAGATTTGTTTTCAATTAAATGTAAGCGGTTCATTGTTAGTAATAAACCGCTTTTTAATTGAAGAATGATATTTAACTGCGTAAGAATTTTATTTGTCGAATATAATTTTTAGATTTGTCTAAAATATAATTTATATAAAATGAAATATTTATTTACAATAGCGCTGTTTTCGGTACTTCAGATCTCATTTTCACAAAATACAGTTACAATTTCTGGTAGAGTAACTATTGAAAATCAAGAGAACCTACAAGCGAATGTTCAATTATTAAAAACTAATTACAAAACCCAAACCGATAGTTTAGGATATTACAAATTAGAAAATGTTCCTCAAGGCAATTATAAAATTCAAATTTCATCCCTTGGATTACAAACTTTAACAAAAAGCATTTCTACAAAAGAAAATCAAACATTGACTTTAGATTTTGAATTATCTAGCGATGAAAACGAGCTAAACGAAGTAGTAATTTCAGGTACATTAAAGGCGGTAAAAAGGCTAGAAAGTGCTGTTCCTGTAGAAGTTTACACACCAGTATTTTTTAAGAAAAACCCAACAGCTAATATTTATGAAGCTTTGCAAAATGTAAATGGAGTCCGTCCTCAGCTTAATTGTGGTGTTTGTAACACTGGAGACATTCATATAAATGGTCTCGAAGGTCCTTATACTGCAGTAATGATTGATGGAATGCCAATTGTGAGCAGTTTATCAACCGTTTATGGATTATCAGGAATTCCGAATTCACTGGTTGAAAGGATAGAAATTGTGAAAGGCCCAGCATCATCCTTATACGGAAGTGAGGCTGTTGGAGGTTTAATTAACATCATAACAAAAAGTGCAGACAATGCACCCGTTTTTTCTGCTGATGTTTTTACAACGAGTTGGCTGGAAACAAATGTAGATTTAGGAGTAAAATTCAATGCTGGAAAAAATGCAACAGCTTTACTGGGAGTTAATTATTTTAATTACAACCAAAGAATCGACAATGATAATGATGGCTTCACAGATGTCACGCTTCAGGATCGCGTATCAGTATTTCAAAAATGGACTTTTAAAAGAAAAGAAAATAGAATCTTCACTATTGCAGGGCGTGGCATGTATGAAGATCGCTGGGGTGGCGATTTGCGCTGGGAGAAAAAATACAGAGGTGGTGATGAAATTTATGGAGAAAGCGTTTATACCAAACGTGCCGAACTTATAGGAAGCTATCAATTACCGACTGATGAAAAATTGATATTCTCATTCTCAGGTAATGTACACTATCAGGACAGTCGCTACGGAACTACCTCTTATATTGCCAACCAAAAAATAGGTTTTGCTCAACTTACTTGGGATAAGAAAATTAAAAATAACGATTTGCTAGCAGGAATAGCGTCACGTTACACTTATTATGACGACAATACAACATCTACACAAGTGCAAGGAAAAAACAATCCAGACAAAACATGGTTGCCTGGTATATTTTTGCAAGATGAAATAACATTTACAGAAAAACACAAAATACTCCTAGGACTTCGATACGATTATAACTCTATCCACGGAAACATTGTAACACCTAGATTTGCCTATAAATTAAAATTCAATGACAATAATATCCTTCGTTTTAATACTGGAACCGGATATCGAGTAGTGAATTTATTTACAGAAGACCATGCTGCTCTAACTGGTTCAAGAGAAGTAGTTATTGCTAATAATCTAAATCCTGAAAAATCAATCAATGCCAATATAAACTACATCAAGAAAATATACTTTAACAGTGGAACATTTATTGGTATCGAAACGACTGCTTTTCATACTCGATTTAGCAATAAAATAATTGCGGATTACGATACAGACCCAAACAAAATCATTTATGACAACATTGATGGGCACGCTGTAAGTCAGGGAATCAGCACAAACATTGACGTAAACTTTAATAACGGATTAAAGTTAATTGCTGGCGCAACGATCATGGATGTTTCAAATATTGAAAACGGAGTCCGTGAAAGACCATATTTAACAGAAAAATTTACAGCAACTTGGAGTGTTTCGTATAAAATCAATCCAATTGATTTAGGAATTGATTATACCGGAAATTTATACAGCTCAATGAAATTACCTTTATTAGGTGATAACGATCCTAGAGACCCAAACTCTCCATGGTATAGTTTGCAAAATATTCAGTTTACCTACACAGGTTGGAAAAATTTTGAGTTGTATGCAGGAATCAAAAACCTACTTAACTTTACTCCAAAACGAGACAATCCATTCTTGATTTCCAGAACAAACGATCCTTTTGATAAAAATGTTGACTACGATGCAAACGGAAAAGTACTTGCAACTCCAAGTAACCCATACGGAATGACATTCGACACAACATATGTTTATGCTCCAAATCAAGGAATACGCAGTTTCTTTGGATTACGCTATAACCTGAGGTAAACATAATTTATGCACAGATTATAAAAATTAAAAGAATCTCAAACCATTGTGTACTTTGCGTATCCCGATAGCTATCGGGACTGTACCCTTTGCGGTCATATTATCGCTGACAAAAAACAAAACAAAAACAAATGAAAAAGCTAATTCTAATTATTTTCTTGATAGGGATTAACTCCAATGGATTTGCTCAACTACGTTCCTATTCGTTTGAACAAATAGACAGTTTACAGCAAATTCAAAAACGGAAAGTTATTGTTTTTATCCACACCGATTGGTGCAAATATTGTCAGGCGATGAAAAACTCAACTTTTAAAAACAAAACAATAATAGCTCAACTCAACTCCGAATTCTATTTTATTGATTTTCATGCAGAAGAAAAAAGAACAATCCGTTTCAATAATCAAACATTCAATTATAAATCAAACGGAAACTCAAGCGGAGTTAACGAATTAGCGATTCAGTTAGGCACCGTTAACAATCAACTAGCTTACCCAATCATTTGTGCTTTAAATCCCGAAAATGAAATCATATTCCAAGACACAAACTATCGCAATGCAAAAGACTTTGAAGTAATATTAGCAAAGTTGAAAGAATAAAAAATCAACCATGTAAGTCATATAAATTCATTAAAATAAAGCCCTTAAACTTGTTTTTACTTATATGGTTATAAAAAAAATTATTGAATAAACGCAACGAATTAAAATTACCTATTTTTGATAAAAATAGTACCACCAAAACATGAAGCATTTCGATTACATTTTTACAGGAACTGGTTTATCAGCAATGATGACAGTTTATAAGATGGTGCTATCTGAGAAGTTTATTGGAAAAACTATTTTATTAATTGATGAGGATTTAAAAAAAACCAATGACCGGACTTGGTGTTTTTGGCAAAAAGAGTCCTCAATTTGGGAAAGTGTCATTTCAAAAAAATGGGATACCGCATTATTTGCCAATGAAAGTTTTAAAAGAGATTTAGATTTAAATCCTTATCAATACAATCAGATTCGTAGTTTAGACTTTTATAATTTTGTTTTTGAACTTATTAAAGAACAAAAGAATGTTACCTTTCTTAACGACAAAGTAACTGATATTAATGAACTCGACACACATGTTTTTGTAGCTACTTCGACTAATACATTTACTTGCAATCAACTTTTAAATAGTATTTATAACAATACATTAATCGAAAACCAGCAACAATATCCTGTTTTACAGCAGCACTTTATTGGGTGGTTCATCAAAAGCAAACAAGATCTTCTTAATCCGGAAGAAGTTACTTTCATGGATTTTTCTGTTGCACAAAAAAACAACACTCGGTTCATGTATGTTTTGCCAACATCAGAAAAAGAAGCTTTAGTAGAATATACCTTATTTTCGCATACCCTTTTAGAAAAACAGGAATATGAATCGGAGATTAAAAGCTATATTCATAATTTAGGCATTCAAGATTATGAGATAGTTGAGAAAGAAAAAGGAAGTATTCCGATGACCTGTTACCCCTTTTGGAAAAGAAACACTAAACGTGTACTGAACATTGGTACAGCAGGTGGATGGACAAAGGCGAGTACAGGGTACACATTCAGGAAGTCGGATAAAAAATCTACCCAATTGGTTGCGTTTCTTGAAACTCAAAATACTAAACCTTCGACACCAATTAAAATGTCCTCGTTCCATAAAAAAGATAAGTTCTGGTTTTATGACCTGCTCTTATTAGATATACTCGACAGAAATAACGAGCTCGGAAGTGAAATATTTTCAGATATGTTTCAAAAAGGAAACCCAGTGTTGATTTTTAAGTTCTTAGACGAAGAAACTAACTTTATTGAAGATGTTAAAGTTATTTTAAAGTGTCCTAAAATACCATTTATAAAAGCGTTATTTAGAGTGATTTTTCTTTCAAAGAAATTCTAACTCTAAACGATAACCATTGAAAAAAATTATTTTAGGTTGCAGCTTTTTAATTCCCTTTCTCACATTTGCACAAGTTCCCAAAAACAAGACACAAGACGCTATTGTTAAACAATCTCTGGATAGTTGTGCTTATAAATACAATTATACATTCCAAATGCAAGAATGGCAAAGCTGTATCGATGAAGGTTTAAAAAAAGACAGCACAATAGCTTATTTATGGCAACAAAAAGCAATGCCGTATTTTAAATGCAAAAAGTACGAGGTTGGAATGTCTTTTTTAGACAAGGCTGTTTTATATAATAAACAGGAATGGCTTCCCTATAGAGGTTTTATAAAATGCATTTTTTCAAGAACATATAAAGAAGCGATCACAGACTTAGAAGAATGCATTAAACTTTATGGAAATGGTTATGTAATGGATCATACCTATAGTTTTTATATCGGACTTTGCTATTTACAATTAAACGAATACGATAAAGCGGAAAAAGTTTTTGACGATTATGTAAATGACATTTACAAAAACAGACAACAATTAGAACATCCTACTGCATACTTTTATCAGGCGATAGCAAAATATGAACTACAAAAATGGGATGAAGCAATTGCAATTTTTGATAAAGCATTAAAAATCTACCCACAATTTTCGGATGCAAAATATTATAAAGCAATTTGTTGGCTGAAATTAGGAAAACCAAAAGAAGAAGTGGTTGCCTTAGTTGGGCTTGCAAGAGAAGATGCAGCAAAGGGATTTACTATTAATGAGGACAATACCGTTTACGAAACGTATCCATATCAAAAAAAGTTCAGCAAATAAGAATTAAACTATAACAAAACTTTATACCTGAATTAAAGTTCTTGTTTTTAAACTTTGTAACTTTGCAATTCGAAAAAGTTAAACTAAAAAAAATAAAAATATGTATCCAGAAGAAATGGTAAAACCAATGCAAGCTGAATTAACAACTGCAGGTTTTCAAGATTTACATAGTGCAGCAGAAGTTGATAACGCAATCAAATCAGAAGGAACAACACTAGTAGTTGTAAATTCAGTATGTGGATGTGCAGCAAGAAACGCACGTCCAGGAGCAAAAATGAGCTTAGAAGGTGCTAAAAAACCGGACCATTTAATCACAGTTTTTGCAGGAGTTGATAAAGAAGCTGTTGATGCAGCTAGACAACATATGTTCCCTTTTCCTCCATCTTCGCCAAGTATGGCATTATTTAAAAATGGAGAGTTAGTTCATATGCTTGAGCGTCACCACATCGAAGGTCGCCCAGCTGAATTAATTGCAGAAAACTTAAAAGATGCTTTCAACGAGCACTGTTAATATTTAAGCTCCTAAGGTTCTGAGTTGTTCAGATTCTGAGGTTCAAAAGAAGCAAAGATTTAAAAAGCACTATTAATTTAGTGCTTTTTTTGTTTGCAGTCTTTGTTCTTTCTTCTTCAATCTTTCGAAACCTTAGTGCTTCTTTATTAAACCTTTGAACCTTTGCAACTCTGAGCCTTTGTAATTTCATAACTTTTTCCTTACCTTTGCACCTCAAAATATTTCTCAACTTAAAACTGTTTATAGCATGCAACTGTATAACACTTTGAGCGCAGAAGAAAGAGCCATCATGATTGATGATGCAGGTAAACAACGTCTTACGTTGTCTTTCTATGCGTATGCAAAAATTCAAGATCCCAAAAAATTTCGCGATGATTTATTTCTAGCCTGGAACGCACTCGATGCTTTAGGCCGAATCTACGTTGCCAACGAAGGAATAAATGCTCAAATGAGTATTCCGGAAGAAAATTTAGAAGCTTTTAGAGCAACTTTAGAAGTCTATGACTTCATGAAAGACTTACGCTTGAATATTGCTGTTGAGCATGATGATCACTCCTTTTTAAAATTAACCATTAAAGTACGTGACAAAATTGTTGCTGACGGTCTTAACGACGATACTTTTGATGTTACAGATATAGGCGTTCACCTGAAGGCCAAAGAATTTAACGATATCCTAGAAGATCCAAATACAATTGTAGTTGATTTTAGAAATCACTATGAAAGTGAAGTTGGTCATTTTAAAGGTGCCATAACTCCAGATGTAGAAACTTTTAGAGAAAGTTTACCGATAATTAACGAGCAACTTCAAAATCATAAAGAAGATAAAAACTTGGTAATGTACTGCACAGGTGGAATTCGTTGTGAGAAAGCAAGTGCTTACTTTAAACATCAAGGGTTTAAGAATGTATATCAACTAGAAGGTGGAATCATTAATTACAAAAAACAACTTGAAGAAGAAGGTTTAGAAAGTAAGTTCATTGGTAAAAACTTTGTATTTGATAATCGTCTAGGCGAAAGAATCACTGATGATATTATTTCACAATGTCATCAATGTGGAAAACCTTGTGACAATCATACCAATTGTGAGAATGACGGATGTCATTTATTGTTTATCCAATGTGATGAATGTAAATCGGCAATGGAAAACTGCTGTTCTACAGAATGCCTTGAAGTTATACATATGCCTTTGGTAGATCAGGTAAGAATGAGAACTGGAAAACAAGTTGGGAACAAAGTGTTTAGAAAAGGAAAATCAGAAAATTTAAAATTCAAACATTCTGGTGAACTACCGGATACAGCTTTGGCAGCGGCTGAGAAACCAGCAGATATTCGCCAGAAAATAAAAGTAAAAAAAGTACTTCTTGGTAAAGCTGAACATTACTATGTAAAAGCACAAGTTGGTCTTTTTACTATCGAAAATCAAGAGTTAAACACTGGTGACACCATCTTAATCTCTGGACCAACTACAGGTAACCAAGAATTGATTTTAGAAAAAATGATGGTTAACGACACTGTAAATACTACTGCTAAAAAAGGAGATAGAGTTACTTTTGAAGTTCCCTTTAGAATTAGATTGTCGGATAAAATCTATAAAATTTTAGACTAATCCATCATGACAATAAACAATACAATTGAACTTATGGCTCCCGCAGGGAGCTTTGAGTCACTTCAGGCTGCGCTTGATAATGGCGCAGATTCTATTTATTTTGGAGTAGAACAACTCAACATGCGAGCACGTTCAACGGTAAACTTTACTATGGACGATTTGCAAGAAATTGCTGTTCGTTGTGCAACCAAAAACGTTCGAAGTTACCTTACGCTAAACACAATTATTTATGACCACGATTTATCGGTTGTAAAAACGTTGTTAAACAAAGCCAAAGAAGCCAATATTACAGCCGTAATTGCATCCGATCAAGCCGTAATTGCGATGGCAAGAACAATTGGTATGGAAGTACATATTTCGACACAGCTGAATGTGACCAATATCGAAACCATAAAATTTTACAGCTTATTTGCAGACACAATGGTTCTAAGTCGAGAATTGAGTCTACGTCAGGTAAAAAGTATTACGGATCAAATTGAGAAAGAACAAATAAAAGGTCCGAATGGAAATTTAGTTGAAATCGAAATTTTTGGACATGGTGCTTTATGTATGGCAGTATCAGGAAAGTGCTATTTGAGTTTACATTCGCATAACTCCTCGGCAAACCGTGGCGCTTGCAAGCAAAATTGTCGTAAAAAATATACTGTTATAGACCAAGAAACTGGTTTTGAAATCGAAGTCGATAACGAGTATTTGATGTCTCCTAAAGATTTATGTACGCTGGATTTTCTTGATCAAGTAATCGATTCTGGAATTCAGGTTTTAAAAATAGAAGGTCGTGGACGTGCTCCCGAATATGTGGCAACAGTAATAAAAACATATCGCGAGGCTATCGATTCCTATTACGATGGTACTTTTTCAAATGATAAAACGGCAGTTTGGATGGAAGCTTTGAATACCGTTTACAATCGTGGTTTTTGGTCAGGGTATTACCTAGGACAAGAACTAGGTGAATGGAGCGATATTCCGGGATCAGCAGCAACGCAAAAGAAAGTCTATGTAGGTAAAGGAACTCACTTCTTTCCAAAGGCTGAAGTTGGGCAATTTAAAATTGAAGCTTACGATATTAAAATTGGGGACAGAATTCTTGTAACTGGGCCAAGTACAGGGGCTCAGGAAATGGTAATCGACGAAATGTATGTAAATGACATTGTAGCTGATAAAGCAACAAAAGGGGATGATTGTACCTTCAAACTTCCTTTCAGAATCAGAATGTCTGATAAATTATATAAAATTGTTGAGGTATAATGGTCATTGTAACATTACAAAGAGACAAGTGTATTGGGTGTAATTACTGTGTAGAAATGGATCCTTTACATTTTCAGATGTCAAAAAAAGATGGAAAATCAGTTTTGATACACTCAGTAAATGCAAAAGGCTTTTTTACTTTAAAGTCATCAAATCATACTATTGTGGAAAGCTGTGAATTGGCAGCAAAAGCCTGCCCAGTAAAAATCATTACGGTAAAAGAAACTTAAAAAGAAAAACCTATTCTAAATATCAAATGAATAGGTTTTTCTTTTTTATAAGGTTAAATTAATGTCTGTTATCACAATTTAAAAAGATGTCAGGTTCATTTTTATCTAAGAATGAAATCCCTGGGCAACCGAAAGAAACGTATTCAAAACCAAAAACCACCTCAGGTTTATTCTTAAACAGTTTACCAGTCCATTGACTAACTTCTTTATCTTCACTATTGTCATTTAATTGTGCAATCGAGTTGCCTTCGCTCTCACGGTAATACTTGTCACAAACTATCTGGTTTGTTTTTTCTTCTTTAACAATTAGCCTTCTCAACACTACTGTTTCTTCTTTTATATAATCCTGTAAAAAGTATTCAAATCCATTTGATTTATAACTATAAGCCATTTTTTTGCTTGCCGTTTTTATCAAATTATTATATTCTGGATTTAGAGCCGTAGCAGGCGCCTTAGCAATTGTTGTTTCTTTCCATTTTATGGCTTTCAATTGCTTCATTGCAAAAGGATTCTTTGAACCAATGCAAACTAGAGTATTCAAATAATAGGAGTTAAATCCTTTTAGTAATTGAGGATCTAGTGCAAATCCAATCATATAATCATGTTGTGAATAAGGCCAATCGGCTCCGTATACATTTATAGCCGCTACTACTTGTAGGGATTTCACAGAAAATGCATTGATATTATTAGTAGCATAATCGTAGACATAAACACTATCTTTTTCTGATATTTTCATTTTAGATAGCATTCTATTTCTATATGTCGAATTCAATACTAGATATTGAGCGTCTTTTTCTCCTAATTTTTTGACATCAGGAATAGCAAGAGAGTCTTTATGTTCGCTTAATTGATATTTATCTGACAATGATATTAACGCAATGGTATCTTTTTCGCCAAAAATTGAATTAACATTATATATATCCAAATCAGATATTTTTTGCGTTTCTACTGCTACAACACTGGTAGGAGTAGTGTCTTTTTTAACTGAATTTATATTTTTTTGATCTAAAGGCTTTTTATTCGTACAGCTAATAAAAAAAGGGATTGCGAATAAAACGTAAAATAATTTGTTCATGGTTTTTTGTTGTAAATAGTATAAAATAGATTGATAATATTTTGAAGGTATTGACAGTAATCTCAACAGCAAAATAATAATTTGCACAGTTGTAGCGAATGACTCATGTCGATGAGGGATATTTCGTTTTTTTAATCAATACTCGAGCTTAAGATTTTAAGATAAACCCTATAAATATAACCCAAATATAAGTTTAAATAATTATTTTAGAATAATCAGAATAGCTTTTTTGGTTAAAAAAACTATTCTTAAATAGTAAGTTCTTTTAACTAAGACAAATAAATAACAAGAGAATTTTCTCTTAAATAGTACTGCCTTTTGTATTTAACGTAGCATTAGTGTTAATCCATTAAAAAGCAAACTAAAAAAAATACTATCTTTACACATTAATCTTTTTAAGAACTTAAGTTGCATTAATTGCAACACTACATATAAAATTATGGCATGTACAAGTTGTTCAACTTCTGATGGTGGCGCACCTAAGGGTTGTAAAAATAATGGGACTTGCGGCACCGATAGCTGCAACAAATTAACCGTTTTTGATTGGCTTTCTAATATGAGTTTACCTAACGGAGAAGCTCCTTTTGATTGTGTTGAAGTACGTTTTAAAAATGGTAGAAAAGAATTCTTTAGAAACGTAGATAAATTAACTTTAAGTATTGGAGATATTGTTGCAACTGTAGCGTCTCCAGGACATGATATAGGAATAGTAACTCTTACAGGCGAATTAGTAAAAATTCAAATGAAGAAAAAAGGAGTTAATCCTGCAAGTAACGAAGTTCCTAAAATTTACCGCAAAGCCTCACAAAAAGATATCGATATCTGGTCGGCGGCTCGTGAAAGAGAAGAACCAATGAAAGTTCGTGCACGTGAGTTAGCGATTGCTCAAAAACTAGAAATGAAAATCTCAGACATTGAATTTCAAGGAGATGGGTCTAAAGCCACATTTTATTATACTGCAAATGACAGAGTCGATTTCAGACTTTTAATTAAAGATTTTGCTAAAGAGTTCAGTACCAGAGTCGAAATGAAACAAGTTGGTTTCCGTCAAGAAGCAGCTCGTTTAGGAGGAATTGGTTCATGTGGAAGAGAATTATGCTGTTCAACTTGGTTGACTGACTTTAGAAGTGTAAATACCTCAGCGGCACGTTACCAACAATTATCTTTAAATCCACAAAAATTGGCTGGACAATGCGGAAAACTAAAGTGTTGTTTAAATTATGAGCTAGATACTTACATGGATGCTCTTAAAGATTTTCCTGATTATGATACTAAATTAGTTACCGAAAAAGGAGATGCTGTTTGCCAAAAACAAGACATTTTTAAAGGATTAATGTGGTTTGCTTACACAAATAACTTTGCAAATTGGCATGTTTTAAAAATTGATCAGGTAAAAGAAATCGTTGCCGAAAACAAACTCAAAAAAAGAGTTTCATCACTTGAAGATTTTGCAATAGAAGTTGCTCAAGAGCCTGAAAAAGACTTTAATAATGCTATGGGGCAAGAAAGTTTAACTCGTTTTGATCAACCTAAAAGAAAGAAAAAACCAGCTAAAAAACGCAAAACTATTGGTGAAAATGCTGCTGCAGCTCCTGCAATTGCTCCTAACAATCAAGCACCCAAAAATCAAAATCCAAAAGGCAATAAGCCAGCTGGAAACAATAATAACAATAAGCCAAACAATAATGCTGCGAATGATAAGAAACCAGCTGGCCCTAGAAAACCAATAATTATTACAAAAAATGAGAATAAAAAATAGCGCGATTCTTCTTTTGATGGCTATACTTCTTTTTTCATGCGATAAAAAAAGAGTATTTGATGAATACAAATCTGTTGGATCTGCCTGGCATAAAGATAGTATTGTAACATTTAATTTACCAGAATTAGATTCAACCAAACGATACAATTTATTTGTAAATTTGAGAGATAATAACAATTATCCTTTCAATAATATATTTTTAATTGTTGCTATTGAAACCCAAAGCGGATTCACCAAAGTAGATACCCTTGAATACCAAATGGCACACCCCGATGGAACTTTAATGGGCAATGGATTTACGGATATAAAAGAAAGTAAACTCTTTTACAAAGAGGACGTTAAATTTAAAGGGAAATACAAAGTTCACATCAAACAAGCAGTTAGAGAGTCTGGAAAAGTGCCTGGTGTACAACAACTTGATGGAATTACTGATGTAGGTTTTAGAATTGAAAAAAAAGATTAGAATAGATTTATATGGCTGCTAAAAAAAACAATCCAACAAAAACTGATAAAGACATAAATTATTACAAAAAGACCTTTTGGAAAATTTTCGGTTATGGTTTATTAGGTGTTATTACCTTTTTCTTATTTGCTTCATGGGGGATCTTTGGTTCTATGCCTTCATTTGAAGACTTAGAAAATCCTGATTCTAATTTAGCTACTGAAATCATCTCCTCAGATGGAGTAGTTATTGGTAAGTATTTCCAGACAAACAGGTCACAGTTAAAATATTCTGACTTACCTAAAAGTCTTGTTGAAGCACTTGTAGCAACAGAAGATGAGCGTTTTTACGAACATTCGGGTATCGACGGACGTGGAACTTTAAGAGCTATTGCAAGTTTAGGAACTAGTGGAGGAGCAAGTACCCTTACGCAACAATTAGCCAAACAATTATTTCATGGAGAAGGATCAAAATTTTTACCTTTTAGAATTGTACAAAAAGTAAAAGAATGGATTATTGCCATTCGTTTAGAAAGACAATATACTAAAAACGAAATAATTGCAATGTATTGCAACGTATATGACTTTGGTAATTATTCCGTTGGTGTAAGTTCTGCTGCACAAACCTATTTTTCTAAGGAACCGAAAGATTTAACAATGGACGAATCGGCAATATTAGTCGGAATGTTCAAGAACTCAGGTTTATACAATCCCGTAAGAAATCCGCAAGGAGTTAAAAATCGTCGTAACGTTGTACTTGCCCAAATGGAAAAAGCAGGTATGATTACAGAGGATCAAAAAAACAAGTTACAAGCCCTTCCTATCTCACTGAAGTTTAAACTAGAAAGTCACCGAGAAGGAACTGCAACTTACTTTAGAGAATACCTACGTGATTATATGAAAAAATGGGTAGCTGAGAATAAAAAACCAGACGGTTCAGACTACAACATTTACAAAGATGGTCTAAAAATATATACTACTATTGATTCTAGAATGCAATTACATGCTGAAGAAGCAGTTGCGGCACATATGAAAAACTTACAGGAAGAGTTTTTCTTACAATCAAAAACAAATAAAAATGCTCCTTTTGTTAATATTTCTGAAGCTGAAACGCAACGAATTATAAATCAAGCTATGAAATCTTCGTACCGTTGGTCAGTAATGAAAGCTGCCGATAAAAGCGATGAAGAAATCATAAAATCATTTAGCGAAAAAACAAAAATGACTGTGTTTACCTGGAAAGGTGAAAGAGATACAATCATGACCCCTTTAGATTCTATACGTTATTACAAACACTTTTTACAAGCTGGTTTAATGGCAATGGAACCACAAACGGGTAGTATCAAGGCTTGGGTTGGTGGAATCAATTACAAATATTTTCAATACGATCACGTAGGGCAAGGGGCTAGACAAGTAGGTTCTACATTCAAACCGTTTGTTTATGCTGCTGCAATTGAGCAATTAAATATGTCTCCTTGCGACTCTATTCTTGATGGTCCATTTATGATTCACAAAGGACGTCATCATGTTACAGCCGATTGGGAACCAAGAAACTCTGACAACAGATATCGTGGAATGGTAACTTTAAAACAAGGTTTAGCTAACTCTATCAACACTGTATCAGCAAAATTAATTGATCGTGTTGGTCCTGAAGCGGTAGTTGAACTAGCACATAAACTAGGTGTGAAATCTCAAATCCCAGTACAACCTTCAATCGCATTAGGTGCTGTTGAAATCACAGTCGAAGATATGGTTGCTGCTTACAGCACATTTGCAAACCAAGGTGTTTATGTAAAACCACAGTTCCTAAACCGAATTGAAAATAAAAGCGGTGAAGTAATTTATGAGCCAATTCCAGAATCTCACGATGTACTAAATAAAGACATTGCCTTTGCGGTAATTAAATTGCTTCAAGGAGTTACCGAAAGTGGTTCAGGTTCACGTTTACGCACTGAAGGTGGCGGTAGTGGAGACAAACGCTGGACAGGATATCCATACATGTTCCGTAATCCTATTGCTGGAAAAACAGGAACAACACAAAATCAGTCAGATGGTTGGTTTATGGGTATGGTTCCGAACTTAGTAACGGGTGTTTGGGTAGGTTGTGAAGACCGTTCGGCACGTTTTAAAAGTATTACCTACGGACAAGGTGCAACAGCAGCCTTACCTGTTTGGGGTTATTTCATGAAACTTTGTTATGCCGATCCTGCTTTACAAGTATCAAAATCTGAATTTGAAAGACCTTCAAATCTTTCGATAAAAGTAGATTGCTACTCTGCTCCAAAAGTCAAAGACACAACAGACATTGAGCAAAACACAGACGAATTCGAACTGTAGTTTAAATTCATTTCTATAAAATAAAAATATCCTTTTGTTGCTTCTGATTTTTCGGAAGACGCAAAAGGATTTTTTTTGGAACAAATTGAATGCAGATTAATCCAAAAAAATAAAAGATTAACCGCAAAGCACGCAAAGTTTTTAAATCCTTTTAATCAGGGTAATCTGTGGCTTAAAAATTTACCACAAAGTTCACAAAGATAAAAGCACAAAGTTCGCAAAGTTATTTATAGATTAAGCTTTGCCAACTTTGCGTAAACCTTAGCGCCCTTTGCGGTTAATCACAATCGTTGTTAAATTATATCCCACAAATTACCTTGTAGATTTATTTTTTACGAAATCGTTATAATTTAATCTAAAATTGGTATTTTTATCAAAAATATACGTCAATACAAGACAAATAATATGATTAGTAAAAAAGTCAACACCGTTCAGGAAGCAATTCAAGGAATTAAAAACGACATGACAATTATGTTTGGCGGATTTGGTTTATGTGGCATTCCAGAAAATACTATTGCCGAATTGGTAAAAACAGAAACCTCAGGGCTTACTTGTATCTCAAACAATGCAGGTGTAGATGATTTTGGTTTAGGGTTATTATTGCAAAAAAAGCAAATCAAGAAAATGATTTCTTCTTATGTTGGTGAAAATGCTGAATTCGAACGTCAGATGCTTTCTGGAGAATTAGATGTAGAACTCATTCCACAAGGAACATTAGCAGAACGTTGCCGTTCAGCGCAAGCTGGAATCCCTGCTTTTTTTACTCCTGCAGGTTACGGGACAGAAGTTGCCGAAGGCAAAGAAGTTCGTGAATTTAATGGAAAAATGCATATTATGGAAGAAGCATTCAAAGCTGACTTTGCAATTGTAAAAGCATGGAAAGGCGATGAAGCTGGAAATCTTATCTTTAAAGGAACAGCTAGAAACTTTAATGCCTGCATGGCTGGGGGAGCAAAAATCACCATTGCCGAAGTTGAAGAACTGGTTCCTGCTGGAACATTAGATCCCAATCAAATTCATATTCCTGGAATTATGGTTCAACGCATTTTTCAGGGAGAAAAATTTGAGAAGAGAATTGAGCAGCGTACGGTAAGACAGAGAAATTAGATAATTGAGACAATTAGATAATTC
Organism: Flavobacterium sp. EDS; assembly: GCF_020991525.1. Lineage (NCBI taxonomy): Bacteria > Pseudomonadati > Bacteroidota > Flavobacteriia > Flavobacteriales > Flavobacteriaceae > Flavobacterium > Flavobacterium sp. EDS. The sequence continues at coordinate 82,576 of NZ_JAJMOZ010000004.1, forward strand.
TCACTGAATGGTTTAAATTATCAAATTGGCACATTAAAAAAATTGACACATTAAAAAAGATATGTTAACAAAAGAAGATATTGCAAAACGAATTGCACAAGAGCTTAAAGACCGTTTTTTTGTGAATTTAGGCATCGGAATACCAACATTGGTAGCAAACTATATTCCGAAAGGAATTGATGTCGAATTTCAAAGCGAAAACGGTGTTCTAGGAATGGGGCCTTTCCCTTTTGAAGGAGAAGAAGATGCAGATGTTATTAATGCAGGAAAACAAACCATAACCACATTGCCTGGAGCTAGTTTCTTTGATTCAGCTTTTAGCTTTGGAATGATTCGTAGCCAAAAAGTAGACTTAACTATTCTTGGAGCTATGGAAGTTTCTGAAAATGGAGATATTGCCAATTGGAAAATTCCTGGAAAAATGGTAAAAGGAATGGGTGGTGCAATGGATCTAGTAGCTTCTGCAGAAAACATTATTGTTGCCATGATGCATGTAAACAAAGCAGGTGAGTCTAAAATACTAAAAAAATGCAGTTTACCGTTAACTGGAGTTGGTTGTGTAAAGAAAGTTGTTACCGAATTGGCTGTTTTAGAAATAACTCCAAAAGGTTTTAAACTTTTAGAACGAGCTCCTGGTGTTTCTGTTGAACACATTATAGTTTCAACCGAAGCAAACTTAATAATTGAAGGTGACATTCCTGAAATGATTATCGATTAACGATTCATTCTAAAAAATCCTAAAAAAGGCTAACATTTTTACATGTTAGCCTTTTTTAATTTCAACTACCCTGCAGTCCTCTCCATATTAAAATATGAACACTCGTAATTAATTAAAAAACAATATGTTAGCTAATTTGAAAAACAATGATTTAATAATAAAAACAAGTTATTTCTGACTATTATTAATATAATGTTATTATTTATTAAATATTCCACAACAAATGTTGTATTTTATCGATTAAAGGAAATTATGTGTTTTTATTTAACAAAATGTTTATAATTTTATTATTAATTAAAGTATTTACCTACATGCTTTAATTCATTTATAAACAAATTATCAAATTAACATTTAACCCCAAATCGATTATGAAAAGTACATTACCCCAAATTGCCACAACAACAGCTGTTGTGCTTACATTCTCTTTATCGGCATTTGCGCAAATAACAGATAAGCGCGTAAGCCAAAAAAATGTATCCGAAAATGGACAACCTAGTCTAATCACCTTTAGTGACAAATCAACCTACAAAGGTTCTGATTCTCAAAAGGTATTTCAGGATCAATTAGGTTTAAAAGAAAATCAATCCTTTGCAAGAGTCAAAACAGAATCTGATCCACAGGGCTACACACATGAAAAATTTCAATTGTATGAACAAGGCGTTAAAGTAGAGTTTGCAAACTACACTTTACATTCAAAAGATGGTAAATTAGTTTCTATGAATGGTGAGTATTACAACATCGATAAAGTAAATACAAAACCAAAACTTTCAGCTCAAGATGCTTTTAATAGAGCAGTTAGCTACACTGGTGCCAAGCAATACCTTTGGGAAACACCTAATGACGCTAAAGAGATTGGTTATGAAAAACCAAAAGGAGAACTAGTGTTATTGCCATCTATGGAAGATCAAGGTACTAACAGAACAACCGACAAGGTTCGTTTAGCCTATAAATTTGACATTTACGCAACAAATCCTGTAAGCAGGGGGGATTTATACATCGATGCTGAAAACGGTCAAGTACTGTTTTATAATGCAACTATAAAGCATCTTGGAGAACATGCTCATGGTAGTAAGTTAAAATCAACTAATGTTAATGCAAAAAAACTAAAAGACGATGCCGGTTCTAAAATGGCTTTTGTTGCAGCAAATGCGGCTACACGTTATAGCGGAACTCAGGTAATTCAAACAACTTTAAGTGGATCTTCATATATACTAGCAGATGCAACAAGAGGTTTAGGCATAAACACGTATAATATGAAAAAAGGAACTAGTTATACTGCTGCAGTAAATTTTACAGATGCAGATAATAACTGGACTGCTGCTGAATATGCAAATACGAACAAAGATAATGGTGCACTTGACGCCCATTGGGGAGCTGAAAAAACGTATGATTATTGGTCAACAGTGCATGGTAGAAATAGTTTTAATAATGCAGGTGCTATCATAAAAAGCTATGTACACTACAGTAATGCATACGATAATGCCTACTGGGATGGTAGCGTAATGACTTATGGTGACGGAAGTGGAACTTACTTTGATATCTTAACTGCTATTGATGTAGCTGGACACGAAATTGGTCATGCCGTTTGTACTTATACAGCAAACTTAGCCTATCAAAAAGAATCTGGTGCGATGAATGAAGGTTTCTCTGATATTTGGGGAGCTTGTATTGAGTATTATGCCGCGCCTTCTAAATCTATTTGGCTAATTGGTGAAGATATAGAAAGAAGAGCTGGTCATCTTTCTCTTCGTTCTATGAGTAACCCTAAAGCCGAAGGGCAACCTGATACTTATGGTGGTACAAACTGGAAAGTTATTAATTGCGGAACCCCTACTCAAGCCAATGATTATTGTGGTGTTCATACAAATTCTGGTGTATTAAACCATTGGTTTTATATCTTGTCTGTAGGTAAGACAGGAACAAATGATATAGGCAGTTCTTATAGTGTAACAGGAATTACAATTGATAAAGCTGCAAAAATTGCTTATCGTTTAGAGAGTGTTTATCTAACTGCTAATTCTACTTTTGCAAATGCCAGAACATCTGGGATACAATCAGCTATTGATTTATATGGCGCTGGATCACCAGAGGTAATTGCAACAACTGACGCATTTTATGCGGTAGGTGTTGGAGCTGCTTATTCAGGATCTACAGACACAATTGCCCCTACAGCTCCAACTGCTCTTGCAGCTTCTGGAACAACTGGAACAACTACTAATTTATCATGGACTGCAGCAACAGATAATGTAGCCGTAACTGGATACGATATTTACCAAGGAACAACTCTTAAAGGCTCATCTACAACTACAACTTATACTGTAACTGGGCTAACTGCTTTAACTGCTTATAGTTTTAGTGTAAAAGCCAAAGATGCTGCAGGAAATGTTTCGCCAGCAAGTAATACTGTAAATGTAACAACACTAGCCAATACTGTTACCTATTGTGCTTCACAAGGAAACAATACTGCCGACGAAAGAATTGGTAAGGTTGTATTTGGTACAATTAACAATACCTCAACAGGTACAGCTGGTTATGAAAACTTTACATCAATTTCAACCAATGTAGCTGCTGGAACTGCTTATACTATCACAATAACTCCTGCATGGACATCTACAACTTACAGTGAAGGTTATGCTGTTTTTATAGATTATAACCAAGATGGTGATTTTGCAGATTCAGGCGAAACTGTTTGGACAAAAGCAACTTCTACAACAACTCCTGTAACTGGAACAATTACAATTCCAGCTTCGGCCACTCTTGGGACTACACGATTGAGAGTTGCTATGAAATACAACGGAATTCCAACTTCTTGTGAAGCTTTTTCTTATGGTCAAGTAGAGGATTACTCTGTGAATATTACTGCTGCTGGTGCAATTGTAACTCCAGAAGTAACTGCAGGATTAATAGAAACTAATGATAATACAAGTTTTGCCTTATATCCAAATCCTGTTAATAATGAGTTGAATGTTTCGTTAGCAAAAAGTGATGGAGCTACTTTCAGGATTACAAATAATCTTGGACAGCAAGTAACTGCAGGACAATTAAGCGGAACATCGATAGATGTTAGCAGCCTGAATACTGGTATTTACATCATAGAATTAAATAACGGCGGAAAAAGAATCGTTAAAAAATTCGTTAAGAAATAAATTGTTGCTTACTAAAAACGAAAAAGCCTCGCAACAGCGAGGCTTTTTTTATTCTGCAAATTGAGGATAAAATTCATTAAAAGTAATGTCTTTTTTCCAGTATACCTTTTCCTTTGGGGTTAACAAACGTTTTTCCCATTTGTTGTTTTTCAAATGAAATACGATAGAATCCGAATGTTCAACGGTTCCCATATCTTCATCATTAACATCTTCTTTACCGCCGTAAGAAACTCTTTTGCTATAAAAAGAAACTGGTTCATTTTTAGGATTTATTCCTCCAAATTCTAACCAACTTCCCCAACCACCGTCACTCATAGAGTCCCAATCGTGCACAAGCTGTACGTTATTATTTTTCAGATAATACAAATAGTGTCGTCGATTATATCCACAAGCTTCATAACCAAAACTGATGTGGATAAAAGGTGATACCGTAGCATTGTCCTCATCTGATAAACCATATGTAGCGCCCCAATTCGAACCTTCGGTAAATGGGTCAATGGTAACTTTCTCAGAACCAACTTTTGTTTTATTAGTAAAGAAATCAAGTCTGTATTGAACAGTTATTAGACTGTCTTTATCAATTTTCTTATCTAAAAGAGAAGCTAAAATATAGTTACTCGCTCCTATTTCTTCATTCCCGGAAATATAAATCGTATCTATTTTTGGGGTAGTCCTGTTAAATGCTGGCTTTGCAGTCATTTCTTTTTTGTCTTCCTTAGTCCACTTTGGACCTACTGTTGCTGGTTCTTTTTTACAACTTACCAGAGCCAACAAAAACAACGTAATGTAAATTCTATTCATATTAATCAACTAACGTTTAAGCTAATAGACTCGTAACTAAAAAAAGCAACATTAGTGCAATTGCAATGTATTTGGTGTATTTACTAATTCTCATACTGTTTTATATTTATATAATTTTTAATTTAAATTCTACTTATTAAAAAAACCAACTCGCCACAAATATAGCTGTAATCACACAAATTACATCTACCAAAAGCATAGTTCCTAATGCGTAACGGGTGTTTTTTATGTTTACTGACCCAAAGTAAACTGCAATTACATAGAAAGTACTTTCGGCACTACATTGAAAAATACTACTCAATCTTCCGGTCATAGAATCTGCTCCAAAAGTATTCATCGAATCGATCAAGAAACCTCGTGAACCCGCAGAACTAAAAGGACGAAGCATTGCAACTGGTAACGCATCGGTGATTTCTTTGCTCACTCCCATATTCGAAAAAATAAAAGCGATCCAATGGCTGATAATTTCAAACAAACCACTATTTCTAAATAAAGAAATAGCCACCAACATTCCTAAAACATAAGGGAAGATAGTAACTCCTGTTTTAACTCCATTGTTTGCTCCTACTACAAAAGCATCAAAAACGGTAGTCTCAGCAGCAATAAATTTTTTCTCATGTCTAAGAGAGAAAACCAACGTAAAACCTATGATTGCAAACAATATCAATCCTGAAAGATTGGATGTAAAGAAGTTTTTACCAATTAAATCTAAACTATTTACATAGAATAAAAGTCCAACTATGGCAGCAATCATAACCATCAATCCTAAAACTAAAGAAGCACTCTTGAAATTGATTTTTTGTTTAACACCAACAATTAAAAAAGCAGCAATTGTCCCGATAAAAGAGGTAATAATACAAGGCAACATTACATCGGCTGGATTAGTAGCACCAGCAGCTGCACGATATCCGATGATAGAAGTTGCTATTAATGTAAGCCCTGAAGCGTGCAAACACATAAACATAATTTGCGCATCACTGGCTTTGTCCTTATCTGGATTTATTTCTTGTAAACTTTCCATGGCTTTAAGACCAAAGGGAGTAGCTGCAGAATCTAATCCTAAGAAGTTAGCTGCAAAATTTAAGGTCATATACGAAATCGATGGGTGATTTTTTGGAATACTAGGAAACACTTTTACAAACACTGGACTCAAGCCTTTTGCTAATTTCCCTGAAGCTCCAGAAATAATTAAAAGCTCCATCAATCCGCAGAAAAAAGCCAGATAAGCAATAAGTGGAAGAATCAAGTCGACCAAAGTACTCTTACAAGTCGGTAACAAACCATCTGATTTCTGAACTCCGCTAAAAATCTTTACCGTTTTGTTTTTATAAACGTAGGTTGTATCTGCATTTGAAGCATCACGATTGATAATAACAGTATTGTCTGGCGCTTTCTTAATACTATCTCTTACAAATGCTGGAATTTGCTCAATATATTTTTCAGAGATTAAAATAGGTTCATCTTTCTTACCATTCAAAACATAATCAATAGTATATGTATTACCAGTAAACAAACTGATTACAATAAAAGCAATTGACGAAATAAATATCGCTAGCCAAAATCTACTTAACACCATAATTATAATTTTTTGTAAATGTAATTATTTAGCCATAATATGCACAATCATTTTACTTAGCAAACGAGAAGTATTTGTTTAAAACCCTCTATTTCGCATAAAACCTCAGTTTATTCTATAATAATTTTAGTTTCTAAGTAGTTCTCAAAAGGAGTGATAGCTTCCAAAACAAGACTCTTTTTGTCTGCAGAAATCGTTTCAAAAAAATTGGTTTCTATCTTTGTATGTTCCTTTTTTGCTGCTCGTTTCCATGTTCCAATGACTTTTTCGTCTTCTATTATTATTGGCCAAAAGATACCGTTGTTTGTGAAAGCATTGGCTTGATGCTCTTTTGCAATAGTGATTTCTCGCGTTTTATATGAAATTAGAATCTCATCAAACGAAGGTAGAAAATGGATACTTTTCGGCGTATTAATTTCTGAAGGAAGGCCTTTTTTAAACCAATACTTTTTACCATCAACTACAATAGAATCTAGCTCTGATTCAACTGAATAAATAGCCAATTTTGCTATTGTAGCTGGAAAACCTGACCACCATGTAAAATCTAATAATGTTGCAGGTCCATGACTTTCAAAATATCGTTTTGCTAATTTTGCCAGCCCTTCCTCTTTTGTTAGTTTAGTATTTGTTTTTGGGACTTTCTCTTCTAGTAATGAATATGTTAACTGCTTTCCTTTCATTTTTCCGTTACAAACTAGACCATCTAGTTCTGCATTCATCATAATGATGGTGCTATTGAAAAATCCATCACCCGAATTTTTCTTAACGTCAAGTTCTTGCATAATTTCATCACGAGTCAATGAATTGTTCCCTGCTAATATCTTTTGGATTGATGAATTAACTTTATCTAATTTCTTTTCGTCAAAACCATTTTTTCTAGCTGCAGAAAGCACAATTTTTTTTACCTGAGGCCCTGAAACATCTAACATCCAATAAATATCATCTGCAGAAACAAAATGCCAAGTTGGGCGTAAAATATGTGTTCGAATAATTTTGCCAGAATTAATTGCTTCTTCAATACTCTTTTCTGAAGCATCACATCGTGAACCAATTGCCCATTTTGCCATCGAATAATCTTGCGCCTGCATAGCTCCCAGATGTTTTACAATTTCTTGAGGTTCATGAAAATTGGTCTTCAATATTTTTTGTGAAGCCATTCTTAAAAAAGCTATTTCTGGATGTGTCATTTTTTAAGTTTTATTAAAGCATACAAGATGTATTAGCGTATTGCTTAAAACATTTTAATTAATTTCTTTGCATTAATTATTTCTCGCAAAGACGTTAAAACGTATTTTTTTATCGTTGTCTATTTATTCTCTGTCCCTTTTGCAACTTAAAAAGCTAAACATGAATAATCTCATCATCAATCAATAAATCTTCACGTCGCAAGCGAAGGAAGATTTGCGCTACAGCGATGGTGTCTTTTTCGCAATAGGTTACGATTCTATCAATATCTTTCTCTACATAAAAAACATGTCCGACCTGACTTCCGTCAATATCTCCTTTTGGAGAAGGGATTCCGAGGATTTTTGTCAATAGTTTTAAGGAAGTGAAATGTTTATAATCACCAAATTTCCAAAGCTCTAAGGTATCCAGATGTGGAATTTCCCATGGTTTTTTTCCAAATAGATTCAGCTTGTCTGGAATTGCAATTTGATTGATAATCATTCGTCTAGCGATAAACGGAATATCGAATTCCTTTGCGTTATGCCCGCATAAAACATGGTACGGTTTATTGTAATGGTTGTTTAGTAGATTATTGAAATCTTTAAGGATTTTTATCTCATCTCCAAAAAATGATGTCACTCGAAAATTTCGAATATCTCCTTTGATGGTAAAATACCCTACAGAAATACAAACAATCTTACCAAACTCAGCCCAAATTCCTGCACGGTCATAAAATTCTTCGGGTGTAAAATCCTCTTTTCGCTGATATTGTGTTTTATGCTCCCAGAGTTCTTTCATCTCATCATCTAGTTCTCCAAACGCTGCTGTTTCAGGAACGGTTTCTATATCTAGAAAAAGGATGTTGTTTAAGTTTATTTTTTCAATCATTAATTTAGACTTCTTAGATTGGTTAGACGGCTTAGGCTTCTTAGATATTTAGACTGCATTAAAAACTAATTCATCGCCTGTATAAATGTACTTAAATTTTGACACTTTCAAAATTCGTGAAATTAATCTTGGCAAACTAAAATAGACTTTGCTGTTTTACTGGATTTTCATGTTCTAATAACCATTTCTTACGCCATAATCCTCCAGCATATCCTGTTAGTGATCCATCAGTTCCTATTACGCGATGACAAGGAACAACAATCCAAAGTGGATTTTTCCCATTTGCAGATGCTACGGCACGAATAGCTTTAACATCTCCTAACTTTTTGGATAGTTCTAAATAACTCATGGTTTTACCAAAAGGAATCTCAAGTAATCCTTTCCAAACTCTTTGCTGAAAATCTGTTCCTTTGGGGTTTAGCTTAAAATCAAATTCTATTCTTTTGCCTAAAAAATAGTCGTTTAATTGCGAAACAGCTTCTTGCAACTCTGTTGCAATTTTGTCAGAAACCCCATTGTCTCCAGCGTTAGCAACGGTAATCTCTGAGATTCCGTTTTCATCGCCAACAATTTTGGTGATTCCTAAAGGTGAATTAATGTATGCTGTTTCCATTTTATAAAAGTAAAGAAAATAATGCTTAAGGCCTGCAATTCTTTGTGGACTTTCATCGTGAGCTTTGTCAAAGTTCAAAACTTTGACAAAGGGGTCCTTATATTATGGAAGTACTTGTGAGGTTCTTCGACTCTGCTCAGAAGTACAAAGTTGTGGTTCTGAAAACCTTGCAGGTATAAAAAAAAACATTCATAGATACGAATGGTTTTTGTTTTTTTAGCCACGATTGAAGCGACATCCTTTATGTTTTTCCTTTAAAAACATAAAGATATAGCGGAAAGCGTGATCAGCTCCTACTTTAAAAAGCTATAAAAATAAGTTTCGATTGCTTTAAGTTCTTCGTCAGACATAGCTTGTGTTACAGGAAAATTGGTCTTCATGACTTCAAACTGACTTGGATCAACAATCGGATCCCCTTTTCCTTTAAGAAATGCAACCATATCTCCGTTTTTCTCTTTGTATATTTTAGCAATTTCTTTAATGCTTGGGCCTATAACTTTTTGGTCTACCTGATGACAAGCAAAACAATTTCCTTGTCCTTCAAAAATTGCTTTTCCTAATTCTTCTGGAGTTTTAGCAGTTAAAGTAGCCGTTTCTTCGCTTGGCATTCCTGAATTATCTATCGTTACTTTCTCTTCTTTTTTACAAGAAACGAATGCAAGTATTACTAATACCAGTAGTATTTTCTTCATGTTATTTGTTTAATATTACTGCTGCTTCTTTGGCAAAGTAAGTCGAGATAATACTGGCCCCGGCTCTCTTAATGCAATATAATTGCTCAATCATAATTTTATCGTGATCTAGCCATCCTCTTTCTGCAGCAGCCTTTACCATTGCATATTCACCTGAGACTTGATATACAGCTACTGGAACATGAACTGCATTTTTTACTTCTCGAACAATATCTAGATATGCCATTCCTGGTTTTACCATAACAATATCAGCACCTTCTTCTACATCTAGCAATGCTTCGCGAATTCCTTCGATACGGTTAGCATAATCCATTTGGTATGTTTTTTTGTCTTTTGGGACTTCTTGAAGATCTACTGGTGCAGAATCTAAAGCATCACGAAATGGACCGTAAAATGCCGAAGCGTACTTAGCACTATAACTCATAATTCCCACATTGTGATGTCCGTTTTCTTCTAATGCTCTTCTGATTGCCAGAACACGACCGTCCATCATATCACTTGGTGCAACAAAATCTGCTCCTGCATCGGCATGACTTAAACTCATGCGAGTTAGTGCATCTACAGTTGCATCGTTTATCACTTGACCTTTTTCTATGATTCCGTCATGTCCATAAATAGAGTAGGGGTCTAGTGCCACATCAGGCATAACAATCATTTCTGGGACAGCATCTTTAATTGCACGGATGCTTTGTTGCATTAATCCGTCTTTGTTCCAAGATTCTACCCCTTTATTGTCTTTAAGGTTCTCACTAACTTTTACATAAAGATTTACTGCTTTAATACCAAGTGCCCAAGCTTCTTTTACTTCTTTGATGGTGTTATCCAACGAATGACGGTAGATTCCTGGCATTGATGGAATTTTGATTTTTACATCTTTTCCTTCTGCAATAAACATCGGAAGCATAAAATCGTTTGGACTTAGGGTAGTTTCACGAACTAAAGAGCGAATAGATTCATTAGTTCTTAAACGGCGGTTTCTTTGTAGTGGGAACATATATGATTTTTATATTTTTTTAAAAGAATGCTACTGCAAAATCGACTTCACATTCATTTTAAAGTTGAAATTAAAATTGTGTCGCAAAGTTAAAGAAAAATCAACAGAATAAGGCTTTTAGCATTGTTTAGAATGCGTTAATATTATCTAAAATTTATTGTTTTAAAAATATTTTTTCAGAATCTTCTTATATCATGGTTTTTCAAATATTTAGATTTAAATTTGCAGAATGAAGAAATTTCTCGCTTTATGTTGCTGTTTACTGTTAACTGGATGTTTTGAGATAACAGAACGAATCAAACACCATGATGACCAAAGTGGTGAATATACGCTTATGATTGATTTTTCGAAATCATGGTTCAAAACAAAATCTGCCATTTGGCTTGAAGAAGTTGATGGTGTGAAAATTCCAAATGAACAAGAAATCACAAAAAAATTAGCCGATTTTAAAGCGAAAGCCTTAAAAATTGAAGGAATTACAGGAGTAAACACCAAAACCGATTTTCAGAATTATATTTTCATTATTAAACTGAATTACGCGAATTTAAAGGCGCTTAATGCTGTTGTGAATAGCATTAATAACCAAAGTGATCAAATACATTTTAACAGTAGTACAAAAGGCTTTGAGAGAATTGCTTCTTATCCTGTTCCTGAAAACTTGGTAAAAGACCAAAAGAAGAAACAGGATTTAGAACAGGCAAACATTATCTCTATTTATACTTTTGACCGTGATATTGCAATTTCTGAAAACCCGAACAGTAAGATATCTAAAAATAAAAAGACCGTTTTTTTAAAACAAAGCATGTACAGCGTGCTTAAGAAATCATCTTTAATGAATAATACAATCCGATTAACTCCTTAGTACACACAATTTATAATCCCTAAAACAAACTCTAACCATAAATGAAACAGTTCTTTACTTATTTAATTCTATTAATAACTTTAGTAGCCAATAGTCAGGCAATTTCTAAAAAATACGATTATTTTATACAGTTTAATGGCGATCAACTTTCGAAAAAAGTAAGTGTCGCTGATGTATTAAATCATTCATTAATAAAGCAATACAAGGAAAAAAATGCCGATTTTGATTTTCAACTATATGCAGATCTTTTTAAATTAGACAAGAAGACAACAGTTAACGGAAATTTTACTGGCGAAACTCCATATTATCAAATTACAATTCCGGCAAGAAACAGAAGTAAAATCAAGGACTTCATGCAAAAATTAAATGCAAAAAAAGAAGCCGATTCGTTACCACAAGCTACAATTCAAGAGTTTCCTCTATATACTCTTTTAACAACTGGAGATAAAAAAACTTCAATAGCATGGAATGATAACTACTTTGTAATTATTGAGTTTACCAAAAAATATCCTTCTAATCTATACGAAAATGATTCTATTCAAGAAGAAGTAACTCTCGAAGTAGCTCCAGAAGAAACTGTTGAAGAGCCAGTTGAAGAAACTGAAGAGGAAATGGAAGAAAGAATTCGAATAGATAGTCTTATAGCCGATGAAGATTTTAAAAAATATGAAAGAGAACGTGTCGCTTTTGATAGTTTACAACTAATTGAACAAACGAACTTTGTTAAAACTCTTTTTGAAAATGGTTTTACTGCTCCAACTTCTGATAAAATAACTGCAAATGCCGATATTAGTTCCTGGGTTGATTATGGTACTGCTATGTCTTCATTTTATAAAAGTTTTGGTGTTTTATATCCATTTACAACCTATAAAGAATTTTTACCTACACAAAAAAATTATGGCGACTTTGTAAAAGGAATGAACATTGATTTTTATTTTGACAATAACGGTGCTCGCATGGAACAAATTGTTGAATATAGTGATCCTATTGCTACAATTGCAGGTAAAATAACCAATAGAAGAATTAATAATCGAATTTTTAAATATTTCCCTAACCAAAAACCATTAGGATATTTATCGTACCACATTAATTCTAAAGCAGCACTGGAAAATATTCCATTGTTAACAAGTAAGATATTAGATAATCCTAAATTCCAGAAGGAAGATATTGCTATTGTAACTGATTTGATTTCGACTATTGTCGATGAAGAAGCTACTGCAAGATTATTTGATGGTGATTTAAGCATGTTTTTATACGGTACCAAAGAAATAGAGATAACTAAAAAAACGTATGAATACGACGAGAATTATGAAGAAACTGAAGTCCTAAAAAAAATAGAAAAGACAGTTCCGCTTTTTTCTATAATTTTCACTTCTACTCATCCTACTTTTGGCGACAAATTGATTCAATTAGGTGTTCGTAAAAACCTATTGGTACAAAAGGGTAATTATTACGAAATAACAGGAACCAAAGAATACGGTGACATGTTTATCCTTAAAGATAATGATGTGATAGTAATAGGAAATAGTCTTGATTACTTACAGTCTGGTGATGGTGGGTTTGCAAAAGACACTCAAAAAGAACTAAAAACAAATTACTTTTTGGCAAAATTAAACATTGCTGAAACAGCAAATGCTTATAAAAATTCTGAAAAACCTAAAATTGCGGATGTTAAAAGGCTCGACCAATTAGCAAAACAGTTTAGTGATATTTCAATTTTGTCTTCTAAAAAATTAAAAAACAACAAATTGAAGTTTGAATTGAAATTGAATTCGCTACAATCAAACAAAAATATTATTTTACAAACCTTAGATTTTGTTGAGGAACTTGGTAAATAATTTAGATATATTTCTAAAAATGGCTAACATTAAATATGTTAGCCATTTTTTTTATAATCCTGTTTCTCGATTTATTTTATCATAAATATGAGTCAGTTTTTTAGGAGCATTAAATCGATAACCTGCGGTAATCTTTAGAGTCGATATGTTATCATTTAAACCAATACTATCTGTTTCGCCCTGAATAAAATTGAGATGATTAACATTCATGAACACAAAAAATGAATCGGAATTGTAACCTATTTTTAAGCTTGTATCTATTTCGTAAAGCACTTTTGTTTCTCCATCTGTAATATTGATTCCAGCTCCCATAGATAACCCTGCCGAAACGAGAACATTTTTTCCTAAAACTAGATTATAAAAATAAGATGGTGCTAGCGAAAATAAATATACATCTCCGTTTATTCTATCCTCTGGTGATTTGTATTTTATATTAGTGTAATAAGCCGAAAAATTAGGGATAAAACTCCCTGCGCTTTTCATCTGCCACTCGTTCTGACCAGCAATTGCCTTATACGAGAATTTTTTATTGAAAATATAAGATGTAGCACCTCCTATTTTTAAGGAACGAAATCCTGGAAAAGCAGCATTTATCCCATCTTGACTTACATAAAACCCTTTTTGATAAAAATAAGTAAAGCTTTGCATCCATTGTTTATGATACAATCTTGCATTAAAATTTAAAAGCTTAGAGTCAATATTATCTTTATTGGCATTTAGAAATTTTGGTGAAAAACCAAATGACAAATCAACAAACTTAAACGAAAGCGAAGCTCCTAATTGTTCTTTTCGATTTGGAATCAAATCAAGTGTTGCCTTCTCCTTTTCTGAAACAGGGTAAACAATCTGAAAATTATTTGATGTATCTAGATAATAAAGACTTGCTGTTACTTTGTCATCATATGATTTAAAATATGAATTTTGAAGAGAATCTTTTTGAGCATAACACCCAAAAACTCCTGCAAAAAACATAATATAAATCAGTTTTAGATCCATTTTCTATATCTATAATAAGTCAATTTAATATGTTTTCTAAGCAAAGCTCCAGTGGAGCGATATATCCTGTTTAATCTAGATTTTAAAAATTATTATTGAATCCAATCAACTGGATTTTCTAACACATTTATTAACTTTTCCTCATCACTTCCTGTTTCGGGATGATGATCATAAACCCATTGTACATGAGGTGGCAAACTCATTAATATGCTCTCGATTCGACCATTAGTTTTTAAACCAAATAAGGTACCTTTATCATGAACTAGATTAAACTCAACATAACGACCACGACGAATTTCTTGCCATTTTCTTTGCTCTTCAGTATATGATAAAGCTTTTCTTCTTTCTACAATAGGAACATAGGCTTCTAGAAAACTATTTCCTACTTCAGTAACAAAATTATACCAATCCTGCATACTCATGTCATCTGTAGCCTTGCAATAATCAAAGAACAATCCTCCAATTCCTCGAGCTTCGTTGCGATGTGCATTCCAGAAATAAGCATCACATTGTTTTTTATATTTTGGGTAAAACTCTGGATTATGCTTATCACAAGCTGTTTTACAAGTCTGATGAAAGTGCTTGGCATCTTCTTCAAACAAATAATAAGGCGTTAAATCCTGTCCTCCGCCAAACCATTGCTGAATTACTTTTCCTTTCTCATCATACATTTCAAAATAACGCCAATTGGCATGTACTGTAGGAACCATTGGATTTTTTGGATGTAACACCAAACTTAATCCACATGCAAAAAAATCAGCTTCGCCTACATTAAACATTTTTTGCATGGCTTCTGGTAATTTACCATGAACTGCCGATATATTAACACCGCCTTTTTCAAAGACAGCTCCGTTTTCGATTACACGTGTTCTTCCTCCTCCGCCTTCTGGGCGTTCCCAGATGTCTTCGCGGAATTTGGCTTGACCATCAACTGCTTCTAATCCTGTAACTATTGTATCTTGAAGACTTTGTATGTATTTATAAAATTGTTCTTTCATCTTGTTGTTAGTTCGTATAGTTCCATATCTAAAGGAAGTTCATCTGTTGGAGTAAATTCATTTATTAATGTTTTTCTCCATGAGAATCCGCAATTTTGTGCGACTTTAATACTTCCGAAATTCGTTTTATGAGAAATGATTTGTAATGTTTTCAATTGTAATTCATTGAAAGCATAATTTGAAATTTGACTTACGGCCTCAGACATCCAGCCCTTTCCTTGATATTCTAATCCAATACAATAAGCAAATTCACCTTGTTTGGTCTCCCAATTCAACTTTTTGATAATAATTAACCCTGCAATTTTACCAGTCCTATTTTCTTTAATTGCATATGTAAGTTCAGAATTCAATTGAATCTCTTGATGTTTCTCCAAAATGTATTTTTCTGAAGCTTCAAGTGTTAGATTTTTAGCAAGTGTTTTAGGGAAATATCTTTTAAACTGTTCCGTATTCGAAAACATTAATTCATGAAGACTTACTGCATCTTTTGAAGTTAAGATTGTTATTTGAAAGTCCACATTTTTATACATTAACACTTGATTATAAATTTGCTTTTGCTGAAGCTATTTTGCTAATGATTCCAAATGAAAAAGTCTTGCTTTCTTGTTGAACATATTCATAAATAGCAATTGCTTTTCCTGAAAAATTATAATTTTCAACAATTGAGAATTTAACTAGAAAATCTCCAAATAACTCTAATTGATTCCAATCTAAATGGCATCGAACCAGAAGTGTAATTAAATCTTTTTCGCTAAGATTAACCAGGCTTTCCACGCTTAAACCAAAGTTTTTAAGGTCATTATCTATAAGACTCGTGTCTTCTACATTCCAAAACTTAGGCAAGAATCCAATAGACATTAATACTTTAAGCACATTGTCTATTCGGGTACTTTCTTCGTCTCGTAATCCTTTGTTTAGCATATTTTAATATTTTATTTTCTGCAAAGTTTCTAATATTATCTATTGCATCATCAACATTTCAGCAATTTAAGAATATCTTTTTATCACTCTTTCATTTACAAAATAAGAATGATGAGCACGTTTTATTATTCTGAACAAGAAAAATAAAACGGGTAATGAATAATATAAAAAACCCATACACATTGCTATATAAGGCTTTTCCATAATTAACCCACTAGATTTAATTGTGTCAAAGTAATGATATTTCTGCAAAAATTCGGAGGTAAGTCCCAATTTTGGTATAAACTCATTTCCTAATGCAGTGGCACAAAGTAGGGTACAATATAATATAGCTCGAAAAACTGATTTTGCGATTTCTATTGCTCTAACTTCAATACTAACATTTGAAAAAGCAAATCGCATTCTATTTAAAACTGTCAGCAAATAAATATAAAAAATATTTGTATCAATAACAGAATTATTAAAACTATATGCAAAAAGACCAAACATGGGAAAAAAGACCAAAATAGAGTACCTCTTTGGTAAAACTGCCATAAAAACTCCTGAATGAACCATTATAAATTCAAAAACGATTAATACTGCTAAATCGTTTATCAAGCTAACATTGTATTGTTCAGGGTATAACCAAACCATCAAAAATACAGACGCATAATAGGCATAAAAACCATACTCTATAAAAGAGAATGGTGAGTTTCTATGAAAGTTTATGTTTGCGAGCATTTATTTTCCCATTCTTTTAAAACATCAAATAAACAAACATTTATCCAATTAGGCCTTTCATCTCGTACCGAAATATTTATTTTCAGTAACAGATTTCAGCCTTTAGTGAGTCTGAAATCTGCAACCGATAACTATATACTAATTGCCGTATTCCTTAACCGCATCAATAAATGCTTTTGCATGATCTACAGGAATATGTGGCAAAATTCCATGACCTAAATTTACAATATATTTATCTTTTCCAAACTCATCAATCATTTCATGTACCATTTTTTTAATGGTTGGAATTGGTGAGAGTAATCTTGATGGATCAAAATTACCTTGTAGTGTAATATTTCCTCCAGATAAATAACGAGCATTTCTTGCTGAACAAGTCCAGTCAACTCCTAATGCCGAAGCACGACTTTGTCCCATTTCGCCTAAAGCAAACCAGCATCCTTTTCCGAAAACAATTACTGGAGCATGATCAGCCAAAGCTTCAACAATTTGGTTCATGTATTTCCATGAAAACTCTTGATAATCAACAGGTGAAAGCATTCCTCCCCATGAGTCAAAAATTTGAACAGCATCAACTCCGGCTTTTACCTTCTCTTTTAAATATAAAATGGTTGTGTCTGTAATTTTTTGTAACAATGTGTGTGCCGCTGCTGGGTTTGAAAAACAAAATCCTTTTGCAGTATCAAAACTTTTAGAACCTTTACCTTCTACAGCATAGCAGAAAATTGTCCAAGGTGAACCTGCAAAACCAATTAAAGGCACCTCATCATTCAGCATTTCCTTTGTTAGTTTAATTGCATCCATTACGTAACCAAGGCTCTCTTGAATGTCCGGAATGTAAACTCTTTGAACATCCTGCATTGTACGAATAGGATTTGGCAAAAACGGACCAAAATTCTCTTTCATCAATACTTCAATTCCCATTGCTTGTGGAACTACTAAGATATCCGAAAATAAAATTGCAGCATCTGGAGCAATGCGACGAATAGGCTGTACAGTGATTTCTGCAGCTAATTCTGGAGTTTGACAACGGGTGAAAAAATCATATTTATCACGCAAAGCGATAAATTCTGGTAAATATCTTCCTGCCTGACGCATCATCCAAACTGGCGGACGTTGAACTGTTTCTCCTTTTAAAGCTTTTAAAAATAGGTCGTTTTTTAACATGGTTTTTATTTTAGGTGCAAAGCCACAAAGTGACAGGGTTGCAAAGTTTTATTTATATTCGTGTAAAACATCTTCTATAACATCTTCTACAGTTGGTTGATCTGCGATGATGATATTTTTAGTAATTTTTTCTAAAGCTTCTGCTGTGGTTTCTCCAATACAAAAGCATTTTTCATTTTTAATAGTATTGTCTTTCAGATAACTTTCAATTCCAGATGGACTATAAAACATGATTCCATCTACTGGTGAAGTAATTTTTTGAGGTGTTAAGGTAGTTTCGTACACTTTAATCTCATTTAATTTTACCCCAGCATCTTTTAGTGCTTTAGGCAATGTTTCTCTGCGAAGGTTTCCACTAAAAAAAGTATAGCTTTCATTAGCATAAATCAGAGTTATTATTTCGGCTAAATCCGCTGCGTAACCTGTATAAGCTATTACATTAAATCCGCTTTCAGATAATAATATCTTTGTTTTTAAACCAACACAAAAGACATTTTTACTTTTTAATTCTTCTGATTTTGGATCAGATAAAACACTATGAACCGCATTCTGACTTGTAAATATCAAATTTTCATTGATATCTTGAATCTTAAAAGGTTTATTTTGGGTTTCAATGAAATTTGCTTCGACTAAATCAATATTTGCTTTTTGCAATTCTTGTTTTTGAATGCTAGAAAGTACTTTTGTAGATAATATTTGAATTGATTTTGCCATTATTTCTTTAGAGATTCTTTAATCGTTTTCATCAATTCGGCCCCACCGTTTTCAAGAATTTCTTTTGCCATATTAAATCCTAATTTTTTCCATTCTTCGATTGGAACAGTCTTATCTATTTCCATTTTAACTTTTCCATCCAATGAAAACAAAGCGCCTTGAAAATGAAGTGTATCTTCTTCTTCATTATATTGAACCAAAGCTCCTATTGGTGCGGTACAACCTCCTTCTAATGTTCTTAAAAACTGACGTTCGATATAGGTAACTATTTCAGTTTCGATATCGTTAAGTTGGGTCAGGGCATCCAATGCAAAATTATCATTCTCCATTGCTACAACTACCATTGCACCTTGAGCAGGTGCCGGAATCATCCAATCCAGATTAATATAATCTCCTGGTTTTAAATTGATTCTTTCTAATCCGGCTGCTGCAAAAACGGCTCCGCTCCAATCGCTATCGTTTAACTTTTGCATGCGTGTATTTACATTTCCACGTAAATCGACTACTTTATGATTTGGGTATTTGTTTAACCATTGCGCCTGACGACGTAAACTTCCAGTTGCAATAGTAGCTGACTCATTTAAGAAGTCTAGATTCCCTTTATGAACCAAAATATCTAATGAATTGGCTCTTTCCAAAACGGCTGCCTGAACAATTCCTTTTGGCAAAGCCGTAGGAACATCTTTCATAGAATGCACTGCAATATCTATTTCGCCATTAATCATAGCAATATCGAGTGTTTTCGTAAAAATCCCAGTTATTCCGAGTTCGTAAAGTGGTTTGTCAAGTAATATATCTCCTTGTGATTTAACCGCAATAATTTGGGTTTTATATCCTAAATCGTTTAGTTTTTTCTCGACCGTATGCGCTTGCCAAAGAGCCAATTCGCTATCGCGAGTTCCTATTCTTATGATTTTGTCTGCCATTATTATTTTTTAAAACTAAAAGTTGCTTTTTTCACCATTAAGATATTAAGATTCATTAAGCATTGTCTTTAGTTTTTAAGTTGCTAATTATTATATTTAAAATCATTAAGAATTAAGTTTCACTAATTTAGAACTTAACTTTTCTTCATTTCTTAATGGTTCTATTTCTTTTTCCTAATCTTGTAATCTAGAAAAAAACTCGTTCACAAGCGGTTTCATTGATTTTGTTATGTTTAAAGTATTAAAATTAATTAATAACCCTTGAGGTCTCTGCAATAATTTCATGTATGTTAATAATTGCGCTTCATGAATTGGTAATAAATTTTCTATTGCTTTTAACTCTACAACAACACAATCATTGACTAATAAATCTATTTTTAGATCTGACTCTAATTCAAGATCATAATAATCAATTTTAACTACTAATTGTTGTTTTACATCATATCCATTTTGTTCTAATTCATATTTAAGGCATTGCTCATAAATACTTTCTAAAAGACCAGGCCCAAGTGCTCTATGAACTTTAATTGCAAAGCCAGTAATTTCATAAGCCAATTGAGTAACCTCCTTTTTTGTCATAAGAACATCATTTTTTCACCATTCTTTAAAGAATAAAAAACTTAACTTTTCTTAATCTCTTAATGGTTAAAATTTTATTTTGCACCCACTCCTATTTTAAATACTTTTTCGATCCATTCGATACTTTCATCTACCATAGTATCATCATCTTTTAGGTGATTGGCAAAATGTGTTGTAATTTTCTGAATGATTCTTGCGCTGATAATTTCGGCTTGTTCCTCATTAAAATCAGCTATTTTTTTACTTTGGAAATCCAATTCTGAATTTTTTATCGCATTCAGTTTTTCTTTCAAAGCATTTATCGTTGGTGCAAATTTTCTTCCTTTGGTCCAGTTTACAAATTCTTCCTTAATTTCTTCAATAATAGCTTCGGCTGCAGGAATGTGTTTTTTACGATTCTCTAATGTTTCATCTGTAAGTTGTGACAAATAATCCATGTGGATTAGTGTAACTCCTTCCAGTTCTTCTACATTTTCATTTACGTTCTTAGGAATCGATAAATCCAAAATCAATAATGGTTTCTTAAGATTTAGGATTGCTTTATCAACCGTAGGGTTTTGTGCTCCAGTTGCTACAACAACAACGTCGGCCTTTTGTAGTTCAAGATGTAACTCTGAATAATCTTTTACAATAAGATTTAATTTACCAGCTAGTTTTTCGGCTTTATCTTTAGTACGATTTATCAAAGTAATATGTTCGTTTTTAGTATGTTTTACTAAATTCTCACATGTATTTCTACCAATCTTACCTGTACCAAACAACAAGATGTTTTTGTTACCGATATCTTCTACGTTTTTTATAATATATTGAACCGAAGCAAAAGATACTGAAGTGGCACCTGAACTTATTTCGGTTTCATTTTTAATTTTCTTACTAGCTTGAATCACAGCGTTTACTAATCTTTCGATAAAAGTATTGGCCAAACCTAAAGATTTTGATTGTGTAAAGCTTGATTTTATTTGTGCAATAATCTCAAAATCTCCCAAGATCTGACTGTCTAAACCAGTTCCTACTTTAAAGAGATGATTAATTGCTTCATGATTTTTATATACGAAACCTACTTTTTGAAATTCTTCGATAGAACCATTGCTGTTTTCGCAAATCAATTTTATAAGTTGAAAAGGATGCTCAGCAAACCCGTATATTTCGGTACGATTACAAGTAGACGTAACTATTAAACTTTCAATTCCCTCATTCTTGGCTTGTTCCAGCAGGCGCAATTTTGCATCAGCGTCCAAACTAAACTTACCTCTAATCGCAGCATCAGCTTTTTTATAGCTCAGTCCAACTGAATAAAAATAGTGATGTTTCGATACGTTATTATTTTCCATAGATACCCTTATCATAAAAGTGCAACAAAATTATCATTATAGTATTTATAAAAGTAACGCTCAAAGTACTATTTGTGTCGCTATGTGTTTTTTTAATTCTAATTGGTTGTAATTATGCAAAAAACGTTATTTTTGCAGCAAAATCAAGTCTTTCGAATTGTTTTATTTAGAGTTATTCTAAATAAGATTTAGAGTTAGCTTTCGTTTTTAACAAAAAAAAATATCGCTATGAGTTCTCAAGAAATTATTAAAATTGAAGACGACTTTACGCTTATTCGTTTTCAGAATGACAGTTCGGAGGTATTTAATGCCCAACGAGAAATCGGTAGTGGCCTGATACAGTTTCACTTTGGTATAAAAGGAAAAGCAAAATTCCTGTTCAATCAGGGCAATTATGCATTGGAACTACAAGAAGAAAAATCATTGCTTTTATACAATCCTCAAAAAGAATTGCCACTTCATTTAGAGCTTGCTCCTAATTCTTGGGTAATATCAGTAATTGTTTCTATCAAAAAATTTCACGCATTATTCTCGACCGAAGCTGATTACATAACTTTCTTGAGCGCCGACAACAAGGATAAAAAATATTATAACGAAGGAAAAATTAGTCCATCGATGGCGATTGTACTTAGTCAACTATTTCATTATAATCTACATCCATCTATAAAAAACTTGTATTACAAGGGTAAAGGCTACGAGTTATTAAGTTTATACTTTAATAGAACCGAAGACCCAAATGCCGAACAATGTCCATTTTTAATAGATGAAGACAATGTTTTAAAAATACGAAAAGCCAAAGAAATCATTATTGCTAATATGGCCGAGCCACCAGGTTTACAGGAATTGGCAGATGAAATTGGTTTGAACTTAAAGAAACTAAAAATGGGTTTCAAACAAATTTACGGTGATACTGTTTATGGTTTTTTATTTGATTATAAAATGGACTATGCCCGAAAGTTACTCGATAGCGGTTCATATAACGTAAACGAGGTTGGGTTAAAAATAGGATATAGTACTGGAAGTCATTTTATTGCCGCTTTTAAAAAGAAATTCGCAACGACTCCCAAGAAATATTTGATGTCGATTAATACTAATGTTTAAAATCAGTATCAGTTTTCTATATCAAACAATAATTAAAAAATAGTTAATCGCAATTTAACAAAAGTAAGAATCTATACTTTTGCTAAAATTTAAACAAACAAATGCTTAAAGCCTAAAGCTTAAAGCCTAAAGCAATAAAATTATAATGAAAGGTGTATTATTAGTAAATCTGGGTTCCCCCGAAAGTCCAACTCCAAAAGACGTAAAACCATATTTAGATGAATTTTTAATGGATAAATACGTAATCGACGTTCCGTATTTATTGAGAGCATTATTAGTTCGTGGAATCATCTTAAGAAAAAGACCAGAAGAATCAGCACATGCATATGAAAAAATCTGGTGGGACGAAGGTTCTCCGCTTGTGGTTATATCTGAAAGAATGCAGAAAAAAATACAACCATTAGTAGATATTCCCGTTTCATTGGCTATGCGTTATGGTAGTATGACAATTGAAAAGGGACTTCAAGAATTACATGAAAAAGGAGTTACCGAAGTGTTGCTTTTTCCTTTATATCCTCAATATGCAATGGCATCGACTTTAACAATTTTAGTTAAAGCTGAGGAGATTCGTAAAAAGAAATTTCCACAGATGACTTTTACTGATGTTCCTGCATTTTACAATAAACCTGATTATATTAAAAACCTTGCCGATTCTATCAAGAAACATTTGGTTGGTTTTGATTACGATCACTTATTATTTTCTTATCACGGAATTCCGGAGCGTCATATTCGTAAAACCGACATAACAAAATCACATTGTAAAATTGATGGTTCTTGTTGTAATACACCGTCTCCAGCGCATGATTTCTGTTACCGCCACCAATGTTATGAAACGACAAGACAGGTTGTAAAACTATTAGGGCTTCCTGCTGATAAATACAGTTTGACTTTTCAATCTCGATTGGCTGGTGATAAATGGCTTGAGCCTTACACTGATGTTGAAATTGATAAAATGCCTGCAAAAGGAATCAAGAATCTTGCAGTTGTAACTCCTGCTTTTGTTTCTGATTGTTTAGAAACATTAGAAGAGATCGCTATGCGCGCCAAAGAAGATTTTGAAGCAAACGGTGGAGAAGAGTTTTTAGCAATTCCATGTTTAAATGATGATGATGAATGGTGCGAAACTGTTGGAAATTGGATTAAAGATTGGCAAAAGAAAAACTAGAAAACTCTTTTAGATACGTTTTATGGAATATTACAACTACCTGAAATCGCTTCACCTCATTTTTGTAATCACTTGGTTTGCTGGGCTGTTTTATATTGTACGCTTGTTTGTTTACCAAATAGAAGCGAATGACAAGCCGTCTCCTGAGAAAGAAATTTTACAAAAGCAATACAAGATAATGACCTACAGATTGTGGTACATTATCACTTGGCCATCAGCAGTATTAGCAAGTATTTTTGCTTTTTGGATGTTGCTTTTTACCGATATAGGAAAAGCTTGGTTACAAATGCCTTGGATGCATGTAAAGCTTGGTTTCGTATTTTTATTATATTTATATCACGGAAAATGCCATCAGATATTCAAACAATTGCAAAATGACAATGTAAAATACACCACTAATTTCATGCGTTTGTGGAATGAAGGAGCAACGATAATTTTGTTTGCTGTAGTGTTTTTAGTTGTTTTAAAAAATGCAATCAACTGGATTTATGGTGTAATCGGAATTTTTTTATTTTCTGTTTTAATCATGCTCGGATTTAAATTTTATAAAAGATTACGAGAGAAGAAATAGTTTTTTTTAGTTTCAAGTTTCTGGTTTCAAGTTGCCAATTGCGACGGAATCTGAAACTTGAAATCTAAAACAAAGAAAACAAAACTTATGCTTAAGAACTTCAAAATGTCAATGCTTTCGTTGCGTGTTAGGATATTCCTTTCGATGATTGTATTGATTGTTGTGGCTTCTGTTTTACTGGCTTCGATTTCTATCATTCAATTTAAGAATGAAGCCAAAGAATACCATCAAGAACGGTTAGAGCGCAAAGAAAATGCAGTTAAAGAACACATTAACTATGTGTTATCTACAACTACTTATCCTTTAAAAACGGCTAACTTAGATCTGATTTTTAAAGATAAAATTCATGAATTAGCTCAAATTCATAATATCGAAATCAATATCTACAGTCTTAAAGGAGAACTTTTAAAATCATCTAAAGAATCTTTTGCCGTTGATAAAGTTCCTCCTCCAATCCCTGAATACATCTTAAAACTAGTACGTTCTTCTATCGAGAAACGTTTTGTAGATATAAAAACTCAAGATGGTGTAAAAAACCGTTCTTCTTATAGTTTGATTAAAGATGAAAAATTCAAGCCTCTTGGAATCTTAAACTTACCATACATAGAAGACGACGGTTATTATGAAAATGAATTGAATACTTTCTTAATCCGTTTAGGACAGGTCTATTCATTTATGCTTATTGTAGCATTTGCATTAGCTTATTTCCTGTCAACATACATTACCAAATCATTAAAAACTATTTCGGATAAGCTAAGCGAAACCAATCTGAATCAGAAAAATGAAAAGATTGTTTTAGAAGCCAGTAGCAAAGAGATTAATTTCTTAATCAAGTCTTACAACGGAATGGTTGAAAAGCTTGAAAAAAGCGCCATAAAACTAGCACAAAGCGAACGTGAAGAAGCTTGGCGTGAAATGGCAAAACAAGTGGCACACGAAATTAAAAACCCGCTTACGCCAATGCGTCTGACGGTACAGAGCTATCAAAGAAAATTTGATCCTTCGGCTCCTGATGTAAAACAAAAATTGAATGATTACTCCGAAACATTAATTCAGCAAATAGATACTATGTCTGCTGTAGCTTCCGCATTTTCAAATTTTGCTTCGATGCCTGCGCAACAAAATGAAACATTAAATGTGGTAGAAGTTGTAGAACTTTCGTTAGACATCTTTAACGAAGAATATCTGGTGTTTCAAAGTGATGAAGAGGAAATCATTTCTAAAATGGATCGAACACAACTTATCCGAATTATTACCAATTTAGTTAAAAATGCTACTCAAGCTATTCCTGAAATTCAAAACAACAAATCGATTTTAGTTACAGTTAAAAGGAAAGGGGACAATGTTGAAATTACTGTAAAAGACAACGGAATAGGAATACAAAAGCAAGATGTTGATCGTGTTTTTGAACCAAAATTCACTACAAAAAATAGCGGAATGGGTCTTGGACTCGGAATTATAAAAAACATTATCGAAAATTATAAAGGAACAATTACCTTTGAAACAGAATACGGAAAAGGAACCACATTTACGGTTACGCTACCAATTACAAACTCATAAAACAATAGTGTCATGAACTACGAAAATATATTAATCTCAATCGAAGAGAAAATTGCAACAATAATAATTAATCGTCCGACTAAGCTTAATGCGTTAAATAAGAAGACTATTAATGATTTACAAAAAGCTTTTAAGCTATTAGCAAAAAACAATGATGTTCGTGTGATTGTTTTAACCGGAAGTGGCGAAAAGGCTTTTGTTGCTGGAGCTGATATATCTGAATTTGCAAATTATACGATCGAAGAAGGAACTGCTTTAGCGGCCGAAGGTCAGGAGAAATTGTTTGATTTTATCG
Source organism: Flavobacterium sp. EDS (assembly GCF_020991525.1). Taxonomy (NCBI): domain Bacteria; kingdom Pseudomonadati; phylum Bacteroidota; class Flavobacteriia; order Flavobacteriales; family Flavobacteriaceae; genus Flavobacterium; species Flavobacterium sp. EDS. The sequence goes on from NZ_JAJMOZ010000004.1 coordinate 108,912, forward strand.
AAAATCTAAAAAAACCTGTTATTGCAGCTGTTAATGGTTTTGCTCTTGGTGGCGGATTAGAATTAGCAATGGCTTGTCATTTCAGAATTGCTTCTGATAATGCCAAAATGGGATTACCTGAAGTTTCTCTGGGACTTATTCCTGGATATGGAGGAACGCAACGTTTGCCACAACTTATTGGTAAAGGTCGTGCAATGGAAATGATTATGACTGCAGGAATGCTTAACGCTGAAGAAGCAAAAGAATACGGATTAGTTAATCACGTCGTTCCTCAGGCTGAACTTATTACTTATTGCAATACTATTGCTGAGAAGATAATTAAGAATGCTCCAATTGCAATTTCTAAAGCAATTAAAGCTATCAATGCTAATTATAAAGATGGCAAAAATGGTTATGAAGTTGAAATAAAATCTTTCGGTAAATGCTTCGGAACTAAAGATTTCATCGAAGGAACAACTGCATTTTTAGAAAAAAGAAAAGCTGTTTTTACAGGAAAATAGGTTTCTTAACCGCAAAGAAGGCTAATTTTTTCGCGTTAAGTTCGTAAAGAAGATTTAAGCTAAACATTACATACTTTATGATTAAATCGCAAATCACAAAATAATATTAAAACAACATCATGTCTTACGAATCTATATTAAACGAATTTTGGCAAAAAGTAAAAGAAAGTATCCTAAACGGAACTTTTGCTAAACTAACATTAGCCAAAACGATAGGCGACACCGAATTAAAAAACATATATTTTCGACTTGTTATCAACGAAAACAATACTTATGGTGTATCGCTGACTTCACGCTATAAAACAGAAGAAATAGAAACTTTCCATACACTCGAAGAAGCTTTTATTGTTTTAGCACCTTACATTAAAAACCCGTTCCTTACTGCTTTATTATTTACAACCGATGCGGATATTACTTTTAAAGTAAATAAAAAAAATGTGGGAAGTATTATTGAGCAAGCGCCTACCTTTAAGAACGCATCTCCTGTAATGTTAGAGATGATTGAAAAAGGTATCGTATAAATATAAAATTATCATTTAAACCTAAACCAACCTAAGACCCCCATGACGAAAACTACCGTAACCAATTTATTTATAACTGTTTCTCTTTTTATGAGTACTATTACTTTTGCTCAAACAAAAATGAAAGAGTATAAAGCCGGACATATATTTAATATAAGTATTCCTGATTATATGAGTAAAACTGCTGACTTAAACAGTTCTGCAGCAATACAATATAAAAATGAAGTAAAAGACATTTACGGAATTGTTATTTATGACACTAAAGAGGAACTAGGTCTTCTGGATATGAATTACACTTCTGTTAATGAATTTTATGAAGATTTCATTAAAGACTTTCTAAAAGACGAAGAAAAAAGAGATATCTCAAAATTTAAAACAACTAAAAAAGGCGATATCAACTTTATAGAAACAGATGCTAGCTATTTTGACAAAGAAATAAACAATAGCATTTATTACTTTGTTGGAATCGTAGAAACAAAAACTACGTTTTATAAAGTCTTATCTTGGTCTTCGCTACAAGACAAAGATAAATACAAAGCTGATTTTCAAAAAATACTTTACAGTGTCAAAGAATAAAAAAAAGAGCCAAAGTTTAATCCATAAACTTTGGCTCTTTTTTTTGTTATAAACACAATACAAACACTGAAAATTGTAACTGTTTTCGACTCTGCCTCAGGATGACATTACCGAATACTGTGACTGCAAACTAAAAACCGAAACCTATGGTTTTTTGGTAAAAGTATATCCTAGTACATTTTCAATTTTAGCGCTTGATATAACCTTTTTGAGGCTTATATTATCATGATTGAATTTAGGTAAAGGCAAATTGTTTTCTTTTGCTTTTAGAGTGTAATATTCTTTGCGAGAAGGATGAAAAGGAGCAACGGCATTATATAGTTCATCCCATGAATTAGATTCTATTATTTTCAAGATGATCCCCATGCAGTCTTCTAGATGAATGAAGTTGATAGGCGCTTCAGGATTCTCAATATTTTCCTTTCCAGCTAGAAACTTAATAGGGTTTCGGTCTTCACCAATTAAACCTCCAAAACGTAGGATAGTAGTCTTAAAATTGTTGTTGTCCTGCAAGAGAGCTTCGGAAATCAATAGTTGTTTTCCGCTTTCTGTTTCAGGGTTTGGCTTAGTTTGCTCAGTTATTAGTAAATTACTTTCGCCATAAACAGAAGTAGAACTTATAAAAAGCACTTTTTCGATTGTTGATTTTTCAATAAACGGAATTAAAAATGTGATTTTATCTACAAAACTTTCCGTGTTTTCACCACGCAATTTGGGCGGAATATCGATAATCAAAACAGAACTTCCGTTTAAAAAAGTTTCAATTTCAAGTGATATATTTTTGTCGAAAGGCGAATTGTCTTCGTTGAGAGTTATGTTTATTAAATACGGATTAATCCCGGATTCTTTTAATCTCGATATTTTCTCCGTTGAGGTTGTAGAGCCGTTTACAGAAAATCCTTTTGCTATCATTGCTTTCGCTAAAGGAGATCCAAGCCATCCGCAACCTAAAATGCTAATCTTTGTCATTATGTTTTTTAAATCAGATTATGGTACTACAATTGGGCTTGGTCTCAAACTGTCATTTGCAACATTCAGGCTGTCTTTAGCAACTGTTGCAGTAGGAGTAGAATCTAAAACGACTTTCGTAGGTTTTATTTTTTCTCTAATAACAACAGCATCATTTAATACAAAAGGAGTTGGCATCATCCAAGAAGCTCTTTTGCTAACATTTAGCAACGGGTTGGTCAATAAGTCAAATGAGCTCTCTATCAAAGTCATGTCAAAAACAGATTTAGCATCGATATTAAATTGCATAATAAGTGGTTCGTTATTAATAACATAATAACTCAATATTTTAGCCCCTTTACGTTTCAATTTATTCCCTTTCTCTCCAAGCGGAGCTGCTCCGTTTGCTTTAAAATTATTGAAATCCATTTTTGTGCTACCAAAAATGTCATAACGATTTACGTTTCTGTTAGGTGTAATTTTAATTTTTAAATACCTCGTATTTCCTCTTACACTATCCAAAAGAAAGCTAACGGTAGGTTTAGATAATGTTATTTTTGGAGCATCAGCACTATAGGTAAATCCAGAGCTGTATTTACTAAATAAGGGAAGGTCGTTTAAAGCAATGGCATCTTTTGGCTCCTGACCTAAATATTTTTTAGTCCATTCGTCTAGGTTAACATCGTAGGTTGCCCATTTGTAAGTATTATTATCTGCATTGTAGATGTATAATAAACTATTCGATTTTGCTTTTCCGTTTTCATAACCAGAAGTATAACCTCCCCAAGCAAAACATCCAATAGAAGCTACAAAAAAGATAAGTGCCCAAATTCCTTTTTTTAGAAATGAACCAAAAACAGGAAGTAATAATCCGAAGGTTAGAACAGTCAGAATAGCACTTCCAAAAAGCACTTTCAATCCTAAACCTATTGGGAACATGTGAATAAATGGTGCAATAATCAATAAAGTAGGAATGCCAAATAAAAGACTGATTATCAGATTTGCTTTTTGTGTAACTACATAAATTGCAAATAAAAACAATCCGAAGTAAACAGGAATAATCAGGAAACCTGCACCTCTTAAACTATATGCCAGTATTGAATTAATAACTATCCATAAAAATAATGGTGAGATAAAATGATTCATTGTCAACTTTGCATCAGAGAAACTGTTGTAAAATGCAAAGCAAATGGCAATTGTTAGTAATACAAAAGCGGCAATATAGAGATGACCATTATAGGTAAATCCGTTTAGTAAGTCATTGTACTGAGGGTAAATTTGTAATATGATTTTCCATCCTAAAAAAGTAACAATACCAGCAATAGCAATTGCCCCAAGTAAAGGAACAAAGCCTCTAAATATTTCGCTAAAAGTGATAATCCTTTTAGCTTTTCCTATAAAAATTAATAATACAAAAAGACCTAATGCAATAAGAGTCATTGGTAAAACCCATGCAAAAGGATAATTTATAAATGTAAACGGAACTGTAAAATAAACAAAGTCTTCAGTAGTTGGAGCTTTATTTAAGTCAGTATTCGAAAGATATTTCATCAACGGCATTAAGTAGCTACCCTGATGTGTAAGGCTAGTTTTGTTTAAATGTGCAAGATCATCTTGTTGGGTATGATAGTTAAAATGATCGTCTATAAAAGCAAAATTAAATCCCTGAATATCGCCTTGTTCTCTAAAAACGGTCAGATCGGTATCGTTAGGAAGCATCTTGTATATGCTGTACATAAGAGAGTTTGATACTGGGTAAGTTGTTTTTGCTTCTGCAAATTCTTTAACCAGCTTAGCGTTTCCGCTGTTGGTTTCCATAAGCATGTAGCTAGGTCCCGATGTTCCACGAGCTTCAAAATTTATTACCAAACCAACGTCCTTAGCCCATTGATGTTGCGTTACAAAAAGTGCAGCGCCGTTTAAACCTAGTTCTTCGGCATCAGTAAAAAGGATAATAATATCATTTTTGTGTTTCTCCTTGCTGTATAAAAAAGCACGAACTCCTTCTAAAATAGTCGCTACGCCCGATGCGTCATCGCTTGCGCCATGAGAAGCCGAATGAGGGGCACTATCATAGTGCGAGAGTAATAATAAAGCTTTGGTGTTATTAGACCCTTTAATGCGAGCCATGATGTTTTTAGATTTAACCAGATTCCCCCAGTCGCTCATCGTGAAACCCTCTTGAATAGAAGTTTCAAGTCCAAGTTCTTTTAATTCCGATTCTATATACTGCGCAACTACTTCATGATTTGCCGAACCAACATAATGGGGTTTTTGAGCAATTTCTTTTACATGAGTCAAAGCCCTGTCGGTCGAAAACTCGGCAAGTGCTTCTTCTCCCTTAGAAACCCATTGAGGTTTGAGGGTTATATAAATAAAAGCTAGTACAGCAATAATGACTAGAATGGATAAGACGGAATGGATGTTTTTTTTCATGTGGTATTTGGGGGCTAAAGTTCTTTCTTAACAAGCATAAAATAATCGTTCTCCAAAGAACGGTATCCTTGATCATATAAAAAATAGTAGGTGTTTCCTGTTTTGGTTTCAAGGATATTAGTAAAAAATTCAAAATCAAATCCTTTACTAAGCATTTTACTTCTTGTTGTATTTGTTTTTCCTTCGGGATTAAGTTCCGATAATATGCGGTAATTTTTTCGTAATTTGTTGTTTACGTTACGCATAAAGTTAGTACTGTCTTTGTTTATTTTGTTATTATAAGCATTACGGCAGTTGTCGGAGCAGAATTTCTTATCCTCTCGACCTACAATTTTTTCAGCGCATTCCAAGCATTTTCTCATGGATTTACTTTTTTTACTACTAATTGAGCTTAATTTCTTCAGTTATTTTGAGCGAAATAATAGTTTTTATTTGTTTACATTGTTCCTGCTTTCGCCTTTATCTCTACACTACGTTGCGAGGATATCGGCTCTATCAGGGCTAATGAGGGTTAATGGTTTTCTTATTTCTCGCATCTTGATATTCTCAAGTGTTTAATTTTTTAACTTCATATAAATCATGTCGGCGGTCTTTCAAAATTCGAACGCTACCATGTTCGTGAATGTCTTTCAGTAAATCTAAATCTACATCAACAATCAGGGTCATTTCTGTATTGGGTGTCGCTTCGGCTTTTATTCCGTTGCTAGGAAATGCAAAATCCGAAGGCGTAAAAACGGCAGCCTGAGCATATTGAATATCCATGTTGTTCACCTTAGGCAAATTACCAACACAACCAGCAATAGCAACATAACATTCATTTTCTATAGCTCGAGCTTGCGCACAATGTTTTACCCTGATATAGGCATTTTGAGTGTCAGTTAAAAAAGGAACAAATAAAATATTCATGCCTTCATCAGACATGATTCTGGAAACCTCAGGGAATTCAACATCATAACAAATTAAAATCCCTATTTTACCACAATCAGTATCAAAGGTTCTAATTTCAGAGCCACCTTTCATACCCCAATGTTGTACTTCGTTGGGAGTTATGTGAATTTTGCTATACATCTCAGATGTTCCGTCACGTTTACACAAAAAACCAACATTGTATAAATTACCGTTTTCCATATAAGGCATACTACCAGTAATAATATTGATATTGTAGGAAATAGCAAATTCTTGGAAACGTTTGCGAATAGGATCCGAGTGTCTGGCTAATTCTCGTATAGCTTCAGCTTCAGACAAATGGTTGTAATCGGCCATAAGTGGCGCAATAAAAAGTTCAGGGAATAAAGCAAAATCACTTCCGTAACCTGAAACGACATCTATAAAAAATTCCGATTGTTCAAAAAGAGCTTCAATATTGTTTAATTGGCGCATCTGCCATTGTATTAATCCAAGTCGGATAATGCTTTTGTCCAGATTGATTAACTTAGGACTTTCATCATAATAAACATTATTCCATTCTAGTAAAACAGCAAATTCCATCGAAGCTTCATCACCTTCCAAATAATTCTTCATGATTCGGATAACGTGAAAATCATTGCTTAACTGAAACGAAAGCACAGGATCGTGTAATTCTTTATGTTTTACCTTATCGATATAATTTTTTGGAGATAATTTCTTAGCATGTTGTGCATAATTAGGAATTCTGCCAGCAAAAACAATAGCTTTCAAGTTCAGTTGCTCACATAATTCTTTTCTGGCATCATATAAACGTCTTCCTAAACGCAAACCACGGTAATTAGGATGAATAAAGACATCAATACCATATAAAATCTCCCCATTTTTATTGTGAGTCGAAAATGTATAGTTGCCTACAATCTGAAGATAATTATGCTTTTTGTCAACTAGCTTTTCATCTACAATTAGTGATAATGCAGATCCAACAACTTTTCCATCTACAAGAATAACCAATTGGCCTTCAGGGAAAATCTCAAGTAGTTTCTCAATATGCTCCACTCTCCAGTAAGAGTCGGCCATTGCAGGATAAGATTCTACCATAGAATTCTTTAGCTGTTTATAATCTTCAAATTCTAAATTTCGTAATTCTACTTTGTTGATTTTTGCCTGCATAATGTGCGATTTTCCTCAAATATAATGAATTATTCCCATTTACAAACGTTTACAAGTAGTTACAGTCGAAAGTAAATAGTTATCAACCGAATAAGGATAGCCTCATGTCGCATCTTTGCCTTGTTGATTTCAAGGTGATTTCAACAATATATATAACCATTTAAATAGTATAAGCCATGGGTACATTAAGAAACAAAGTACAGTTAGTAGGGAACGTAGGAAACGATCCAGAAATTAAAGACCTTGATGGAGGTAAAAAATTAGCCAATTTAGTAATTGCTACAAATGAAAGGTACACCAATGACAAAGGAGAAAAGGTAGAACAAACAGAATGGCATCGTCTTGTTGCTTGGGGAAAAACTGCCGAAATTATCGAGAAATATGTCGTTAAAGGTAAGGAAGTTGCAATCGAAGGAAAGTTAACTCATCGAAGCTATGATGATAAAAATGGTGAAAAACGCTTTATAACAGAAGTTGTTATAACTGAGCTTCTTTTGTTAGGGAGTAAATAAAGTATCGTTGTGAATATCAAGAGTCCTGTAAAATTCATTTTATGGGACTTTTTTGTGTCTTTATTTTTAGGGTAATTACTCCTAATTCAGTTTGTTATAGCGAATATTTATTCGGTTTTATTCTTACTAATTAGATAAAATAATTTATCTTTAATCAAAATACCACATATAGCTGTGAATATTTATACCTATAAAACAAGTATTTTAAGCAGGAATCCCCCCTTTCATCTGACAGTTTGATCATTTATTTAAGAGTTTAATAGCTTACTAATTTTTTTAATAATCACTTTAAAATTTAATAAAATGAATACAAGAAGAAAAGCCTTATTTATACTCCCAATCATGATATTGGGTTTAATTTACAGCTGTGGTCCAACGGTAAAAGTTACAAACGATTACGATCGATCAGTTGATTTTTCGCAGTATAAAACATTTGCAGTTTATGACTTAAAGGCACAAGAGGGCCAAATGAGTCAGTTAAACGCAGATCGAGTTACAAATGCAATTCGTGTCGAAATGATTAACAAAGGATTTAAAGAAGTGACTAGTAATCCTGATTTGAAAGTTAATGCGGTTACGATTTTAAAAGACAAAAAACAGGTTACATCAAATTCTGATTTCTACGGATATGGCGGAATGTATCGTCCGTATGGATATTGGGGTGGCGGTATGGTAAGTGGTACAACAAGGTACAATACGTACGATTATGTTGATGGATCTTTGATAATCGATATAGTGTCTTCTAAAACACAAAAATTAGTTTGGCAAGGAATCGGTAATACCGAATTTGATAAAAGACCTGATAATCCAGATGAATTTATAAACTCTTCTGTTAAGAAAATTTTAGCTGGATTCCCTCCGGGATTAGTTGCTGAAAATTAAAGAATACTATAAATCATAGTAGAGAATGATTAAGCTTATCTTTTAAAAGATAGGCTTAATCATTTTTTATGTATAAGGAATAAGAAGTTTTTTAGAGAATATTGATCTTAAAAATGCAAGTCAATTTTATGAAAGGGAAAGTTAAATTAAAATTACACAGAACTTTATCTTAATTTGTTTTTCCAATAAGGAGGGATTATTTTGTTCTCTTTATGGCATAAAACGAGTAATAGAATTGTAGCAATAAGACAAAATAGGATTGCTTGAATACTGCCTTCTGGGCCAAATTCTCCTCCAGTTATTAATTCTGAACCTTGAATTTTGCTAATCAGTAAACTATTAGTTTTTTCGTTTCCAGATGTTATCGCACCATAGAATCCTGATTGCATAAAATTCCAAGCAAAATGTAATGCAATTGGAAACCATAAATTGCGACTATACATAAAAGCAACACCAAGTAACAAACCAGCTTCAATGGCAATGCTTAGTGCAGAAAGAAACGTGCTGCCTTGGTTCGGTAAATGCAATGCTCCAAATAGAGTTGCAGAAATAAGTAAAGCATAATAACTTCCTAGCTTTTCTTCAATTAGTCTAAAAACAATACCGCGAATTAATATCTCTTCAAGAATAGCAGTTGTGAAGGCTACAGTAAGTGGGATTATTATAAATGAAAAAGGATTTATAGAAGCAACAAAATAACCTCCATTTAAATAAATAATTAAAATAGTGAGAGACTGAAGAATCGCGCCAATTAAAGTTCCGAGAATTAAATTACGAGCAAGTCTGTTGGTAGATAATTCAGTTATTTTTCTTTTTTCATAATATTTAAAGAAAAGTGTGTAGCTGCCTATTGCTAAGATAGAAACGATAATGCCCTTGAGAAGATTTCTATAGCTTTTGTCTAGAGATGTAAAGCTCAGTAATTTTTTTGCAATTTCTTGTCCTATGTTGACTATAAGAATGCATACAAGCAGAGAGAGGATTATTTTGGTTATTGGGGAATTAAAAATTTTTTGTTTTGTAGTCAGGGTATTCATTTTTTTTGGTTTAAAAGTTAAGTTGGAGCAAAAGTATGCAGTAGTAAAACCAAAAAATAGAATGAAATTTGCCTGTCTTATAATTTTTGAAATTGTTTAGGTAAAAAACCAGTTTGACTTTTAAAGGTTCTTGTAAAATGACTCTGATCAGCAAAACCACATTGAAAACCAATTTCGGTGAGATTGCTTTGGTTGGATTCTATAAGTGTAAGAGAACGATTTATTTTGATTCGTCGCATATATTCTCCCAAAGTGCAACCAAAATATCTGGAAAAATGTTTAGAAATTGTAATGGGGTTTAAGTTCAAAACCTGTGCTAAATCTTGTAGGTTAGGGTTTTCGTTCCAGCAGTCGTTTAGTAACTCATTAAGGCTTTTGACCCAAAACGGACTTTTTTCAAATTTTTCTAAATGAGAATGTGAGTTGGCTAATTGTACAAATAGCATATTAATTGTGTCGGCAGAAAATGTATCAGAAATCAAAGATTCTTTAAAAATCTTAAGGATCAAAAATTTGGTAAGCGTAGTATTTTGTACTGATTTTTCGATTATAGCTTCGCTTAGCTGTAGTTCCTTAATTAGATTTTCATCGATCTCAATATTGATGTTTTTAGAAGGGAAAAGTGTATTCTGATTTAGGTGTAATTCATCGCTATGATAAAATAATAACGAGCCTGAAGTAACAGCTTTACTTGAGTTTTTTCTTCTTTCGGATGTACCGCCTTTTAGGAAAAGAGTTATGTGGGCATTATCATGAGAATGCCAGCCTTCAAAGACCTTACTCTGATACTCCGTTTCTATAACTGCAATCCCTTGTGTATTGTTAAATATTTTTTTGGTATTGCCTAAGTATTTCTCTTTTTCGAGTTCGTACATTTTTAGGATTGTTGCTTGAAATTACAGCAACCAAATTACTACTTTATTTAATAAAATAATAAAAAGCGTTTTGTAATCTTTTACGCCTTAACAAAAAAATTATAGAAATATTAACGGTTTAATTCTAAACAATCTGTTTTATATTTAATTGTTTTGTAACAAAAAATAAATTATCACTACTAATTTATCAAAATCATTAAATAATTATTATGTACAAATTTTCAATGAAATCGGTATTCGCCGCATCTGCCTTTATGGTAGGAGTGAGTGGCTGTTTTGCGCAAGACGTATTAGTAAATTCACTTAAATTAAACGCTAGCGAAAAAAGTAAAGAGAACTTCAAATTTACCGAAGTAATTAACTTAGGGACAACATCGGTAAAAGCGCAAGGATCATCTGGAACATGCTGGAGTTATTCTACAAACTCATTCCTTGAGTCTGAAATGATTCGTTTAGGAAAACAACCTGTAGAATTGTCTCAGATTTTTTCTGCAAGAAATGTTTATGTAGACAAAGGAGTAAATTATGTACGTATGCACGGAGCAATTACTTTAGGTGATGGTGGAGCTTTGCATGATGTTATTAATATGTATAAAAAATACGGAACTGTGCCTAGAGAAGTTTATACAGGACTAAACTATGGAACAGACAAAAATAAATTTGCAGAAATGGGAGCTCTTATCGAAGGAGTTTTAACAGCTGTAGTTAAAAATCCTAACGGAGAATTAACACCAAACTGGCAAAAAGCATATGCTGCCGTTATTGATTCTTACTTAGGAAAAGTGCCGGAAAACTTTACTTACAAAGGAAAAAACTATACACCACAATCATTTGCTAAAGAGGTGGTAGGGATTAATCCTGACGAATATGTAGAGTTGTCTTCATTTACTACTTCTCCATATTATCAAAAAACAACTATGATGGTTCCAGACAACTGGTCATTAGATCAAGTATATAATGTAAAAGTAAATGATATGACAGATGTTATTGATAATGCTTTGAAAAAAGGATATACAGTTGCTTGGGCTACAGATGTAAGTGAAAAAAGCTTTAGCTGGAAAAACGGAGTTGCATATGTAGCGAACAAAAAGTTCGATGATATGACAGCCGATGAAAAAGCAGACATGTTTAATGGACCAAAAGCAGAGCCAGAAATTACTGCCGAAATGCGTCAGACCGCTTTTGATAATTATACAACAACCGATGATCACGGAATGCATATTATTGGTTTAGCCAAAGATCAAACAGGTAAAGAATACTATATCGTTAAAAATTCTTGGGGAGAAACAAATGACTACAAAGGCTTCTTGTTTGTGACCAAAAACTTCGTGAAGTATAAAACTACTGCTCTATTGGTAAACAAAGGCGGAATACCTGCTGAAATCGCTAAAAAATTAGGGGTTTAAGTTTAATCGGGTTCTCAAACTATAAAAAAAGCGTTGCAAGTAATTGTAGCGCTTTTCTTTTTAAATGTGTTCTTAATGAATTAATTGTTTAGATAAAATGTATATTTGAAATCATTATATATTAAATGTTTTTTCTAGAGTATTGCAATGAGAGAGCATCAATTATTTAGATTTAGCCATTTTTATTACGTAAATAGATAAAAGTAAGTAAGCATGAAAAGTCAGGAAATTATAGATCTTTTTCGACAATTTGAAGAAGTTACATCAAACATAGAAGGAGTTGAATGTTGGAGTGCAAGAGAATTGCAAAAATTATTAGGGTATAGTAAATGGGAAAATTTTGATAAGGTTATTAAAAAAGCAAAAGATGCTTGTGCAAATGCAGGAGAAGATGTCAATAATCACTTTCCTGATGTCGGGAAGGTGATAGAAGCAGGAAAAGGTGCTCAGCATTCTATTGATGATATTGCGCTAACTCGTTATGCTTGTTATTTAATTGCTCAGAATGGAGACAGTCGTAAAGAACAAATTGCTTTTGCTCAAAATTATTTTGCTGTTCAAACAAGAAGGGCAGAAGTAATTGAGCAACGTTTATTGGAATTTGAAAGAGTAAAAGCAAGAGAAAAACTTACTCAAACTGAAAAACAGCTTTCTGGAATATTATTTGAGCGCGGTGTTGATAATAAAGGTTTTGGAATAATACGTTCTAAAGGAGATCAGGCATTGTTTCGTTTATCAACATTGCAACTTAAGAAGAAAATGGGAATTCCGGATAATAGACCAGTTGCTGATTTTTTGCCTACAATAAGTATCAAAGCTAAGGATTTGGCAGCAGAAATGACTGGTTTAAATGTACAGAGTAAAGATTTAAAAGGCCAAAACAAGATCGAAAGTGAACATATTGAAAATAATAAAGCAGTAAGAAACATGCTTACACAAAGAGGGATTGTACCTGAGAATCTTCCTAAGGATGAGGATGTTAAAAAAATACAACGGAAGTTAGATAGTGATGATAAAAAAGTACTAAAAGATGCTAAAAAGAAAAACAAATAAATGTAATTTTTTAATTCCATCGAATTCGACAGAATTAAAAATATGAGAAGTTTTAATAAAACGAAAAGCGCTACAAGTAATTGCAACGCTTTTTTTGGTTTAAAGAAGGGGGGGGGGAAGAATCTTTCTTTTATTGTCAATAATATACTTCTACAAAGAATTATTTCCCTTTCAACAACTTCTCCAAATATTCCACTTTCTCTTTTTCAGCCTGAACTAAACGTTCGTAAAGTTCTACAACTTTATCTATGGGATTGAATGTTGGCTGGTATTGAATATTTGCATTCATTGATGCATTATCATGATTGTTAACTGTGTTTCCAATAATATTAAAAACTGCTTCATCTGAAAAGTTTTTAATTGCTTCAACAGACACGCCTAAAATTTCGGCGATTTTTTGAAGTTTTTCATCATCAACAATTTCGCTTCCTTCAATATTAGAAATAGATTGCTGGCTTATGCCAATTGCTATTGCAAGTGCTTCTTGTTTCATTCCTCTAAGCTCTCTGATTCGGCTTATATTTCTTCCAATATGTTTTGGTTTTGTTACTGTGCTCATGGTTCAAAGATATTTAAAATTCTTGATAAATTATCTGCATGGTAAAACACAAGCTTGTCTTGGTTGGATACAATTTTGAATGTTTTGAAGCAGTATAATTTATTGTTTAATTGCAATTTGTTAAACAAAAATACAATTTTTCGGACAAGTAGTATTTAAAAGCAAAAAAATATAAATATGCAAAAAGAAAATTATACTGTACCACATCATGATGATGTAATGGTAGCTGTAGCAAAATTTCTTTCAGAACTTTGGTTCGAAGGTGAGTTTAGGGATCAACCTGAGTATTTAGCAGAAATTTTTGAAGATATCCTCAAAACAGAACTTGGCGATGACCTCGATCTGCGAACTAAAATGATAGGTTGTATCAAAACATGTAAGATGTTGGTAAAGGCACTTGAGCCGTTCTCTGATGCGCAAATAGAAGAAGCTTGTGTTAGAGTTCTTGAAGCTTAATTTTGTTTGTTGTGGGGCTTAATTTTGGTTTAATCGTGAAGTTATAAAGTTGAGCCGTTTTTTTTACCGCAAAGCCCGCAAAGTTTAAAAGCGCAAAGTTCGCAAAGCTTATCGATCAGGCTTTGCGAACTTTGCGAATTTCGATAACTATCAGGATTGTGTTCTTTGTTGTTATTGTCCATTTATCGCTACGATTAAAGGATAGTCATTTTTAATTATTACTTTTCTGTTTTTACAAATTTTGTTGATTGGATAATTTATAAATTTTCACGTATCCTATCTTTTGCTGGTTTCATACCGAGAGATCCATTGTCTGCAGACCAATGTAAGTATTCATTACGTAGTTTTCGCAAATCTTTTTGCTCTTGTAACTCTTGTTGGTAAGCTACAAACTGTTTATCACCAGCTTTTACCCCTTTATACTTTTCATGAATTGCTCCAAACCATTTAAATGTGTAAGGCTCACCATCACCTAAAACATACTCTCGCAAACGCTTTTTCACCCGCATAAGCAAGGCATCGTTAGTAATGCTATATTTATCAATTTCTATTTTATCTATTTTAAACGGAACTTTTTGTGTTGCTATGGCTGATTCTGCCATAAAATGCAATGGGATGTAACTGTAGTTTTTGCTTAACTCTCGTGTGCCTTTAAGTTCATGCTTTGGTCCAAAAAAAGTAACCTCTAATTGGTTTTCAAAATACCAAGACTCTGCTATTAGTTTCTTTGAAAATTCTTTTAGTTCGTCCTTAAAATTTTTCTCAATAACCTTTACTAGTTCAACGCCATCATTGTAACTTCCGCCAACATCAGAATGCACACCTGGAAATTCTCTTTCTTTTCCAACTCTTGTTTTGGTAAGCGAAAAATTGGCTCTATGTTCATCAGTAGCGGTAAAGTGCATGACTGTTTTTGCCCGAGATAGATTGTTTAGTTCTATTTCGGTTGCATCATTATCAAAATTCGGATTCACACTTATTCCTTTCGAGTAAGAAGATACTGTGTCAAAAAGACCTAGAAAACGAACTCTTACCACATCTATCGTGATATTGTCTTTGGCTAAATAATACCCAAAATAACCTCTTTTATTTTTAAATTTAACAGCCGTTAGATCTGCTTTTTTCTCAATTTCATCCAAAAAAACTCGAGCTGCCGCCGCACCTCGACTAAAACCAAAAACATCTAAATTAAGTATTTTTATTTTACTGTTTTTACTTTCTTCAACTACTTTCTTAGCTAACTTTTTACAGCCTTCTTGTACTTTTCCTAATATACCTGTACCACTGGTAATAAATCCTGTTCCGAAACCAGCCCCTAATGGCGAATCTCCTTTTTCCGTCTCCGTACCAATACCATCAACATATACAGCTAGTTTTGTAGGATAAGCATCATGAAGCCGTCCTACAT
The DNA here is from genome assembly GCF_020991525.1 of Flavobacterium sp. EDS. Taxonomy (NCBI): domain Bacteria; kingdom Pseudomonadati; phylum Bacteroidota; class Flavobacteriia; order Flavobacteriales; family Flavobacteriaceae; genus Flavobacterium; species Flavobacterium sp. EDS. The sequence goes on from NZ_JAJMOZ010000004.1 coordinate 124,157, forward strand.
TAGACCAAGCATTATGATAACTGCTACTTGGGGAGTTTTTGCCATTTTTTCTATACGCCTCTGCAGAAATAGTTTCTTCAGGTGTTAATTTTTCACCTCTAGCCCTTTTATCATAATATTCTTTGGCATTGGTGTTGTTTTTATTGTTATTGGTACCATCAAAAAAAACACCAATGGTCAGTTCTGTAACTTTGTCTTTTTTTTTAGGAGGAGTATAATGTCCAAATATAACGCTCATAATTATTCGTATTTACCCGAATCTTGACAGATTTGGTTTAAATTATATTTTTTCTCAAATTGCTCTATGTAAAAATTAGTTACCCATTTATCATCATCTTCTTTTGTTGGATCAATTTTTATAACCATTTCTGTAATCTTATTTTTATCAAGATCTTCTTTAAACAATTTTCTAATTTGATTTTTATCAAAATCCACAGGAATTTCATTTTCTCCACCTTCAAGATATTTTGCCCAATATTCTTTATCGTGTGTAAAAGCTATTCTAGAAACAAACTCTTGTTTTTGTTTACCACTGCCTATTGACCAGAAAATTTGAAAAGAGAAAGGGATTGCCCTGTTTTTTTGGTCTATTGGTCTATCATACGGATCTTCCATTTCTCCGTTACACATTTTAATATACATTGAGGTTATTTTACTGCCTTCGGGTAAGATCACTTTTGGTTTCCAGTTGTATTTTTCACGATACTCCTCATAAGCCTCTGGTGGTGGGTAACCGTATTGCTCGATTTGTTCTCGAATGTCTTTAGATATAGTACCATCGTAAGTTAGAGCCCTTTTCGCATAGTCCTCTTTAAACATATACTTCTCGTCTTTGCTAATAAGTTTCGGGTTTATAATGGTTTCATGAGCCTGAAATCGAGCTACTTCAACTTGTTTTGTAATTCCGGCAACCCAAACTACTACCATTCCTTTTGGAGCAAATCCAATTTTTATATATTTATAAGGCTCTGTTTCTGCTTCTTGTCCTCTTTTAGCATAAAAACCCTCATCAAATAGCTGTTGTATTTTTTCTGTAGGGAGTTTCCATTCGCCTGTATAAAATTTATCATCGACATACGACAACCATGTCATATCAAGTCTATCTGGCAAGGGCGCTTTTATAAAATCTACGCTACCCCAGCCACCCCAGCCAGAATTACTAAATCCTCCCATTTGGCTAAAAAAGTAACCTCCTGCAGCCCCTGTGTACACTTCTATAGGATATTCTCTTGGTGCAGAGATACTTGCTGACCACTCATACTTTTTTTCCATACATGAATTTATTGTTATTGCTAAAAGCAATAAAAGCATTGTTTTTTTTATCATTATCGGTCTGTGTTTTATTTGACATCAGAAAAAATGCCGATGGTTAGTTTCCTAACTTTGTCTTTTTTTTTAGGAGGAGTATAATGTCCAAATATAACGCTCATAACTATTCGTATTTACCCGAATCTTGACAGATTTGGTTTAAATTATATTTTTTCTCAAATTGCTCTATGTAAAAATTAGTTACCCATTTATCATCATCTTCTTTTGTTGGATCAATTTTTATAACCAATTCTGTAGTCTTATTTTTATCAAGATCTTCTTTAAACAATTTTCTAATTTGATTTTTATCAAAATCTACTGGAATTTCATTTTCTCCACCTTCAAGGTATTTAGCCCAATATTCTTTATCGTTTGTAAAAGCTATTCTAGAAACAAACTCTTGTTTTTGTTTACCACTGCCTACAGACCAGAATATTTGAAAAGAAAAAGGAATTGCCCTGTTTTTTTGGTCTATTGGTCTATCATACGGATCTTCCATTTCTCCGTTACACATTTTAATATACATTGAGGTTATTTTGCTACCTTCGGGTAAGATCACTTTTGGTTTCCAGTTGTATTTTTCACGATACTCCTCATAAGCCTCTGGTGGTGGGTAACCGTATTGCTTGATTTGTTCTCGAATGTCTTTAGATATTACAAAATTGTTTTCCAATCTATGTTGACTATAACCATTTCTAAACATATACTTCTCATCCTTGCTAATAAGTTTGGGGTTAATAATTGTGTCATGAGCTTGAAAACGAGCTATTTCAACTTGTTTTGTAATTCCGGCAACCCAAACTACTACCATTCCTTTTGGAGCTAAGCCAATTTTTATATATTCATAAGGCTCTGTTACTTCTTCTTCTCCTCTTTTAGCATAAAAACCCTCATCAAATAGCTGTTGTATTTTTTCTGTAGGGAGTTTCCATTCGCCTGTATAAAATTTATCATCAACATACGACAACCATGTCATATCAAGCTTATCAGGTAAGGGCGCTTTAATAAAATTTATACTACCTGAGCCGCCCCAACCAGAGTTACGAAATCCTCCCATTTGGCTAAAAAAATAACCTCCAACTGCTCCTGTGTACACTTCTACAGGATATTCTCTTGGTGCAGCAATATTTGCTGACCACTCATACTTTTTTTCCATACATGAATTTATTGTTATTGCTAAAAGCAATAAAAGCATTGTTTTTTTTATCATTATCGGTCTGTGTTTTATTTGGCATCAGAAAAAACCTGAATTTCTATAATCTATCCTATATTAAAGATTCTTACTCTTTACTATGGAAGCTTACTTTTTATTCGAAATCAAATTTAGATTCTCCTTCGAGGCTTCAAATTTTAAAATTGCTTTAAATGCTATAATGAAAATAATTGAAGTCTATTTTTTTTAGAACTCTCTCTATTTTGTTTGACTAGTATGAACAGAAAAAGAGATATTTTTAAAATGAGTTAGAATTCTTCTTTTGTACTAAATAAAGTATTTTTTGATTTGCTTCTTATTATGAAGTCAGTGAATATTTGTAATCAATTTTATACGAATATATAACTACAAATGAAATAAACAAATTATTTTGTACTATTTTTCATAAAAAAGCAATGAAGTCGCTATGGTGTGTGTGAATTTAGCGATTGCTTAATGTTGCAGAGGATTTTGAGGCTAACTAATATTTTAATCCTCTCCTGATATTTAAAAAGGATATAATCTACCTCAAGAATCGAAATATCTTCGAAAACACAAAAGATATAATCATTGGTTTTGTTAAGCTAATAAAAAGGTATGAAAAAGTAAATCAATTATAGATTCTAATACTTCAGCGGAATCGTTCAATACTAAAATAAAAGTATTTAGACTTATACGAGTAAGAAATATTGAGTTTTCCTTTTGGCTAACTAATATAGTTGCTTAATTTCTGCAGCTCCACAGGTTTTGATGTTGATTCGTTAATTATCAGTCAATCTTAAGCTATTTTGATAATATTAAGTACTAATGCTTCAGTTGAATCTTTTAACGCTAAAGTAAAGGTCTTTAGAAGTCAATTTAGAGGAGTACGAAAAGTGGATTTCTTCTTATTCAGATTATCTAATATTTTTGCTTGATCCCTAACTTTTGCACTTGATCCTTTTTAACCGCAAAGCCCGCAAAGTTAGAAAAAGCAAAGTTCGCAAAGCTCATCGATGATCAAGCTTTGCGAACTTTGCGTAAATCCTTGCGCTTTCCTTTGCGTTTAAAGAATAGGTGTGATGTAACCAAAAAAAAAGACCATCATTTCTGATAGTCTTTTTTGCTCCCTCTCTTGGGCTCGTTCCGATAGCTATCGGAACAAGGTCCCTCTGATTAAGAGTATTTCAATAATAGCTTTTCTGTAATTTCAGGATATTTTTTTAAATTAAGAAGGTATGTTTTGCTTTTCATGCTTTTTATGTGTTTTTCAATTTTTCTAGCTTGTTCAATGTTAATGCATACAATAGAATAAAACAATATCCAATCATTTGCAATTTTGGTATGTGAATTTTTAAACTGACCAGAGTTGTGCCATTGTATTCTAATTTGAATATCTGAAGTTTCTCCAATATAGTAGGTTTCTTTGCTTGGAGAGTAAATAATGTAAACAAAGTGCATAAAGAATAGATTGGCTGAATAAGGTACAAAAAAAAATACCACTTACAATTTGTAAGTGGTATTTTGAAGCTCCCTCTCTTGGGCTCGAACCAAGGACCCTCTGATTAACAGTCAGATGCTCTAACCAACTGAGCTAAGAAGGAATCACCTTAAAGGTAAATATGTTTGCTAAAAAAAAGTTGCTCCCCCTCTTGGGCTCGAACCAAGGACCCTCTGATTAACAGTCAGATGCTCTAACCAACTGAGCTAAGGAGGAAGTTGTTGTTCTTTTTAGCGAGTGCAAATATAGAAGGTTTTTTCCTTTCTAAAAAATTTTTTCGCACTTTTTATTTATTTTTTTTACTTCCCAACAATTGCTTTGTAAATGTCGTTACCGTTAGCAAACAAAAGCAATGAGATAAGTAAGACAAAGCCAACCATTTGCGCATTTTCTAGGAATTTATCGCTCGGTTTTTTGCCACTAATGATTTCGTATAATAAAAACATCACATGACCACCATCAAGTGCAGGAATTGGCAATAAATTCATAACTCCAAGCATTATTGATAAAAGTGCAGTAATAGACCAGAACACTTCCCAGCTCCAAGAACTTGGAAAAATATTGTAAATAGCAGCAAAACCACCTACTTGTTTGTATGCTTTGGTTTCTGGATTAAAAATCATTTTTAGTTGTTTTCCGTAACCTACTAATTGATCTTTCCCTTTTTCAATTCCAACGGGAATCGATTCAAAGAAACCAAATTCTTTAGTACTTACTTTATAGTAACCTAATTTTTCTAACGAATCCATTCCTAGAGTACCCACATTTACACCAAGTTTTCCTTCTTTTGTAACAATAGCAGTAACAGGAGTCTCTTTTTGGTTTCTTAAAACCACGGCAGGAACCGTTTTTCCTTTATTGTTTTCTAGTATTGCTTTTACTTCGTCATAATATTTTACTTTTTGTCCGTTAAGAGAAATAACCAAATCTTTCGGCTGTAATTCTTTGTTTGGAGACTCCGTAGCAATATTTCCAATTACAAATGGCATTCTTATAGAAACAAGCGGACTTTTTTCATGTTTTGATAATTGGTCAACAAGGTCATTTGGCATGTTGATAGTTTGCTCAACGCCATTTCTTTCAATAAGAACTTGCTTAGACATCACTAAATCCATGTTTATCTGACTGTCAAAATTGGCTACTTTTTTACCATCTATAGCAAGAATTTTATCACCCGTTTTAAAACCAGCTTTAATCATAACTGGATTTTCAATCGAAAGACCATCTTTTATGTCGGCATTGGCAACATAAGTTTCGCCATAAGCAAAAGCCATTCCTATATAAATAATAAACGCAAGAATAAAGTTTACAGTAACTCCACCTAGCATAATAATTAAACGTTGCCAAGCTGGTTTAGAACGGAACTCCCAAGGTTGTGGCGGTAAAGCCATCTGTTCCTTATCCATACTTTCGTCGATCATTCCAGAGATTTTTACATAACCACCTAGAGGTAACCATCCGATTCCGTATTCAGTTTCGCCAATTTTCTTTTTTAGAAGAGAAAATTTTACGTCAAAAAATAAATAGAACTTTTCGACTCTGGTTTTAAATAATTTTGCAGGGATAAAATGCCCTAATTCGTGAAGAATAATAAGTAATGATAAACTCAATAAAAATTGAGAAAGCTTGATAACTATATCCATTGTTTAGTTTTTGTTCTTAAATAACGCACAAAAGTAACGTTTTCTATTTTAATTCGTAGTGCAATATAAGTTATAAGGTTTTAAATGTTTGTTAATTAATAAACATTTAAATTTCCTGTTTTGTCAAGATGCAGTAACTTTACTTTTTGAACACTCTCTAAAGTATTAGTAGTGTAAAACCATTAAAAGTTACATCGTATGGCATCAGTATTATTTTCTCCACTTTCTATAAAAAAAATTACTTTAAAAAACAGAATTGTTATTTCACCAATGTGTCAATACTCTGCTGTTGATGGTTTTGCCAACGATTGGCATCTGGTACATTTGGGTGCTCGCGCCAGTGGCGGTTCGGGATTGATAATTCAGGAAGCAACTGCAGTTTCACCCGAAGCAAGAATCTCAACTGCAGATTTAGGATTGTGGAAAGACGAACAAATAGAAAAATTACAAACAATCAATAAGTTTATTGTTTCTCAAAATGCAGTTCCTGGAATCCAGATTGCTCATGCAGGACGTAAAGCAAGTGTTTCGGCACCTTGGGAGGGGAATAAAAAATTAGATATCGCTCAAGGCGGATGGCAAACCGTTGCACCAAGTGCTATTGGTTATCATGATACTGAAACGGCACCGATAGCTTTGGACAAAGCGGGAATCGAAAAAGTAATCGCTGATTTTAAAGCAACTACCAAGAGAGCTGTTACTGCAGGATATCAGGTTCTTGAAATTCATGGAGCGCATGGGTATTTGTTGCATCAGTTTATGTCGCCATTGTCTAATTTTAGAACCGATGAATATGGTGGAAGTTTTGAAAATAGAATTCGTCTTACCCTCGAAATTGTAGATGCAGTACAATCAGAATGGCCTGCTGATTTACCTTTGTTTGTTCGTATTTCGGCAACCGATTGGGCAGAAGGAGGTTGGAGTATTGAAGAGTCAGTACAGCTTTCGGAAATTTTAAAATCTAAAGGGATTGATGTTATTGATGTTTCTTCAGGAGGATTGGTTTCTCACCAAAAAATTATAATTGGACCAAATTACCAAGTGCCTTTTGCTGAAAGGATCAAAAAAGAAACTGGGATTTTAACAGGAGCTGTTGGTTTAATTACTGAAGCCAGACAAGCGGAAGCTATCTTAAGTTCAGGTCAGGCAGATTTAATATTGTTTGCAAGAGAATCACTTCGTGATCCTAACTTGGCATTGCATTTTGCATCGGAGTTAAACGCCGATATTCAATGGCCAAAACAATATGAAAGAGCTAAAATTTGATGAAACATTAATGTTTTTAGTTTGAACCATTAAGAGATTAAGTTTCATTAAGCTTTGAACTCAATTTTCTTCAATCTATTTAATCTTTGGTGAAAAAATAAATATTAACGGAGTTTTATTAATAAGGGGAACTTACAATTTCTTCATCTCTTAATGGTTAGAGAAAATAAAACATAATGTTTTTAGTTTGAATCATTAAGAGATTAAGTTTCATTAAACTTTGAACTCAATTTTCTTCAATCTATTCAATCTGTGGTGAAAAAATAAATATCAACTAAGTTTCATTAATAAGGGAAACTTAGATTTCTTCATCTCTTAATGGTTAGAGAAAATAAAACATAATGTTTTTAGTTTGAACCATTAAGAGATTAAGTTTCATTAAGCTTTGAACTCAATTTTCTTCAATCTATTTAATCTTTGGTGAAAAAATAAATATTAACGGAGTTTCATTAATAAGGGGAACTTAAATTTCTTCATCTCTTAATGGTTAGAGAAAATAAAACATAATGTTTTTAATTTGAATCATTAAGAGATTAAGTTTCATTAAGAGTGCATCTTAATTAATCTCCTACTTGGTTTGAAAAATTCTTTTAATCTTTTTTTATTAAGAACTTAATTTTTCTTAATATCTTAATGGTTAGAAGAAAACTTAATCTGTGAAAAAAAAATAACATAAAATGCAAAAAATAAAAACAGCACTATTATCATACGGAATGTCGGGAAAAGTTTTTCACGCACCATTTATCGCTATTCATCCAAGATTTGAACTTGTGGGTTCTTGGGAAAGAAGCAAAAAACTTATACAGGAAGATTACCCAACAGTTAAAAGCTATCCAACTATCGAAGATGTTCTTGCAGACGACATCGATTTGGTTATTGTAAATACGCCTGTTGAAACCCATTACGAATATGCCAAAAAGGTATTAGAAGCTGGTAAACATGCTATAGTCGAAAAAGCATTTACAACTACTGTTGCTCAGGCTCAGGAATTGGCTGATTTAGCTAAAGCAAAAGGATTAAAATTAGCAGTTTTTCAGAACAGAAGATGGGATAGTGATTTTAAAACGGTTCAAAAAGTTGTTAAAGATGGTGTTTTGGGAGATATAGTCGAAGCTGAATTTCATTTTGATCGTTATAATCCGTCGTTGAGTATTAAAACACATAAAGAAACTGCTAATTCGGGAGCAGGAATTTTAAAAGATTTAGGACCACATTTAATAGATCAGGCTTTGCATTTGTTTGGATTCCCAAAATCAGTTTTTGCTGATATCAGGACTACACGTGAAAACTCATTGGTAGATGATTATATCGATTTACTATTGTACTATGATGATTTTAGAGTTCGATTAAAAGCGAGTTTCTTTGTACGAGAAGCGAATCCGGCTTATGTTGTACATGGTAAAAAAGGGTCATTCTTAAAACCTCGTGGAGATGTTCAGGAAGATGATTTAAAACTAAGTAAAATACCAAATTTAGCCTGTTGGGGAACAGAGTCCGAAGCGCTAAAAGGACTTTTGCATACTGAAATTGAGGGTGAAATCGTCAAAGAAAAAATTCCAACTTTTCAGGGTAATTATTATGATTTTTTTGATGGAGTTTACCAATCGATTACAGCAAATACAGTAGAACCTGTTACTGCCGATGATGGCGTTAAAACCATGACAATCATAGAAGCTACTATTGCGAGTAATGCCCAAAATAAAGTGATTGATTTGTAGTTATTTAACTCTTTTCGGATGGAACGTGAATTAAACGAATTTTTCTTCCGTTCCTAAGTTCAATGTCATTCAAGTTAAGCTTTTTTACTAATAAATTTTCTCGTCAAGTCGCCAAGTCACTAAGTTATGTACGTTTTCTTAGCGACTTGGCGAGAGACTTATTTAGGAAAGTATTGCAGACATATCTTTGACTTAAGAAGATTGTCCGGAGCTTCACGATTGGGACTGTTTTAAAAAATTTGCGTTTCACTTAATTTATAAACAATAACGTTATAAATCATTTTAACAGGTTGAGTTAAATTAATCAAAAGAATGAATTTTGTAATTTTGCCCAATCAAACCCTAAATAATTCATTTTGATAGATTTAAACTTCCTTGGCAGATTTAAGACCAAAGCAAAATTTAAAAAAACGTATAAAAATGTAAAAGCATCGTATCTAAATCGAATTCGCTTTGCGGTAGGTATGTTTTATTTTGCAATGGGTTTGTGTTTTGCTACTTGGGCAAGCCGAATTCCAGATATTAAAACGGCTTTAAGTCTAAGCGAAGGACAATTAGGATCTATTTTGTTTGCATTACCATTAGGTCAATTGGTTGTTATGCCTTTTTCAGGTAAGCTAGTAACTAAATTCGGAAGTCATAGAATTCTTATTCTTTCATTATTATTTTATGCTTTTAGTTTAACCAATCTAGGTTTAGCTACTGCGTCATGGCAATTATCACTTGCATTGTTTGTATTTGGAATATTCGGGAACTTAGCCAATATTGCTGTAAATACTCAGGGAGTATATACAGAGGTGCTTTTTAAGAAAACAATAATGTCTTCTTTTCACGGTATGTGGAGTTTTGCTGGTTTTTCAGGAGCTTTAGTCGGATTAGGAATGCTTGCTTTAAAATTTACACCATATTATCATTTTGTAATTGTAGCAGGAATTGTATTGGTTATGATCGCTTTTAATTATAAATTTTTGATTAAAGCGAAAGAAAAAAATAAAGTAAAAGTAGAAGAGAAGAAAAAGAAACTCTTTACAAAACCCGACAGTTCACTTATTTGGTTGGGAGTAATTGGATTTTGTTGCATGGCGAGCGAAGGAGTTATGTTTGATTGGAGTGGTGTTTACTTTAAAGATGTTGTAAAAGCTCCTGGAGCGTTGGTAATTTTAGGATATACTTCGTTTATGATAATGATGGCAAGTGGTCGTTTTCTTGGTGACGGACTGATTCTTAAATTTGGAAGAAAGAAAGTGCTACAAATTAGCGGATTAGTTATATCAGTCGGACTTTTTACCTCAGTGTTATTTCCGTATATAATTCCATGTACGATTGCCTTTATGTTTGTTGGACTTGGTGTTTCTACAGTCGTGCCAACATTGTATAGTGTAGCAGGGAAAAATCCAACAGTTCCTGCTGGAGAAGCTTTAACGATAGTTTCGAGTGTAAGTTTTCTTGGGTTTTTAATGGGCCCACCTGTTATTGGTTACATTGCCGAAGTTTTTGGTCTTCGATTTTCTTTTGCATTTATTGGTGTTTTCGGTTTCTTCATCGCTTTTATGGTTTCTAGAATAAAAGCTATAGAATAGAGAAACATACTTTTTAAAACGTACTTCTAATACTATTTTTTGTTTTTAATTTAAAATTTTGCAAGAAAAATAATATATATTGTTTTTCTTGCTTATATTTGGCGCTTACAAAATATAGTAAAATTCTTATTTTTTTGTAAGTATTTAGATACCACTTTTCCAAAACATTTCTTGATTGTTGTTATAAGCTGAAGGTTTATCATCTCAAATTATTCCACAATCAAAACTTTAATCCTTTGACTTTACTAATTAAAGAATCTGAGATAGTTAAATAGAATGTGTATGAAAAAGTGTATAACTGTAATTTTATTGATTTTCCAATTAATGACTGTTATTGCGCAGAACGAAACTGGTTTCTTTGGAAAGGTAGTTGATATGAAAACACAAAAACCACTTCAACATGTTGTGGTTAGTATTCAAAATTCTGTAGTTATGAAATTGACGGAGAGTGATGGTACATTTAAGTTGGTTTTGCAATCAGAAGGAAATCAATTGCTATTGTTGCATAGTCAGGGATATAAAGATTTATTATTTCCAATAAAAGTTGTTTCTGGAGAAATGATAGATCTAGGTGTTTTAGTTTTAGAGGAGGATAATCAAATCGGATCAGAAGCGTTCATGATTTCTTTGTCGGAAAACGACTTAAATGATGACAATTCTAGTTCCGAAAATACTTCAGGACTTTTACAATCTTCACGTGATGCTTTTATACAGGCATCAGCTTTTAATTGGGGTCAAGCACGTTTTAGAATGCGCGGGTTGGATAGTCAACATGCTACGATGACTATCAATGGAGTCACAATGAATAAAATGTACGATGGTAGACCACAATGGGGAAATTGGGGAGGTTTAAATGATGCTACACGGAATCAGGAATTCTCAGTTGGAGTTGCAACCTCAGATTATACTTTCGGAGGGATTCTTGGAACACAACAAATTAATGTACGAGCTTCAATCTATAGGCCAAGTTCTCGAATTACATTTTCGAGTAGTAATACAAATTATAGTTTTCGAGTAATGGCTACTTATGCTACAGGTTTAATGTCTTCGGGATGGGCTTATGTCGTTTCGGCAGGAAAACGTAAGGCCAATGAAGGTTTCTTTGAAGGAACAAATTACGATGCAGATTCTTTTTTTATGAGTATCGAAAAGAAATTAAACACTCAACATTCTTTTAATTTTACAGGCTTTTATACTCCAAATTCTAGAGGGAAAAATTCACCAAATACAGATGAAGTAACTCAGCTTACAAGTAAGCGATATAATTCCTATTGGGGCTGGCAAGGCGGAAAGAAAAAAAATGCCAGAATTAAAAGAGTGGAAGAACCCGTTTTAATGTTGAACCATTTTTTTAGAATTGATGATAAAACAACTCTAAATTCAAGTATAACATATCAGTTTGGGAAAGTAAGTAATAGTAATATAGATTATCAAAATGTAAATAGTCCAGATCCAACACATTACCGTAAATTACCAAGTTATTATACTTCTGTTTATGCAAAAGATCAAGGAGAATACCCAGGCAGTTTTATTCCAGATTATCAAAATGCTAAAAAAAATGAAATCCTATTTATTACAAATTCACAAATAAATTGGAATGAATTATATCGAGCAAATCAAATGCTAACAACAAATTCAATCAAAAGTGTTACTGGTTATGTGCCAGCACAAAGTAGCTATATTTTGTATGAAGGCAGAACTGATGATAAAACAATATCTTTTAATTCTAATGTGAATTCCCAATTAACAGAAAATATTTTCTTTAATGGTGGAATAGCATTCAGAAATTTAAAATCACATAATTACCAATTGCTTACGGATTTATTAGGGGGTTTGTATTTTGAAGATGTCGATTTGTTTTATAAAGGTGACCAGTCACAATCGGATTTAAAGAATCCCAATAGGAGGGTTGGAGTTGGAGATTCATACAGATATAATTATAATTATCTAGCCAATACAATTGATTTTTTTACGCAATTTAAATTCACTTATCGTAAAGTCGATTTTTATCTTGCTCAAGCTTTCTCTAGTTCGACTTATCAAAGAGAGGGTTTATATCAAAATGGAATTTATGCTACTAATTCTTTCGGGAAAAGTAAGAAAGTAAATTTCGAAAATTTTGCTTTCAAAGGAGGTTTGACTTATAAAATATCAGGAAAACAATGGTTGTTTATTAATGGAGCTTATTTAACTCAAGCACCTACAATTAGAAATACGTTTCCTAATGCACGACTTAATAATAGCATTGTAGATGGAATAGAAAGTGTGAATATTAGCAGTATTGAAGGGAATTATATTTTCCATTCGCCTAAGATAAAAGCACGACTTACAGGATATTATTCTTTGATAAAAAATGCAACACAAACTTCCTTTTTTTATGCTGAAGGAATTTTTGATAATGGGGCTGGTTTCGATAACACAAATGCATTTGTAAGTCAAACATTAACTCATCTGAATAAAAAAAATATTGGAGTCGAGCTGAGTTTTGAACATCAAATCTTACCGACTTTTAAAACTATTTTGTCTGTAGCCTACGGTCAATATACTTATGATAGCAATCCTAATGTTGTTGTTGTAGATAATGCAAGAGTATCTTTAGAAAACAGCAATCCCGTCTTTAATTTTGGAAATGCAACATTGAAGAATTATAAACAGCCTGGAATGCCCCAGCAAGCTTATTCATTAGCAGTTGAATATCGTAATCCTAAGTATTGGTGGCTCGGAACTAATATAAATTATCTAGCAAACTCTTATATAGATGTTTCTCCAATTTCTAGAACAGCACAGTTTTATATTAATCCCAAGAGTGGTTTTTCTTTTCCAGAAGCCTCGCCAGAAAGAGCAAAAATAGTATTGAAACAAGAAAAATTTGATCCGATTAGGTTATTAAATATTACAGGAGGGAAATCATGGCGTGTCCGCCGAAAATACATATCCCTGTTTGTGAGTATTAATAATGCATTGAACAAAACATATAAAACAGGAGGTTTTGAGCAGGCAAGAAATGCAAATTTTCGCCGATTAGACCAGCAACAATCAAGCGGTACGCCTTCGTTTGGTCCAAAATATTTTTATGGATACGGGAGATCTTATTTTGGGAACTTAGCAATTAATCTATGAATTTTAAAAAAGTGTTTACTATGAAAAATAGATACAGCCCTTTAGTATTTTCTATAATATCTCTAATATCTCTTGTTTTTTTAAGTTGCGTGGAAGATGAAACGTCTATTCCAGAACTTATGTGCAACCAACCGAATTTAGCTATAAACACATCAGTTGTTGAGGTTCGTAATAATACAAATCCTGTTGCTGCTAAATATTTGTACGATGATATCATGGAAGGCTATGTGATTTCTAGTGATGAATCGGGTAATTTTTTTAAAACAATATCTATTCAAACACTTCCTGCTAAAAATGTCGTTACTCAAGGATTTAGTATTGGTGTTGATGCAACAAATACATATATAAATTATAGAGTTGGAAGAAAGGTATTTATTAAATTAAAAAATCAATTTACTGATATAAATTATGGAAGTTTACGAATAGGGAGCTTGTATGTTAATGCCTATGGAAATACTTCAGTTGGAAGAATTGACCAAAATGATTATAAAAATGTACTCAATGCTTCTTGCGAAGTTATTGATGAGAGTAAGCTGATTCGTTCGCTTTCGATCTCAGAATTATTGAATGATAATAATATTAATACTTTAGTTGAATTAAGTAATGTTCAATTTTCAGATGCAGCTATGGGGCGTCATTATTTTGAAGAAAGTAATAATATTGGCGGTGCAACCAATTGGAATTTAAGAGATAAAGCAGGGAATCAAGTTATTTTTAGAACGAGTAGATACGCTAATTTTGCAAGTAAGTTAGTGCCAAAAGGGAGCGGAACAGTGAGAGGAATTTTGACAAAATACGGTTCAGACTATCAAATTATGATACGATCTGAGAAAGATATATCGATGGAAGGAAAACGTTCTGTTCCGTTTTTTTCAGAAGACTTTCAAATGGTACAGAATAATGTAAACTTTAGCCTGCCAGGTTGGAGTAATATAGTTGAGAAAGGAACTAAATTATGGAAAAGTACCGTTTTTGCAGGCAATGGTTATGCTGAATTTAACACAACAGGTACCACAGCAGCTGAAATCGTTGCATGGTTGGTCTCACCAAAGATAAATATAGATGATTATAAAAATGCAGTATTGTCATTTAGAAGCGCGCAACATGATTTAAAAGTTGATTCTCCATTGAATTCTTTAGAAGTTTATGTGTCAACTAATTTTGATGGTTTTAATGTCGCTAATGCTGAATGGATTAAGTTAGAAGCAATACTTCCTACATTATCTACTCCTGTTCGTCAATTTATAAGTTCGGACCGTATTGATTTGTCCTCCTATTCAGGAAATATTCATATTGCTTTTAAGTATGTTGGATCAGGAAAGGATAAGATACTTAACGGCGCTTTTATGGTAGATGATGTTGTAATTGTAGGAGATAAGTAAAGGTTGTATGTGGAGTTGCATATTTATAAATAAACATAAGTATCTAGTGTTCAGTTAATATTAGATAGCTTGTTTTTAAAATCTATAATAAGGTTTCGTTTTTTGGTTGTGAAAACAGTATTTTTTCTATGTTTTTTGTATTTTGGTCATCCCAAATCGATATAAATACCATGATGAAAAATTACTTCATTGCCATTTTTATGATGGCTTTTTCATGTTTGATCCACAGTCAAGATCAGCAAATTAAGTTAAAACAAATAAATGTCGTTAAGACAAATTACCGCGATTCAAAAAGTGGTGAAATTGAGAATAAAACGGTTTTGTTCCAAGACGGTAAGCTTCTAACCATAAAAACATCAGATGTTGTACATAGTTTTTTTTACAATTTGAAAGGGCTTTTGGATATGACAGTAAAAGAGAGAATAGGTAGTAACTGGAAAGAAGTTGTAAAATATAGTTACGACAAAGATGATAGGATTACTAAGTTCATGAAAAAGTACGATGAAAACGGCGAGACTGTAACTAAGACAGTAACGATGAGTTATGAAGGAGCAAGAATTAAAGTAATAACCAAAAAAAGCAATATTCATACCATACTTGAGGATATTGAATATGTAGTTGAAAATGGACTTGTTATAAGACGTTCTTCCAGAGATAGAAATCAACAGATTTTTAATAAAATTGAATATGTATATTCTAATGATAATGTAGTACGTCACAAAGGAGTTCTGGGTGAAAAAATGATTAATAGTTTTACTTTTGATGATAAAAAATCAGTTGATTTATTGATTGTACAAAATTTATTTGGTCCAAATTATAAAGTTATTGTACCGTTAATCTCTTTTCATGAAGATGAATTTAGCTTTGAATCCATTTCTTATAATAATGAATTGGCATTTGCTCCTTCTACAACAAATTACACAGGAGTATCAGGAAAATATAAGTATAATGTATTGAATTATCCAATTTCATCTTCTTTTTTAGAGCAAAATGGAATTGTAAAAATTGATAAAACATATATTTACGAATAGGAATTATTACTTATTACCAATTGAAGTCTTTGTTTTTGTATTTAAAAAAATGCATCAATAGGCTTTAGTACCTTGCAAATCACTAAATTTGTAGCTTATTTAAAGTTATGTTAGAAAAAGAAGTACTAAATTTTGAGAAAACAGCCATTGTTGGGATTGTAACTCAAAATCAAAGTGAAGAAAAGTTAAATGAATATCTGGACGAGTTAGAGTTTTTGACTTATACTGCTGGCGGTGAAGTTATAAAACGTTTCACGCAAAAAATGGAACGTCCGAATCCTAAAACTTTTGTTGGAACTGGTAAAATTGACGAAATCAATCTTTTTGTAAAAGAGCATGGTGTTTCGACTTTGATCTTTGATGATGAATTGTCTCCTTCGCAACAAAAGAATATCTCTAAAATTATAGATTGTAAAATCCTTGATAGAACACACTTAATTCTAGATATTTTTGCTCAAAGAGCTGAAACTTCTTATGCAAGAACCCAAGTTGAATTGGCGCAATGTCAGTATTTACTACCTAGACTTTCTGGTATGTGGACTCACCTTGAGCGTCAAAAAGGGGGTATCGGAATGCGTGGACCTGGAGAAACAGAAATCGAGACAGACAGACGTATCGTTCGTGATCGAATTGCATTGTTGAAAGAAAAAATAAAAACTATCGATAAGCAAATGGGTGTGCAACGTAGTAATCGTGGCGCAATGGTTCGTGTGGCTTTAGTAGGGTACACAAATGTTGGAAAATCAACATTAATGAATGCTATTGGAAAAAGCGATGTTTTTGTAGAGAATAAATTGTTTGCTACATTAGATACAACAGTTCGAAAAGTAGTGATTAAAAACTTACCGTTCTTGCTTTCTGATACAGTTGGTTTTATTCGTAAACTGCCAACTCAATTGGTAGATTCATTCAAGAGTACATTAGATGAGGTTCGTGAAGCTGATTTGTTATTACATATTGTAGATATTTCACATCCAGATTTTGAAGATCATATTGAATCTGTTAATCAAACTTTGTTAGATATTAAGGCTCATGACAAACCAGTTATTATGGTTTTTAATAAGATAGATGCTTATAAGCATTTAACTATTGATGAGGATGATTTGATTACCGAAAAAACACCAAGACATTACACGATTGAAGAGTGGAAAACGACTTGGATGCATCGTTTAGGAGAGCAAAATGCTTTGTTTATCTCGGCAACAAACAAAGAAAATTTCGAAGAATTTAGAGAGCGAGTGTATGAGTCTGTTAGACAAATTCATATTACTAGGTTTCCGTATAATAAATTTTTGTATCCTGATTATAAGGATGCAATCGAAAAGGAAGATGAAGAATAAAAAAAGCGCTTGCAATTGCAAGCGCTTTTTTTGTGTTTTAGAATAAGTAATTTATTCCTAAGCCAAAAACTTCTCTGGTTTGAAATCCTTGAAAAGCATTGTCGTCATAAATTGCTTGAAACGACAAGTTAGTTGACAGGAATTTATTTATTTTCATTACAATATTTAATGAGTAATCAATATCGACATTTTGTGGGTCTTCTAGATAATTCGAATATAGGTTTAAAATATTCTCAGCAGTAACGTTGGTCATTATATCAAGTTTGTAATATGCCGAAGCGTAGAAACCTAATTCATAGCGCATCGTTTTGTTTGCTTTAACGCCAAAATAAGACTCGTCTACGTATCCAATATCAGATGTGTATAGTTTGTCTACAAAAGTCATTTTTGAAGTCAGAGGGGCGAAATTTAACTTTAGATTGTCGCTCTTTTTCCAAAAAATACCAGGACCAAACGTAAGATAGCCCGGAGACATGAAATTTGTGTTTTCAGTTCGTATTTCAGCGCCATTTGCATCTTGGCCATACACATATCCTTTTGTGAATTGTGTTCTGAAATTTACAAAAAAGGAGTAGTACCAATTACCAAATGCTCTTTTTCCATAAATAGAATTAATTTCTAATCTGTCATCAGTCTTTTTCTCAAAATCAGAATTTTCAGTTTGTAAGATACCATATGAAGCAAGAATTTTGTTGTCCCAGCTAACGTCATCTTTCTTGTAATTGATGTTGTAATTAATACCTAAATTCCCCGAGATATTGTTTTCACCACCAGCAATCCAGTTGTTGAAATTTGATTGATTAAAAAGAAACGAAACATTTCCTGTGCTTTTCCATCCGTTTCCTGTAGTATCGGATATGAATTTAACGGCTTTTTCAGTGTTTTTTATTAGTTCTTTTTCGGTGTTCTGTGCCTGTACAAGAGAAAAGCTTGCTAGGAAGATAAAAAGGAGTTGAAGAAGATTTTTCATAGGTTCCTTGTTTAGTGTTGATTAACACAAATATACTAAAAACCATGAAATTGTTAAAAAATACTTAATTTTAATTGTAAATTATTTCTTGCTCTCTTTGTATAAAGGCACAGCAGAGCATGCTTCTCCATACATAATACTTCTTGCGAAAGGCTGTAAATAATGAGCAGCTAGAATGTAGGCGCGAGTAGGAACTGGCTTTTTAGAGCATCCTTTTATGATTACAGGCTTACTTTTGTATGCTGTGTAATCGAGGTTACGCAGAATCTCTTCGTAAAGGCTGGAGTCTAAATCTTCGAGTGTGCCATCAACAATTTTTTTAGCATATGGAGCTAATTGAATTGCAACCAGTATTGAAGCCCAAGCAGGAACTATAGCATCGGTACTGCAATTAATTGCTATGTAAGCATCTTGATATTGTGACCAATTGTGGTTTTTAAGATGCTCGCGAAAGTCTTTTTCTTTTAAAAGAAAACCTTCCAAAAGCCATTGCGAAATATCAATTTGCGCACGTAATCCTTTTGGATAATAATCCTCAAGGTCAAAAACTTCTAAGGCACTATTGGCAACTTTATTGATTATTTCTTCCATATAAAAAGTTGTTTTCAGGTTTAAAGTTTCAAGTTGAGTAACCTGAAACTTTAAACTTGAAACAAATATTAAAGCATTCCTAATTCTAATTTAGCTTCTTCGCTCATTAATTCTTTACTCCAAGGTGGGTCAAAAGTTATTTCTACTTCTGCGTCTTTTACGTTTTCGATAGATTTTACTTTTTCTTCAACTTCTCTAGGTAAGCTTTCGGCTACCGGGCAGTTTGGAGATGTTAATGTCATTAATATTTTTACTTCGTAATCAGTATTTACCATTACGTCATAAATTAATCCTAATTCGTATATGTCTACAGGAATCTCAGGGTCGTAAATTGTTTTTAAGATTTTTACGATTGATTCTCCTAATTCGTTAGTGTCTATTTCTTGTTCCATTTTCTTGTTTTTGTTTTTTCACCATATAAATGATGTAGGTTCATTTTAAACAGCAAGCTTACTTTTTTACCATTAAGATAATAAGAAAATTAAGTTTTGCTTCTTTATGAAATTTAATATCTCAATGTTTTAATTACTTATAGTACGATGATTAATCTTGCTTCTTTATGAAACTTAATATCTTACGGGTTCGAATTAAAAACATTATGTTTTATTAATTTAATTTTTGTTTTTCGAGTCGAATGCTAAGGCATACATCTTGATGTTTTTAATCATCGAGACCAATCCGTTGGCACGGGTTGCAGATAGATGTTCTTTCAATCCAATTTCATCTATAAAATCTACGTCAGCTTTTAAGATGTCTTCTGCTTTTTGATTAGAAAAAGCTCTAATTAAGATTGCAATGATTCCTTTGGTTAAAATAGCATCACTATCGGCTGTGAAAACAATCTTATCACCATTCTGTTCGCCTTGAAGCCATACTTTCGACTGACAACCTTTAATTAAGTTTTCTTCAGTTTTGTACTCTTCTTTTATTAATGGTAGATTCTTTCCTAATTCGATAATATACTCGTAACGTTGCATCCAATCATCGAACATCGAGAATTCTTCGACTATTTCGTTTTGTATTTCTTTTATTGTCATGTTCTATTCTTGAGTAAAAGCAACTAATAAAGTTACTAATTTTTCTATTTCTGCTGGTGGAAAACCATTGTCAAAACCATTAGTTTCGTATGTTTTTCCATTTTTTGTTATTCTTAAATTAGCAATGGCTGCTCCATCATGAAAACGATTTTCAGTAGGTGCTTTTAGTTGTGGAATACTTTCTAAATTGATTTTTTTAAATTCAGAAACAATTCTCGCCCATTGTGCTCC
Organism: Flavobacterium sp. EDS; assembly: GCF_020991525.1. Taxonomy (NCBI): domain Bacteria; kingdom Pseudomonadati; phylum Bacteroidota; class Flavobacteriia; order Flavobacteriales; family Flavobacteriaceae; genus Flavobacterium; species Flavobacterium sp. EDS. Next base: position 144,046 of record NZ_JAJMOZ010000004.1, read on the forward strand.
ATTGATTTTGTTTGTTACAGCTTCTTCTCCTCTGCCTTTAGTAATGGATACCATCTGATTTTTAACTACTATCTTTTGGTAATAACCACGAGAAACAGCAGAATATACTATCTCTACAGCACTCATATCTATATTTTTTTGGCTTACACAACTGTTTCCAATAAAAATTGTCAGAATTAAAAAAGATAGTACTTTCATAGGTTTGGTTTGATTAAGATAACATAATTTTAGCTTTTTTAACCGCTTCGACCATTAAATCAATTTCTTCTATTGTATTATAAAAAGAGAAAGAAGCTCTTACAGTTCCGGGTATTCCAAAATAATTCATGATTGGTTGCGTACAATGGTGTCCAGTGCGTACTGCAATTCCTAATTTATCAATTATTGAACCAATGTCAAAGGGATGAATTCCATCAATATTAAAAGATATTACTGAAGTTTTTTCTTTACCAGTCCCATAGATTTTTAAACCTTCAATTTCAAGTAATTGCTTAGTAGCATGAGCAAGTAACGCTTTTTCTTGTTTCTGAATGTTTTCAAAACCTATACTGTTCATGTAATCTACTGCAGTTCCTAAAACAATTCCACCAGCAATATTTGGTGTTCCTGCTTCAAACTTGTGTGGTAAATCAGCATAAGTAGTTTTCTCGAAAGTAACTTCTTTTATCATTTCGCCACCACCTTGGTAAGGAGGGAGTTTATTTAACCAGCTTTCTTTTCCATACAAAATTCCAGTTCCAGTTGGTCCGCACATTTTATGTCCCGAAAAAGCATAAAAATCACAATCTAAATCCAAAACATCTGGCTTTAAATGCGGTACAGCTTGTGCGCCATCTATTAAAACGGCAGCGCCTACAGCATGAGCTTTCTCAATCATATATTTTATAGGATTGATTGTCCCTAATGCATTCGAAATATGATTTACGGTAACTATTTTTGTTTTTTCAGATAGTAAAGATTCGTACGCGCTTATGATAAGTTCTCCATCTTGATTCATTGGAATCACTTTAAGAGTAGCGCCAGTTTTTTCGCATAACATTTGCCAAGGCACAATGTTACTGTGATGTTCCAAAGCCGAAACCAGTACTTCGTCTCCAGGTTTTAGTATTGAAGCAAAACCGTTTGCTACTAAATTAATCCCATGGGTTGTTCCAGAAGTAAATAGTACTTCATGTAAATGCTTAGCATTAATATGATGTTGGATCTTTACTCTTGAGATTTCGTAAGCATCAGTTGCTAATTGGCTCAAAGTATGTACTCCGCGGTGTATGTTTGCATTTATTTCTTGATAATATTTTGAAATCGCATCAATCACAACCTGTGGTTTTTGTGATGTGGCTCCATTGTCAAAATATACCAAAGGTTTCCCGTTTACTTTTTGTGAAAGTATCGGAAACTCAGCTCTTATTTTATGAATATCTAGCATATCTTATTTAGAAAAATTCTAATTACAAAAGTACTAAAACTAAATTGTTTTATCCAGTAATTGCTAAATTTCCTTTTATGGTTTTAGATAATCCTATTAAAAACAATATTGTTTTACAGATTTGGCATTTTTTGAAGGTTTGTATTTGATTTTGAGAGGATTCAAAGTTAATTTGTGAAGAAATTATGGTTATATTGCAGTGTAAATTAACCTGTATTATTATGAAAAAAATCTTAAAATTACTTGTTCTTCTTCTTATTATCATAATTATTTATTTCAGATTTACTACTTATCCTAAACTTGATTTGATTTCTGGCTTTACTTCTAAAAGTATTGCTTCATGTCATTTCATAGATAATCGCTCGCAGGAATCGATTGAAAAAGGAGATAATGATATTCCTTTGCTAGACTTAGCAACAAATAAAATTAATGAAGAAGGAAAGTTTGCAACCTCTAGTGTTTATGGATTAAAAGAACGAAAAGCAATTTATCGAGAGGGAATAGGTGCTACTTTAATTAATGATAACTTCGACATATCTAAGCCGTACTTGGTTCCCAAAAGAATAAAATTGGCTAATAATTTGCCTTTTCCTTATGGGGACAAAGAGCCTAAAGATACTGTGTTTTCTACTGTTGATTATGCTAAATTAAAAAAAGCGATTGCGAATGCATTTGATGTGGCAGGAGAAAAAAATAAAAGAACAAGGTCGGTTTTAGTATTGTATAAAGACAAACTGATAGGTGAAAAATATGAGACAGGTTTTACTAAAGACAGTAAGTTACTCGGGTGGTCTATGACCAAAAGTATTACAGGAACGATGTTTGGAGTGCTTCAAAGACAAAAGAAATTTGATATTTATAAACCTGCTCCAGTTGCTGAATGGCAAAATGATGAACGCAAAATTATAACTACTAATGATTTACTTCATATGAATTCGGGTTTAGAATGGGTGGAAAATTACAACACAATCTGTGATGCAACTATTATGCTTTTTGAGTCAGAAGATATGGCTAAAGTACAACTAGAAAAACCTGCTTTGTATAAACCAGATACGCATTGGAATTACTCTTCTGGCACAAGTAATTTGTTGTCGGCTATTTTGAGAAAACAATTTAAGACACATCAGGAATATCTAGATTTTTGGTATTCCGCTTTAATAGATAAAATAGGAATGAACTCTACTGTCATTGAAACCGATATGGTAGGGAATTATGTTGGCTCTTCTTATGCTTGGGCTACTACCAGAGACTGGTCTAAATTTGGGTTGCTGTATTTGCATAAAGGAAACTGGAATGGAGAACAGATTCTGGATGAAAGTTGGGTGAAATATGTATCTACCCCAACCAATACTTCAAAAGGAGATTATGGTGCTCAATTTTGGTTAAATGCAGGTGGAAAATATAAAGATGCACCTCGTGATATGTTTTATTGTAGTGGTTTTCAAGGTCAGAAAGTATTTATTATTCCATCTTTGGATTTAGTCATTGTAAGAATGGGCTTGACAGATGATCTTGAATTTGATTTTAATTTGTTTTTGAAGGAGGTAACAGCAAGTGTTAGGAAATAATTTGAAATGAGAAAATATAGAATTTTATTGCCCTTTTTATTTATGATTATTGGTTTTGTTTTAATTGGTTTTGCTTGGTCAATAAATATCGGAGTGCCTTTTAATTCAATTTGTTTGATATTGGGATTAGGTTTATCTTTCTTAGGTTTGTTAGTATTTGTAATTGGATTATGGAAAAATCAATTTTAGGAATTGAGATATACCACATGTTTTAGCCCTGATAGAAGTGAAAATCCTTTTTCTTTTTTCTTTAAAAAAGGGAAAGATTGTAGCGGATAGCGGGATTAGCTTATAAAAAAAAACCGACAAATTCTAAGAGTTTGTCGGTTTTGTATTTTGGTAGAATTTAATTATAAATCAAATCCCATTTTTACTCCTAGTTTACTAGCAATAATTGTAGTGATTCGTTTCTTTAATTCTGGTATTTTAATGCTTTCAATAACGGCATTTGAGAATGCATACATTAATAATGCTTTTGCTTCTTTTTGAGGAATTCCGCGTGACTGCATGTAGAACATTGCTGTTTCATCTAGTTGTCCGATTGTACAACCGTGAGAGCATTTTACATCATCAGCAAAAATTTCTAATTGTGGTTTTGCATTTATAGTTGCCTTATCACTTAATAAGATATTGTTGCTTTTTTGAAATGCATTTGTTTTTTGCGCTACTTTTTCAACTAATACTTTTCCATTAAAAACTCCTGTTGAACGGTCTGTAAAAATTCCTTTGTAATCTTGGAAACTTTCGCAATTTGGAGTTGAATGTTTGACTAATGTATAGTGATCTACGTGTTGTTTCTCGCCTATAATTGTTATTCCGTTTAACGTACTTGTTAATCTTTCACCAAAGTGATAGAAATTCAGATTGTTTCGGGTTAAATTCCCTCCAAATGAAAACGTATGAACCGATGCATGACTTTCTTGTTGTTGTGAAACGTAAGTATTGTCAATTAAATTGGCCTCGCTATTGTCATTTTGAATTTTGTAGTAATCTACAATCGCACGTTTTTCAGCAAAAATTTCTGTAACGGAATTGGTTAAAACAGGGTTTTCATTTAAGCTTTGGTGGCGCTCGATGATTTGCACATGAGAATTTTCACCTATAATTACCAAGTTTCTTGGCTGAACCATAAGTGCTGCTTCATTTCCTGTTGAGAAATACATGATTTCAATAGGTTTAGCAGCTACTTTCTTTTTAGGAATATTGATATAAGCTCCTTCAATTGCAAATGCAGTGTTTAAAGAAGTTAAACTATCTTCTGTATTTGCGATTTGATTAAAGTATTTATCAATAATCATTTTATATTTAGGTTTGGTTAATGCCGAAGACATTAAGCAAACATCAATTCCATCGTGTGTTGTAGAAGATAAATGCGAACTGAAAACACCATCTATAAATACTACTTTATAGGTGTCTATTTCATGTATAAAATATTTTTTTACATGATTAAATTCGATTGCATTATCTTGTTTTGGAAATACAGTAAAGTCATTTTTTAAGATGGCATTTAGTGATGTATATTTCCAAGCTTCTTCTTTTTTGGTTGGAAAACCTTTATTTTCGAAGTTTTTTATCGCTTGTGTTCTGATTTCATGAAGATCCGTATGGACATCTACACGTTCCTCAAAAGCCATAAAAGACGATACTAATTTTTCTTTCAAATCCATTTTTATTTTGTTTCCTTCGGGGTTTCAGGTTTAAAGTTTCAAGTTTTACCTATTGAAACTTATTTCCTTTAAAATCCTTCTTATTAAGATAAGTGATAAAGTTTTTTATTTTACCGCTTAAGTTTTCATAATCTGTTTTTAAAATTTCAAACTTTTGTTCTGATATGTATTCAAAATCAAAAACTCGATAAAGTTGGGATCTTGTTTCTCCAGCTGAACCTTTCGCAATGGATAAAAATTGTCGAAATTCTAAATTTCCATCTCTTTCAAAACCTTCTGCTATGTTGTCCATCACTGAACCAGATGATGCGTTTATTTGATTTTTAAATCTGAAATCTGATTTTAATTCAGTTTCATTTGCAATGAGATTAATTTCTTTTGCTAATCGTCTCGCTTCTTTCCAAATTTCTAAATCTTCAAACCTATTTATTGTTGCCATGGTTTTTTGTTTTTAGGTTTAAACTTACAAAAGATAAGTTTAACTTGAAACTAAAAAAGCATGAAACATGGAACAAAAATCTAGTTTTCCGCTTTAATCCAGTCGTATCCTTTTTCTTCTAATTCGTATGCTAATTCTTTTCCACCAGATTTTACAATTTTTCCGTTGTAAAGTACGTGAACGAAATCAGGAACGATATAGTCTAGTAAACGTTGGTAGTGCGTGATAACAATAATTGCATTTTTATCACTTTTTAGTTTGTTAACCCCATTAGCAACAATTCTTAATGCATCGATATCCAAACCTGAGTCTGTTTCGTCAAGGATTGCTAATTTTGGCTCTAACATTGCCATTTGGAAAATTTCGTTACGTTTTTTCTCTCCACCAGAGAATCCTTCGTTAAGTGAACGTGATAAAAATTTACGATCAATTTCTAATAATTCTGATTTCTCACGAATTACTTTCAGCATTTCATTAGCTGGCATTTCTTCTTGACCGTTTGCTTTACGTGTTTCATTAATTGCAGTTCTCATAAAGTTAGTTACACTAACTCCAGGGATTTCTACAGGATATTGGAATGAAAGAAATACACCTTTGTGTGCTCTTTCTTCTGGTGCTAAATCGGCTAGATCTTCTCCGTCAAGAAAAACTTCTCCTTGTGTTACTTCGTAGTTTTCATTTCCTGCAATTACTGCAGAAAGTGTACTTTTTCCAGAACCGTTTGGTCCCATGATGGCATGTACTTCACCAGCTTTAACTTCTATGTTTATTCCTTTAAGAATTTCTTTGTCGCCAATTGAGGCATGAAGATTTTTTATACTTAACATGTTATTTTTGTTTAAAGTTTAAAGTTTCAAGTTCTTTAGTTTTATTAAGGAACGGTTACTTTAAATTTTTTCTTGTTTAAACTATTTATTTTCAATTTAGGTTTTTGTGAAAAGTTTCTTTTTAAGTTTAAAGTGTGTTTTACAAACTTTAGACCTAAAACTTTAAACGTATTAACCCACAGAACCTTCCAAAGAAATTTCTAATAATTTTTGTGCTTCTACAGCAAATTCCATTGGCAATTTATTTAAAACGTCTTTGCTAAAACCATTTACGATTAATGCAATTGCTTTTTCAGTTGGAATTCCACGTTGATTACAATAGAATACTTGGTCTTCACCAATTTTACTTGTTGTTGCTTCGTGTTCTATTTTTGCAGAAGGATTTTTGCTCTCGATATATGGAAAAGTATGTGCGCCACAATTGTTACCCATTAAAAGAGAGTCACATTGCGAAAAGTTTCTTGCATTATCTGCTCGAGCACTTATTTGTACTAATCCACGGTAGCTATTTTGTGATTTTCCAGCAGAGATACCTTTAGAGATGATTGTTGATTTAGTGTTTTTACCTAAATGAATCATTTTTGTTCCAGTATCTGCTTGTTGGAAATTATTGGTAACGGCAATTGAATAAAATTCACCTACAGAATTGTCTCCTTTTAAAACGCAAGATGGGTATTTCCATGTTACGGCTGAACCTGTTTCTACCTGTGTCCATGAGATTTTTGCATTCGTTTCGCATAAACCTCTTTTGGTTACGAAATTAAATACACCACCTTTTCCTTCTTTGTTTCCTGGATACCAGTTTTGAACAGTTGAATATTTGATTTCTGCATCGTCTAGAGCAATTAGCTCTACTACAGCAGCATGCAGTTGGTTTTCGTCACGACTTGGTGCTGTACATCCTTCTAGGTATGATACATAGCTTCCTTCGTCGGCAATAACCAATGTTCTTTCAAATTGCCCTGTTCCTGCTTGATTGATTCGGAAATAAGTAGAAAGTTCCATTGGGCAACGAACGCCTTTTGGAATATAACAGAAAGAACCATCTGAGAAAACAGCTGAATTTAATGCAGCATAAAAATTGTCTTTTTGTGGTACAACTGTTCCTAGGTATTTACGAACTAATTCAGGATGCTCTTTTATCGCTTCAGAAATAGGACAGAAAATAATCCCTTTTTCTCCCAATGTTTTTTTGAAAGTTGTAGCAACAGAAACAGAATCGACTACAATATCCATAGCGACATTGTTCATCATTTTTTGTTCGTCGACAGAGATTCCTAACTTTTTGTACATTTCTAAAAGTTCCGGATCTACATCATCTAATGTTTTATTAGGATCTACTTGTTTAGGAGCAGAGTAATATGAGATTGCTTGGAAATCGGGTTTTTGATAATGTACATTTGCCCATTCTGGCTCGATCATTTCTTGCCATGCACGAAAAGCTTCAATGCGCCAATCGGTCATCCATTGTGGTTCTTCTTTTTTTAGAGAAATGGCACGAACAATATCTTCGTTTAGCCCAATAGGAAACGTTTCTGATTCTATATTGGTATAAAATCCGTATTCGTATTCTTTAGTTTCGAGTTCGATTTTTAAATCGTCTTCAGTGTATTTGCTCATTGTTTCAATATGGTCTTATAAGTTTGAATGTCTTAAGATCCGAAGTATGTGTAGCTCCGTTTGATTTTATGACTTTCGACGTTGGCTAAAGTGAAAAACTTTCGCCACAACCACAAGTTCTACTTGCGTTTGGATTATTAAATACAAATCCTTTCCCGTTTAATCCACCTGAAAATTCTAATATTGTTCCAGCTAAATATAGAAATGATTTTTTTTCGACAGCAATAGTTATATCGTTGTCTATGAATATTTTATCGTCGTCTCCTTTGGTTTTGTCAAATTTTAAATCATATGATAAACCGGAGCACCCACCACTTTTCACCCCTACTCTTACGTAGTCATGTGCGGCATCAAAACCATCGTCTTTCATCAAGTCGATAATTTTCTTTTTGGCAGAATCAGAAACCTTTATCATTGTTATGTAGATTATTGTCTAAATTATTTGCAAAGATACTATATAAAAATCTTTTTCCACAACGGTTCACATTATTATAACAAATGTTAAAATAGATAAAGTCTATTTGATTTCCTTTAAAGCAAAAGGATTTTATTAAATTGCATGATTAATCAAACAAAAGATCATTGAATCTTAATTTTTGTAACATTTGAATTTTTAAATAATTAAATAATGAAGCTTTACCCAATAGAATCAGGAAATTTTAAATTAGACGGTGGTGCCATGTTTGGCGTTGTGCCTAAAACAATTTGGAATAAAACCAATCCTGCCGATGAAAATAATTTGATAGATATTGCCGCTAGATGCTTGCTTATTGAAGATGGTAGCCGACTTATTTTGATCGATACTGGAATGGGGAACAAACAATCGGATAAGTTTTTCGGATATTATTCGCTTTGGGGAAATCATTCGATAGATAAATCGTTGGCAAAATATGGTTTTCATAGAGATGATATCACGGATGTTTTTATGACGCACCTGCATTTTGATCATTGTGGTGGAAGTGTGCAATGGAATGCTGGCAAAACGGGTTATGAACCAGCTTTTAAAAATGCTAAATATTGGAGTAATGAAAATCATTGGGAATGGGCAACAAAACCTAATGCTCGAGAAAAGGCTTCTTTTCTGTCTGAAAATATTCTGCCAATGCAAGAAAGTGGGCAATTAAATTTTATTAAGCGTCCAGAATCTGATTTTGGTTTTTCAGAAGAAATGAATTTTGGAATTTATTATGTCGATGGCCATACCGAAAAACAAATGATTCCACATATTCAGTATCAGGATAAAACGATTGTTTTTTGTGCAGATCTATTGGCTACAGCTGGACATATTCCGTTGCCATACGTTATGGGATATGATACAAGACCATTATTGACAATGCCTGAGAAGTCAAAATTTCTTAATGCAGCAGCAGATAATAATTATTATTTGTTTTTGGAACACGACGCACACAACCAAATCATAACTGTGGAACATACAGAAAAAGGAGTAAGGCTTAAAGATGTTTTTACTTGTGAAGAGATTCTTTAACTGTAATTAAAATTTAAAAAAAATCCCGTTTTCATAGTTTTGAAAACGGGATTTTTTAGTTTAGCTAATTGATGTTTTAGTTGGTTTTGAATTTCCAAACTTGACCAACAGTTTCTCCTCCTTTGTTGTCTTTCACAATAACACTCCAGAAATATTCTTTTGCAGGTTCTAAAGTTACATCAAGTGCATTTGTAGCTTTGTTCTCGCTTATTTTTTTGTTAGGTGGGTTAGTTGTTCCAAAATAGACATCATAAGTTAGAACATCTGTAGCATCAACATCTGTTGCTTCCCATTTTAGAGAGGCAGTTACTGTGCTTAATGTACTGTTTAGAATTGGATGCAGTAAACTTGGTGCAAAAGGTAGATGATTTACTAGAGCATCTCCCGCAGTGTAAAATTTGTAAACGATAGAATAAGCACTTGCTAACCCTTTATTATCTGTTGCCTTTATCCTCCAATAATAGGCCGTGTTTTTGTCTAATACAAGAGAAGTATTATTATCAGCTCCTTCAAAATTTTTATCAATTTGAGTAAAAGTATTGTCTTTTGAAATTTGAATTTGATAAGTTATAGCGTCATTGTTAGTGTCTGTAGCTTTGTCCCATTTAAAAGAAACGGTATTGTCTACGCATAATTTATTATCAGCAGGACTAACTAATATCGGTACTGTAGGTGCTACATTTGGAACTCCTGGAGTTACAGGATCGTCTTCGCCGCCACCGCCACCGCAAGAAATAAACAAAATACTGATGATTGATAGGTATAAAAAATTCTTCATTTTTATTTTTTTATGATTTTAATGTATTCTGGAGTGTCAAAATAGATTTTAACAGCATAAATACCAGAAGCTTGGTTCTCGATATTTAAATATGCTTTCCCATCTTCTATGTTATAATTTTTAGTAGAAACTAATTGACCTCCGAAGTTGTAAACTTCTATTTTGATTTCCTTTTTGTTAGATGGTATGTCGATTTCAAAATTTCCCGATGTTGGGTTAGGATGAGCTACTAAACTTTTTATAACATCTAATGAAGGTATTTTTTTAGAAAAAATACCTTCGCAAGCTTTAGCAGTTGCTACTTCTAATAAACCACCATTGTTTAAATCTAAAGAAAAATTAGAATCGGTTGTTTGAAACTGTGCTTCGCCATCAACAAAAACGGTATAAGGAGCTGTTCCTTCTGTAATTTCAACATCAACTTTTCTAGCTGTTATATTAGATTTTCCAGAAATGGTTGCTCCCTTAGCAATAGTGACATTAAATTTTTGTTCAAAAATTTGTCCAGGAATTGTAATCGAAATAGGATAATTCCCAGGAGTTAAGCCAATAACTTTTAGTAAATTATTGGTAAAAACGGTTGTTTTTCCGTTTATAGTAGCTGTGTATGCAAATGTTTGTTTAGCAGAAATACTTATCTCCCCATTGTTTTCACCAAGACAAGATTCTCCTTTTGTTTCAACTATAAAGTTGTTTGTTGGTAAAGCCAGTTCTTCATTACATTCTGTGTTGTAAGTTGCACTTTTATCTTTAATTTTTGACCAGTTTGCATTTGAATAAGCAACATCATCTACTTTTATGCAGCTAAGTTTTGTGTTGTTTAAAAAACTAGTTAATACTTCAACTTCAGTATTTTTTTTAGAGGTGTTAGATACTTTAAAGTTTTTGTTATTGCCATTTTGTATATTTAATGACGTTAGAGGGTTAAATTCAATAAAGACAACTTTTAAAAGAGGATTATTGGATAGGTCTAAAGTTGTTAATTGATTATTGGCAACATTTAGATGTGTTAAAAGAGGGTTTTTACTAACATTTAATGTTGTTAAGTTTGCATTGTTAAAATATAACATTTCCAATTTTGGATTTGCAGTGACATCAATCTCTGAAATGTTGGTATAAGTACAATTTAGATTTATTAGATTTGGTAGATTTGAAACATTTAGTGTTGTAAGATTAACATTACCACAATATAATGCTTCTATTTCAGGATTTGCAGAAAGATCAATAGTACTTAACTTATTTCTATCTGCCGCTAGAGAATGAATTTTTGTATTCTGAGATAAATCAATTGTTGAAATCTGATTCTTGCTAAATGTTAAGTTATATAATTCTTTGTTTGCAGAAACATCTAATTTGGTTAGTTTGTTGTCATGTAATGATAACTTGGTTAGTAATTTGTTTTGACTAACATCAATAGATTGAAGATTGTTGAAATCGCAATCTAAATAGGTTAAGGCTGTGAAATTTTGAATTCCAGCCAGACTACTTATGTTGCTATTCGAAAGGTCTAGGTAAGTGATGGTGTTAAGTTTTGAATTGGAAATTTTTCCGTTTAGACCATCTGTATCAATTCCTAAATCTATTAATTTTTGCTCAAAATTTTGATCTGGAATCAGGGCAAAATCAGATGTACAATTAGTATTATAACTTGCTATTGCATCTTTTTGAGTTGCCCAATTTGTATTAGAATAAGCTACATCGTCTACTTGAATACAGACTAGATTTGGGTTGTCTGTGAAATTTAAATTAGGAATGTAAAATTTAGTGTTATTTCCATTTTTTATATTCAATGTCACAAGGTTGTTCATAGAAGTGTCTAAGGAATCTAAAAGAGTATTCTTAGATAAATCCAAATCTACTAATTGATTGTTTGATAACTTTAGGCCTCTAAGTGAAATAAAACCACTTATTCCGGTTAAATCTTTTATAGCACTAGAATTAACATTTAAATAAGTTATTTGCGAAATACTGCTATCTAGTACCATTCCATTCTTTCCATCTTTATCAATTCCTAAATCTATTAATTTTTGTTCGAAGTTTTGATCTGGAATCTGAACAAAATTTAATATACAATTACTGCTATAACTTGCCGTTGTATCTTTTTGAGTTGTCCAATTTGTATTAGAATAAGCCTCATCATCAACTTGTATGCAGGTTAAATATGGATTGCCAGTGAAATTTAAATTTGGGATGTAAAATTTAGTGTTATTTCCATTTTTGATATTCAATGTTACAAGATTGTTCATAGAAGTATCTAAAGAGTCTAAAAGAGTATTCTTAGATAAATCCAGGTTTATTAATTGATTGTTTGATGATTTTAGACCTCTAAGTGAAATAAAACCACTTATTCCAGTTAAATCTTTTATAGCGCTAGAATTAACATCTAAATGTATTATTTGTGAAATGCTACTATCTAGTACCATTCCATTCTTTCCATCTTTATCAATTCCTAAATCTATTAATTTTTGCTCAAAATTTTGATCTGGAATCTGGACAAAATTTGATGTACAGTTAGTATCATAACTTGCTGTTACATCTTTTTGAGTTGACCAATTTGCATTAGAATTAGCTATATCATCAACTTGTATGCATGTTAAATTTGGATTTTGTGTAAAATCAACATCGGTAAGTAGTGAATTTGATCCATTTTTAATATTTAAGTAAATTAGTTGGTTATTCTGGCAGTATAAATGGGTTAGTGCCTTATTTTTGGAAACATTTAAATTTGTGAGTTGTCCATTTCCACAATATAATTTTTCAAGAGCTGTGTTTTTAGAAACGTCTAGGTTGTTCAATTGATTTGAGGAACAAGTTAAATTCGTTAACTCAGTAAGCATAGAAACATCTAATGAAGTGAGTTTATTGTTATCACAATTTAAATAAGATAAATCTTTGTTACTAGTAATATCCAGTGATGACAGTTGATTATATCCGCAGTCTAAAAAACGCAGATTTTTGTTTTTTGAAACATTCAAAGTTGTTAGTTTATTGTCATTACAACCAAACCAGTTCAAAACTAAATTATTAGTCACATCTAAATGGGTAATTTGATTAGAATTACACAATAATGATTCAAGATACTCCGCTTTGGATACGTCAAGGTTAGTAATCTGATTATAAATACAATCTAATGAAGTTAAATTTATATTTGCTGATAATTCTAAAGCGGTTAAATTATTATATCTGCAATTTAATTCTTTCAGGAGTTTGTTATTTGAAATGTCAAGGGTCAAAAGTTTGTTGTTTTCACAATTCAATATATTTAATGAAGTGAAATCTTGTATTCCTGTTAAATCTGAAATTAAACTTGATGAAACATCTAATGAAGTAAGTGATGAGACATTTGAAGTTAGTACTTTTCCATCTGGATTACCAGAATCAATTCCTAAATCTATTAATTTTTTTTCAAAATTTATATCAGGAATTAATGTATAAGGAAGAAAACAGTTTGTGTTATAACTTGCAGTTGCATCTTTTTTGGTTGACCAATTTGTATTCGAGTAAGCAACATCGTCTACTTGAATACAGCTTAGATTTGGATTGTTTGTAAGATTTAGATATAGCAATTGAAAGTTAACATTGTTTCCATTCTTCAAATTTAGACTCGTTAATTGATTAGAATTGGCATATAAACCAATTGCGGCTGGATGTGAGCTTATATCCAAAGTAGTTAGCTGATTTTTTGAACAATTTATAAGTTCCAAAGATTTATTTTTGCTTACATCCAAATCTTTTAATTGATTAGATTGACAATATAGCTCGGTTAGAGCAGTGAGTTTAGAAACATCCAAGTTGGTTATTTTGTTTTCACGACAATCCAGAAGAGTCAATGCAGTGTTTTTACTCAAGTCTATAGAGGTTAATAGACTGGTATTACATCCCAAAAATGTTAAAGCAGTATTTGAGTTTACATCCAAAGAAGTATATTTGTTTGAACCCGAATCTAATTTTGTTAACGCTGTATTTGCTTTAACGTCTAAAGATGTTAATTGATTTGCATAGCAACTCAAATTAAGTAAAGCAGTATTATTACTTACATCTAAAGAGATTATTTTATTGTTGTTACAATCTAAAGTAGTCAAAACCTTATTCTTGCTTACATTCAATGTTGTTAATGAATTTTGACCACAATATAAATCGGTTAATGATATAAAGTCTTGTATCCCTGTTAAATCTGATATGTTGTTTGCAGATACGTTTAAGGAAGTAAGTGATGAAATATTTGAAGTTAGTACTTTTCCATCTGGGGTACCAGAATCAATTCCTAAATCTATTAATTTTTGTTCAAAATTGCTATCAGGAATAAGTGTGTATTTTATAGGGGTATTTGAAATAATTATATCGACTATTAATCTAGTAGTACTTTCGCATCCGTTAATTGTTTGAGTAGCATAATATTTCCCTGTTGTTAATACTGTTGATGAAGGTATAGATGAACCATTATTAGGATTGTAATATAATTTGATATTTGATCCGTTAATTTTTAAATCAGCAACTGTGTTACCTTCATTTAAAATATATGTAGGTGTCGAACTAGTTGGAGGAGCTGTTTCATTTACAATAACCTTGATGGTATTTGAGGTTACAGTACTGTTATTTGCATTTTTGACTTCTACAGAATAATCTCCACTAGCCTCGGCTCGATAATACGGAAGTGTTTTTGTAGGTATTGGTATTCCGTTTTTCTTCCATTGGTAGGTATAGTTGTCTGTAGGAGATGCTTCAACCCTTAAGCTAGTACCTTGTCCCGAGCAAACTGTGGTCGAGCTACCCGAAAATATTGTTGCTGTAATGCTAGGGGGAGCTGTATTTGAATAATATAAATTACTTATTTCTTGTGAAGTTAACATACGGTTCCATACTCCAATATCATCAAGAGATCCTTCAAAGTAATTATTTGAATCATTTTTTCCTATTCTAAAATAACTTCCAAATTCTTGTGTAAATAAATTAGCAATTCCAGTTATCTTCAATACATTATTTATATACAATGAAAATGTTTTGTTGGTATTGTCAAAGACCATTGCAAAAAATGTCCATTCATTATTAAAGTAGTATTCTTGAGATGAAAAAACTTGAGAGCCAAATGCTACATCAAAATAGCCTTTGCGATAAAAACTTATTTTAAATGCAGAACTTGGAGTATTTCCGTAATTTAAAACACAGAAATCAAACTCTTTAGAGTTAACAGGATCAGTGGCTTTAAACCATCCTGTTATTGTTCGGGAATTGTTGTCTTGTAGGTTGTTAGATAAATATGTCTGAATGTTACTACTTGTTCCATTAAAAGAGTAAGCGGTATTGGGTACTCCCAATCTATCAGATGTTAGAGTGATGTCAGTTGGAGTTCCATTAGATGCATTGTCACTTTGATCATTTGCATTTCCGTTAAAAGGATAATAGGCTATCAAACCATCTGTAGGAACGTAGCTAGGGACATTTGGTGTCTGGGAGTAACTTAAAAAGTTTGCTAGTAATAACAATAAGAGTAGTTTTTTATTCATAATTTTTGTTGGGTTTGATTAGGACCTGCAATAATACAAAATAGAATGATTTCTTGTTAAATTTTTATTTGTCAGATAGTAAATAAATTCCTTTTTAATGATTTCTAAAGAATGATTATATTTGAACCGTTTCTAGTTTGATGAAAAAAGATTGAGTAAGATTCCTAACAGTGTGTTAATCTGTCTTTTTTTTGTAACAAAAAACCATAAATTAGACCCGTATTTTAACTTTTATTAAATTTATTATAAATGAATAGTATCAAGCCTATTTACATGTCTGCTTTTGCGCTAATGGTTTTAGCAGGTTGTGGTGCTACAAAACAAGCATCAATTACAACTCCTCCAGTTGTTGAAATTGCTCCTGCAATTATTAAAAAAAATGCTCCCGTTAGCGAAAATGATTTAAAGAGATGGAGCCATCTGGATTTAGTAAAAGATACTATTCCTGGTATGAGTGTTGACAAAGCATATGCCGAATTACTGAAGAATAAAAATGGGGTAAAGGTTATTGTGGGAATTGTTGATTCTGGTGTTGATATCGAACACGAGGATTTACAAGGAAAAATTTGGACCAATACAAAAGAGATTCCAGGTAACGGAATTGATGATGATAATAATGGTTTTATAGATGATGTTCATGGTTGGAACTTTCTTGGAGATGCAGTAAACGAGAACTTAGAGCTGACTCGTATTGTAAAGAAAGGCGACGATGGATCTGCTCAGTATAAAAATGCCTTAGCGATGTATAATGAAAAATACGAAAAGGCATTAGAAGATAAACAACAGGTAGATTTTTTACTTGAAGTTCATTCTACTGTAAAAAAAGCATTAAATAAGGATAACTATAAACTTGAAGATTTAAGCGCCATTACTTCTACAGACCCAAAAGTAACTAGAAGTAAAATGATTATGACTCAGATTTTTACTAATGCAGGAGCTACTTTTAATCCTGAAGTAGATTTTGAAGAGTATAGAGAACAAGTTTATGATCAGTTGAATTTTAATTTGAACAAAGAATTTGATGGTCGAAAAATTGTAGGTGATAATCCAGAAGATATTAAAGATACTCGTTACGGTAATAATAATGTTATTGGACCAGTTAAAGAAAAAGCATTACACGGAACTCACGTAGCAGGTATTGTTGCGCAGTTGCGTCATAATAATTTAGGTGGAGATGGTGTCGCTAACAATGTTGAAATTATGGCAGTGAGAGCTGTTCCTGATGGAGATGAGTACGATAAAGATATTGCATTGGCGATACGTTATGCAGTAGATAATGGAGCAAAAGTAATCAATGGAAGTTTTGGAAAAAGTTTTTCTCCTCATAAACAATGGGTTTATGATGCTATAAAATATGCTGCTAAAAAAGATGTTTTAATTGTACATGCAGCTGGAAATGATGGATACAATATTGATATTGAGAAAAACATTAATTATCCAAATGACTCAGAAGATAACATCAAAGAATTTGCAGATAACTTAATTACAATTGGTGCAATCAATAAAGTATATGGAGAAAAGGTTATAGCTGGTTTTTCTAATTTTGGAAAAATAAATGTTGATGTTTTTGCTCCAGGAGAAGAGATATATGCAACAGTTCCAAATAATAAATACAAATACTTGCAAGGAACTTCAATGGCTGCGCCAAATGCAGCTGGAGTTGCAGCACTAATTCGTTCGTATTATCCTAAGTTAACTGCTCCACAGGTAAAACATATTTTAATGAATTCTGGTGTTTTACTTCCGGCAATGGTGATTTTGGGTGAGAATCCGAATCCAGAGGAAAAACCAGTAGCTGTTTCATCGACTGAATCATCAAAAACGGGTAGAATGGTGAATGCTTATAATGCGTTATTGATGGCAGAAAAAATGTCAAAAAAATAAATTGTAAAGAATATTAATCCGATGGAAGGGTGGCAACCCTTCCATTTTTTATTATATAGCCCATGCGAAAAATTATATTACTTTCTTTTTTGAGCCTTAGTTTTGGTTCTCTGGTTGCTCAAAATGCTCCCTATTGGCAACAACATGTTGATTATAAAATGGATGTATCCATGGATGTGAAAAACTATTTGTACAAAGGGAAGCAAGAATTGGTTTACACCAATAATTCACCAGATACTTTACGAAAAGTATTTTATCATTTGTTTTTTAATGCGTTTCAACCAGGAAGTGAGATGGATGCTAGAGTCCAAACTATTAAAGACCCTGATGGAAGAATGATAAACAAGATTAAAGTTGATGGTAAAGATGTTAAGGAAAGCCGTATGAAAACTTTAAAGCCTAATGAAATAGGTTTTCTTAATATCACCAATTTTAAGCAAGATGGTGTAGCAGCGGTAACTAGAACTTCAGGAACTGTTATGGAAGTTACTTTAGCTAAACCAATTTTACCAAATTCAAAAACTACTTTTACACTAGAGTTTGACGGACAGGTTCCGGTACAAATTCGTCGTGCAGGAAGAAATAGTACAGAGGGTGTTGCTTTGTCAATGTCTCAATGGTATCCTAAATTGGCCGAATTTGATTTCGAAGGTTGGCATGCAGATCCATACATCGCAAGAGAATTTCATGGTGTTTGGGGTAATTTTGATGTGAAGATTACAATTGATAAGGATTATACAATAGGAGGTTCTGGTTATTTACAGAACAAAAATGAAATAGGTCACGGATACCAAGATGCAGGTGTTACTGTTGTTTATCCTAAAAAAACAAAAACACTTACATGGCATTTTGTAGCGCCTATGGTACATGATTTTACTTGGGCTGCAGATAATGAATATATTCATGATGTGGTAAAAGGGCCAAATGATGTTGATTTGCATTTCTTTTACAAAAACAATCCGAAAATCATTGAGAACTGGAAAAATCTACAGCCATTAATGGTTAAGGTAATGGATTTTTATAATAATAAAATAGGTCCATACCCGTACAAACAATATTCATTTATTCAAGGTGGAGATGGTGGAATGGAGTACGCAATGTGTACTTTGATGTTGGGTAATGGAACTTTACAAGGAATGTTAGGTACAGCAACACATGAGTTAGGACATGCTTGGTTTCAGCATGTTTTAGCATCAAATGAGTCTAAGCACCCATGGATGGATGAAGGTTTTACTACTTACGTTGAAGATATGGCTTTGAATGAATTAGCTGGGGATAAAAAGGAAGCAAACCCATTTAAAGGGAATTATACAGCTTATTATAATTTAGTTGCTTCTGGTAAAGAGCAACCACAATCTACGCATGGTGATCGTTATGATGAGAACAGACCTTATAGTATTTCATCTTATGTAAAAGGAAGTATCTTTCTTTCGCAGTTAGCTTATGTAATTGGTCAGGATAATCTTGATGCTACATTAAAGAGATATTATAATGATTTTAAATTTAAACACCCATCACCAAATGATATCAAAAGAACTGCTGAACGCGTTTCTGGAGCTGAATTGGATTGGTATTTAATAGATTGGACGCAAACTACCAATATAATTGATTATGGTATCAAAGAAGTGAGTGATAGTGGTAATAAAACAGTTGTAACTCTTGAAAGAATCGGAAGAATGCCAATGCCTATTGATTTAATTGTAGAATATACTGATGGAACTAAAGAGAGTTTTTACATTCCGTTGCGAATGATGAACTTTATAAAAGAGAATCCTAATCCTTCGGTAAAAAGAACAGTTTTAAATGATTGGGCTTGGGCAATGCCAACTTATAACTTTACAATTGATAAAAGCAAAAGCGCTATCAAGAAAATCACCATCGATCCAAGCGGATTAATGGCTGATGTAAAAGCTACAAATAATATATATGAAGTAAAATAAACTTCCTTTTTTATAATGAAAAAGCCCTTAAAGACAACTGTTTTTAAGGGCTTTTTATATGATTATTTTTAATGATAAATTGTTACTTGGCTATTTGTGTATTGGTTTCTATCGGAATATTATTTTCTGTTGGTTTTTTAAAAGGGAACAACTCTCTATAGCTAGCAGATCTCCAAAGCCATTCTATTGGACCGTAATTGTATTTTGAAAGCCACCACTTGCTGATAAATAATTGAATAATAAAAACAAAAACAGCTAATGAAAAGTAAAACCAATAAGGCATTGTGTTTCCTATTCCTAAACCAATCCCGGAGAAAATAAAGGCGCCTAATATATTCTGAAAGATATAATTAGTTAATGTCATTTTGCCACAGGCACTAAAATAGGTAAAAATTGTTTTTAGTTTTCCGTTAATATATAATAGGCAAATTCCACTTGCAATAGGAAGCATTATACTTATAATTAACCAAAAATAGGGATGGAAGAATTTAATAAATCCGATTTTATTATTGACAGCGAAGTAAAAGCTGAGACCTAGAAGGGCAAGAAAAGGAATGCTGAATATAAGTACATATTTTAAAATTTTTTTCATTTCGTTTAAACGATTGAAAAAATCTATTTTTTGAAGAAGAACGCCGAAAAGCATGCAAGCCAGCATTACAATATGTGCGGTAATGGCGTAACCAGGAACAATAATTTGCTCATAAAAAGAAGCTGTTAGATTAAATTTAAAAAAATCAAGCCAGTTTCCAGAATGATATAATTTTAAATATTCTGGATTTGTGAGAACTGATATTTTTTCGGGACTAAATCCTTTGACATAAACCATTATGAAGGGAACAGCAAGAATAAGGATAGCAGAAATATAACCTAATGTTTTTGCAGAACTTCTTGAAAAGAATAACAATATCAGTCCTAGAAAGGCATAGTCTCTTAAGATGTCACCAAACCAAAATAAGGAATTAATAAAGGCAAAGACAAAAAGCAGTAACATTCGCCAACTAAAAAAAAGAACAGGGTTTCTGCCTTTTGATTTAACATTATTAATTAAAATCGCAAAACCATAGCCAAATAAAATGGTTAATAGAGTCCATGATTTTCCAGCTAAAAAAAATTGATCAAAATTATGTAGTACCTCAGATAAAATACTATTCTTGGTTTTGTTAGGTATTCCAATGTGTTGAAATCCTGAATAATTGCCTACTGCTACCCCAAAAAGGGCCCAGCCTCTTAGTATATCAATTATTGCTGTTCTTTTTGATTGATTGATTGGTTGATGATGATTTGTCATATAATTAACTTAATTTTTTGGTTTTTAGTTTTTTTGGTTTTTTGTATTTGTTAAAAACGCACTAAAAGTAATAAAATTATGTAGTAATTAATTATTAAAATACAAATAATAAAAGCGAATAAATAGGTTTATTATGTAAATGATAAAAGTCCGTTTTTTTTAAAGGTATTGCTTTAAAAAAAACGGACTTTTAGAATGTAAACAGATTGCTTATTTTTTGTCACCCAAATGTTCCAACATATCTTTTGTCATTGTCTCAAGATCAAAAGTATGTTTCCAATCCCAATCTTCTCTCGCAGAACTATCGTCGATACTTGCAGGCCAGCTATCAGCGATTTTCTGACGGAAATCTGGATTGTAAGTAATCTCAAATTCAGGAATATGTTTTTTAATTTCGTTTGCAATTTCTGTTGGTGTGAAACTCATTGCTGCTAAATTGTATGAAGAATGAATTTTTATTTGCTCAACAGGTGCTTTCATAATATTAATGGTTGCATCGATTGCATCATCCATATACATCATTGGCATTTTGGTTTCAGATGATAAAAAGCATTCGTATTTTTTATCAGCAATAGCCTTATAGAAAATATCAACAGCATAATCAGTTGTTCCACCACCAGGAGGAGTTGACCAACTAATTAGACCTGGATAACGTATGCTTCGAACATCTACGCCATAAATATTATGGTAGTATTCGCACCATCTTTCACCAGCTTGTTTACTAATTCCATAAACAGTTGAAGGTTCCATTACAGTATATTGTGGTGTGTTTTCTTTTGGAGTAGTTGGTCCAAAAACAGCAATACTTGATGGCCAGAAAATCTTTTTTATTTTTTTTGCTTTCGCTAAGTTCAAAACGTGAAACAATGAGTTCATGTTCAGATCCCAGGCAAATGCAGGGTTTTTTTCAGCTGTAGCAGATAGTAAAGCTGCCATTAAATAAATATCAGTTATTTTATGAACTTCTACAAGGTGTTCGATTTGATTGAAATCTAAGGCATTCACAACTTCAAAAGGACCAGAATTAACAACATCTGTATTTAATTTACGAATGTCTGAAGCGATTACATTTTCAGTTCCGTATAACTTGCGTAGTTTTTGCGTAAGCTCCGTTCCAATTTGGCCGCATGCACCAATGATTAATATTTTAGGATTCATGTTAAGTTTGTTTAGTCTAGCAAAGGTAACGATTTCGCAATTATATTTTAATTGACTATCGATTATTTAAAGACTTCTCAAAAAGAGTGTTTGTTTCTCGCGATAGTTCACGAATGGCTGTTTTAGTAAATGGATTAAAAACAGAACAATAAAATCATAACTTCTTCTTAAATGGGAATTCATAATTGTAAATTTACTTTGTAACTTTGTAGCCTAACGTTTGAACCAATGAAATATAGAATATCTCTTTTCCTTCTTTTAGTTTTTCTTTTAAATTCTTGTCAAAATCAGGATGAAAAGCGACTTGCCGAAAATAAAAAAGAAGCTAAAAAGAAAGAACTAATTTTTAATAATATCAATAAAGGCTGGGTTTTTTATGATACTCCAATCAATACAGTTTCAGAAGAAAGTATAAAAAGCTGGAACGAATGGCGCCAGTTTCTTGAGGAATTAAAAGGTAAACCTAAAAAAACAATTGGTGCTTTTCAAAAAAAATCGAGTGCTATTGCCCAAAAAGCAATCGCATTAAATAATAATATCCCAGAACAATTTAATAAGCAACAAATAAAAAGTAGGATTTCTGTCTTAATTACTAAGATAAAAATGATGGATTTGTATATTCATCTAGATAAAATTCCTGATGAAAAAGTTGTTTTCTTGATAGGAGATATTAATAAGGAGTTGGTTTCTCTAGAAAGACAAATGGATAAAATAGTCGAAAAGAATAAAATTCCATTAGAAGAAGGAGAATCAGAATTAATGAAAATGATAAAGGATACTGCGAGAGCAATTCCCAGTACGCCTATAGATCCAAATATTCCAAGAGTTGAGTAAAAGTGCTTTATATACTACGTATGATAATTTGCCTAAAATACAGCAAGTTGCCAATCAATTATTAGAAAATAATGAAGTAAAACTGCATCTAAACGGTTTGTTAGGATCTGCAGTTTCATTCGTAATTCGTTCTTTGTTTAAAAAAGCAGAATTACCTTTTCTTATTATTTTGGATAATAAGGAAGAAGCTGCTTATTATCTGAATGATTTAGAACAAATGATTGGTGAGCAAGATGTATTGTTTTATCCAGGATCATACCGCAGGCCGTATCAGATTGAGGATACAGACAATGCCAATGTTTTACTTCGAGCAGAAGTTCTAAATCGAATTAATTCGCGTAAAAAACCTGCAATAATTGTTTCTTATCCCGAAGCATTATTTGAAAAAGTAGTGACTCGAAAAGAGTTGGATAAGAATACTTTAAAAGTTTCCGTTGGAGATAAAATTTCAATTGATTTTATTAATGAAGTGTTATTCGAATACGAATTCAAAAGAGTTGATTTTATTACTGAGCCAGGAGAGTTCTCTGTTCGTGGAGGAATCGTGGATGTATTTTCTTTTTCGAATGATAATCCGTATCGAATTGAGTTTTTTGGAAATGAAGTCGATAGTATTCGAAGCTTTGATGTTGGGACACAATTATCTATAGAAACACATAAAAAAATTACGATAATCCCAAATGTTGAGAACAAAGTTTTTCAGGAAAATAGAGAAAGCTTTTTGGATTATATTTCTGAAAAAACGGTACTTTTTATTCAAAACACAGATGGTTTTTTAAGTCAGCTAGATAAGCAATTTGCAAGAGCCGAAGAAGCTTACGAGAAATTATCGAAAGAAATTAAAAGAGCAACTCCCGATCAGTTATTCTTAAATCAGAAGTCGTTTATAAAAAAGGCATTGGATTTTTCGATTGTAGAATTAGCTAGTAAGCCAATTTTTAAAACGATAAAGAAATACGATTTTCATATTCAGCCACAACCATCATTCAATAAACAATTTGACTTATTGCTGAATAATTTAAGTGATAATCATTTTAATGGATATAAGAATTATCTATTCTGCTCAAATGATGCTCAGGCAAAACGATTTCATGATATTTTTGAAACGTTGGATGAAGCCAATTCTGAGAATATTCGTAAGCAATACCATACTGTAGTCTTACCATTATATCAAGGTTTTATCGATGACGAAAATCAGATTACATGTTATACCGATCATCAGATTTTTGAGCGATACCATAAATTTAATATTAAAAATGGATATTCTAAAAAACAGAATATCACACTTAAGGAGCTTACCACTTTATCAGTTGGGGATTATGTTACGCATATCGATCATGGAATCGGGCGATTTGGAGGTTTGCAAAAAATTCAAGTTGAAGGAAAAACGCAAGAAGCCATCAAATTGGTTTATGCCGATAATGATATAGTGTATGTGAGTATTCACTCACTTCATAAAATCTCAAAATACAACGGGAAAGACGGAACGCCTCCTAAAATTTATAAGTTAGGCTCTAACGCTTGGAAGATTTTAAAGCAAAAAACAAAAGCGCGTGTCAAGCATATTGCTTTCAATCTGATTCAGTTATATGCAAAAAGAAGATTAGAAAAAGGATTTCAGTTTGCTCCGGATAGTTACTTGCAAAACGAGTTAGAAAGTTCGTTTATATATGAAGATACTCCAGATCAAATTAAATCGACACAGGAAGTAAAAGCCGATATGGAAAGCGACCGACCAATGGATCGTTTGGTTTGTGGTGATGTTGGATTTGGAAAAACAGAGGTTGCAATTCGTGCCGCTTTTAAAGCAGTAGATAATAGTAAGCAAGTTGCAGTTTTAGTACCAACTACAATTCTTGCCTACCAACATTATCGTACTTTTTCGGAACGATTAAAAGAAATGCCAGTTACTGTTGGGTATTTAAACCGATTTAGAACAGCAAAACAAAAAGCGCAAACTTTAAAAGATCTAGCTGAAGGAAAGCTGGATATTGTAATTGGAACCCATCAATTGGTAAATAAAAATGTAGTTTTTAAAGATTTAGGATTATTAATTGTCGACGAAGAACAAAAGTTTGGAGTTAACGTAAAAGATAAATTGAAGACCATCGCTGCCAATGTTGATACGTTGACATTAACAGCAACACCAATTCCGAGAACATTACAATTCTCTTTAATGGCAGCACGAGATTTATCTGTAATTACAACGCCACCACCCAATCGTTATCCTATAGAAACTAATGTGGTTGGCTTTAATGAAGAATTGATTCGTGATGCAATTTCATATGAAATTCAGCGTAACGGACAGGTTTTCTTTATCAATAACCGAATCGAAAATATTAAAGAAGTTGCCGGAATGATTCAGCGTTTGGTTCCAAATGCCAGAGTAGGAATCGGACACGGACAAATGGAAGGTGCCAAACTTGAAGAGTTAATGTTGGCCTTTATGAATGGTGATTTTGATGTTCTAGTAGCTACGACGATTATCGAGAGCGGTCTGGATGTTCCTAATGCCAATACTATCTTCATCAATAATGCTAATAATTTCGGATTGTCGGATTTACATCAAATGCGTGGTCGAGTAGGACGAAGTAACAAGAAAGCATTCTGTTATTTTATCTGTCCACCATATTCTTCTATGACTGAAGATGCCCGTAAACGAATTCAGGCTTTGGAACAATTCAGCGAATTAGGAAGTGGTTTTAATATCGCGATGAAAGATCTTGAAATTCGTGGAGCAGGAGATTTATTAGGAGGTGAACAAAGTGGTTTTATCAATGAAATTGGTTTTGACACTTACCAAAAAATCATGAATGAAGCCATCGAAGAATTAAAAGAAAATGAGTTTAAGGATTTATATCCAGAAGAAAATAATATCGATACTAAGGAATACGTTAAAGACCTGCAAATCGATACTGATTTTGAGCTGTTATTCCCAGATGAATATATCAACAACGTTTCAGAACGATTGGTTTTGTATAATGAACTTGGTGCTGTAAAAGACGAAGCTGGATTGAAAGAATTTGAGAGAAAACTAATTGACCGTTTTGGACCATTACCTAGACAAGCTATTTCGTTGCTTAACAGTATCCGAATAAAATGGATTGCTACAAATGTTGGTATCGAAAGACTGATAATGAAACAAGGTAAAATGATTGGATATTTCGTGTCTGATCAACAATCGGATTATTATCAATCTTCAAAGTTTAGAAAGGTTTTGCAATTTGTACAAAAACACAGTACGCTTTGCAAAATGAAAGAAAAACAAACCGTTAACGGCTTACGTCTATTATTGACTTTTGACAACGTAAAATCGATTAAAAAGGCGTTGGAGTTGATGGAATTGTTTGAGGAGTAAAATCAATTAATAAAATGCCTTAAATGAAACTACATTTGGGGCATTTTATTTTTTAGGATCTAATAAAATCTCTATCATATTTTTATAATTGTTAAGGAAACCTTTGGTGACCAGAAAATGTTCTGTTTCTTCATAATCAATCTGGTGTATTCCTCTTTCATCCAATTGATATATGATTGCTTTTGGATATGCTAATAGGATTGGAGAGTGGGTAGCAATTATAAATTGCGAATTGTTCTTTACGTGTTCGTCTATTGCAGTAAATAGCGTAAGTTGTCTCATGGGAGATAAAGCAGCTTCGGGCTCATCAAAAACATAAAGTCCATTATCACCTAATCTTTCAGTAAGAATTTTCATAAAAGATTCGCCATGAGAGCATTCATGTAAGGAATGACCCGTTCCTTGAAGGTTATCAGTTTGCTCCATATAGGTTGCAAGGTTATAGAAACTTTCGGCACGAAGAAAGTAATAATCTTTGGGAAGGCTATAACTTTTGATAATCTTCAAATAATTAAAAAGCCCTGAGATATTTTGATGGGTACTAAAACGAGCATGTTTGCTTCCTCCTTCTTGTCCTAGCCCCATGCATAAAGCAATTGCTTCTATTAAAGTGGATTTTCCTGAACCATTTTCTCCAACAATAAAAGTAACATCAGGATGAAACTCCATTTTATCCAATCCTTTTATAGAAGGTATCGTAAAAGGATATTTCTCATAACTTTCAATCAACTCTCTTTTGAGTGAGATTTCTTTTAAATAAGGCTTGTTTGCTATCACTTACGAGTTGATTTTAATTTAATTAGAGAGTTTTCAAAAGTAAAACATTTTAGTGGAACAGTTTTTTAAAATGTAAAATTGATTAGCACATTTGAACGGATATGTTTTCTAGAAACAATATAAGTGACTGTTCGAAAAGTATTTTTCGGGCAGTTTTTTTGAAAGTTTTAGAAAATGTAATAGATAATTGCTCCAGCGGAGCATCATATTTATAGTAAATTTAAAGGGGTTTGGGTTAAAGCTACAGCGTAGCGATATTTTGGTTTATCTTCGGATTAGAATATATGTCATCCCTATGGGGTTTTGTAAAACGACTTTGTTAATTTCTATAAATGTATTGTCCCTCTGTGACTTAGGATATCATAAACCTGATTATTGAAATACTAAGGGTACAGAAAGAATTTCTGCACTATCGTTGAGTAAATTTGAGCTTAGAATAAGATTGTTTTAAATAAGCAAAGAGGATGTCTGAAAAATTACTTTTCGGACATCCTCTTATTTAGTTTGTCGGGATAGAAATGATACCCGATTATTGTAATTAACTATTTGACAATTAATTTATTTTTTAAAGACTAATCTCGTTTAAACTTTCTTCAAGAAACTGAACCATTTCATCTGCATTTTGTTTGTTGAATGGTATTGGTGGTTTTATTTTTAAAACATTATGCAAAGGGCCATCTGTACTTAATAGATATCCTTTTTCTTTCATTTTTTCTACTACAATATCAATTTCTGGAATTGCAGGTTCCATGGTGGTTCTGTCTTTTACCATTTCGGCACCAATGAATAAACCATGTCCGCGAACATCACTAATAATTGGGAATTTAGCCATTAATCCTTTGAGTAAATCCATAAGGTAATTACCTACTTCTAGAGCATGTTGTTGCATTTTCTCATCTTGAATTACTTCTAGAACAGCCAGTCCAGCCGACATTGATACTGGATTACCTCCAAAAGTATTGAAGTATTCCATTCCGTTGTTAAAAGCATCGGCTATTTCATTTGTTACAATCACGGCTGCCAGCGGATGTCCGTTACCAATAGGTTTTCCTAGTACAACAATATCAGGGACGACATCTTGTAATTCGAATCCCCAGAATTTGTCCCCAACTCTTCCAAATCCTACCTGAACTTCATCAGCAATACAAACCCCTCCCGAAGCTCTTACGTAATCATATACAGTTTTTAAATAATTTTTTGGTAGTGGGATTTGACCTCCAACACCCAATAGAGTTTCACAAATAAATACTGCGGGAGATTTATCTTCTTTCTTTAAATCTTTGATAATTCGTTGTACATCGGCAGCATATTTTTCGCCCGCCTTTGTATCGCCATATTTATATGGACCTCGGTATAAATCGGGATTAATTGCCTTGTGAATCCAAGGCATTTGGCCAAAACCTCCTTTGCTATCAAATTTATACGGACTCATTTCCATTGCTACAGTTGAGGTTCCGTGATAAGCATGGTCCAATACGATGATGTCTTTTTGTTTGGTGAAATGACGGCTCATTCGAATGGCTAAATCATTAGCTTCACTTCCTGAGTTTACAAAATAGCAAACGCTTAAAGAAGGAGGTAATGTTGCTGTAAGTTTTTCGGCATATTCTAATATGGTATCGTTAAGGTATCTTGTATTGGTATTTAGGGTAGCAATTTGTTTTTGCATTTTCTTTACTACGACAGGGTGGCAATGTCCAACATGTGAAGGATTATTTACACAATCAACAAAGGTTCTTCCTTTGTCATCGTATAAATATTGTAACGCTCCTTTTACAATTTTTAATTTGTCATTATATCCTATACTTAGATTTCGACCTACATTTTTTTGACGCGCTTGTAATAAATCTGAATAGTCGGAATCGTTTATTACTCCATCAAATCCACATACTTTTCTAAAAGTATCTTGAGCTTTTATAGGGTTAATTTTGATGAGTTTATGTAGTAATTCCCAAGCTGGTTTTTCAGTAATAAAATGGTGTATATTATCACTGTTTAACGATGTATTGTATGCGGATTGTGTTACGCTAATGCAAAGTCTTCCTGCAATTAAGTAATATAATAAATCGAGTTCTTCTGTTTTAAGCGGATATGCTTCGTGATATCCTTTTACAATAAATGAAGCAACGGTTAATGGATCATCATATTCCAGAATTGCATAGGTACAAGTTATTGCGAGGTTATTGATTAAAGCAGAATAAACCATATCGCCAAAATCAATTAATCCCGTTGTTTGTTCTTCTCGAGCCATTACATTACAATCATTGGCGTCATTATGAATGTATGCATGCCGTAGCTGCTGTATTTGTGGAAGCACTTCGGTATCAAACTGCAAAAGGAAATAACCTGCAATTCGTCTGCGCTCGTGATTGGTGATGTATTTCAGTTTTTCATTGGCATCACTCGCTCTGCTAATATCCCAAGTATAATTTCTATGCATTGCAGGATGCGAAAAATCCTGAAGTGCTTTGTCCATATTCCCCATAAATGCTCCTAAATTATAAAGGGCAGTATCTGATTTTTTTGGCTGTTCGTACCAAAAAGAACCTTCTAGAAAACTTAGAATTCGTATGTAATACGTTTTGTTGTCTTTGATAATTTGGGTTAATGCTTCTCCATTTTTATTGATTGAAAACTGTTGAAAGCTATCGGCTAAAGGACTCTTTCTTAAATGCTGAATAATTTTCACTTGTGCTTCCAAAAAAGGATACGGCTGATTTTCATCAGAAAGCTTTAATATATACTTCTGATTTTTTTCATCAGTTAAGATAAAGTTCAATTCATCATAACCGTCTAATGCTTTTACGGTAGCGGATAATCCATAATGTTCTATCGCTAATTGCTGAATGTCTGTCTCTGAAAAAATCATTGGTATTGTTTATTAAGTTGTTTTTTATCTGTTAAGGCCATTGGTGTTAAATGGAGCTATAAATTAAAAGTATATTTCTCCTATTTCCAAATAATAGCCTGGGCTGGTTGTAAAGGGTTTTGTCCCACAAGGATTTTGCTTCCTTGAGGTATAGATAAGTTTATAGGCTCATTTGTATAGTTTACACCTACATAAAAACCATCTCTCCATTCTATAAAAACTCCTTTTGGCAAATCTTCGATAGCTACTTTTGCACGCTCGTAAATAGTACGAACTACTTGTCTTTCTAAATTTCCATCTTTACTTTCTGCACCAATATAAGTAACAGTTCCTTTGCCTAGTTTTCTTGTAATAACCGCCGCTTTACCTTTGTAAAATTGATCTGCATAGGTTGCTAAAACTTCTGTTCCTTGTTTCGGACTCAAGACATCAGCCCAAGTATTCCATTTATGAGTATTATTACCAGCAGTTATTGTTCCGTTTACATTAGCAACAAGCATATCAAAAAAATCTACATCGGCACCAATTAATGGTACGATTGGCGCACTCCAATTGGCTTCAAAAAAATGTCCATTTCTATCTTTCTGACCAGTACGACAAGAAAGTATTAAGTTTCCTCCGTTTTCAACATATTTAGTCCATTTGTCTACTAATTTTTGATCTATTAGTTGATAAGCAGGAGCAACGATAAATGGATAAGCAGAGAAATCATCATTTTCTGTAATAAAATCTACTGGAGCACCAGTCGATTTTATAGCTGTTGTATAGATATTTCGATGTCTCCAAGTGCTCCAGAATTCGGTTTGTTTTTGATTTTCTAAATCCCAAAGGTTTTCATGACTCCATAAAAAACCTGTTTTTCTTTTTGCAATTTCTTGAGGGATTACTGCTTTAGGATTGTATTCTTTACGAAGTAATTTCATGTCCTCGATAGATTGTACAAATTCTTTTCCACCAGTAGTAAGTGTTACGCCATCGGTTCCTACGATTCCATCATGGTACATTTCGCTACTTCCTAGCGGGTGTCTGTATCTATACGTACAAGTAAAGGAACAACCACCACCAAAAGCTTGAGATATCCACATATGAACTGTTCCGGGTTGTAATTGTGGGTTTATCCCTGCCCAGTTTACTTGTCCGGGTTGTAGCTCCATAATACCAGTAACACCACTTATTGATCTGTAGTAATCGTTGGCTTCGGATATTTTGTTAGGAGATCCCATTCTAAAGCTATCTCCTCCCAAAGGATTTTGTCCGCTTACTGGATACATCGTATATGTGATGAAGTCCATTTTATTAGCACTCCTTGGGTCGGCATCATAAATTACATTGGTAAAGTTGGTTGTTATCCATTGTTTTGGATCAACATACTTGCGAAGTATTTCGGCTTGTCTATTCAAATATTCACCTTGAGCATCAGAAGTAAATCTTTTAAAATCTAAAACGGCATGCGGACTTAATTTGTCTTCAAAATAAATTTCGGCATTAGGTAAAACTATTTGTTCAAAGTTATTATAACGGGTACTCCAAAAATTCCCAACCCATTCGGTATTTAGTTTTTCGATTGTTCCGTATTTGGCTTTAAGCCAAATTTGAAACGCTTTGCGGGCAGAAGGACTAAAATCGGCAGTACCTAAAGGCTCATTGTCGATTTGCCAGCCCATAATATTTTTATTTTTACCATATCTTTTTCCAAGTTCGGCAACTATTTGATCTGTGAATTCTCGGTATTTTTCATTTGTTATAGATACATTGGCTCTATTGCCGTGTTCTCTGCGACGTCCGCTTGCATCTACCAAATAAACTTCAGGATATTTGTCTCCCATCCACGCTGGAGGAGTTGGGGTAGGAGTACAAAGAATCACTTTTAAACCTTGTTTTTCGGCTATAGCAAGTGCATCATCAAGCCATTTAAAATCATATTTACCTTCTTCTGGTTCCATATAAGTCCAAGCAAATTCTGCAAAATGCGTAAACTCAAATCCTAGTTTTTTTATGTTTTTTAAATCACGCTCCCATTGTTCTTTTGGCCATTGCTCAGGATAATAGTAAACACCAATTTGCATTAAATCTGGTTTTGAGAAAAAACGTTGTGGGTCTTTTTTCTCCGTTGCAGTGGTTTTTTTAGTTTGAGAAAAAACAGGATTCGAATTACAATTTGCGATAAGCAATAGTGTAAATAAAATTTTGACTAATGGTATATTTTGCTTGAACATTCTTGGTTGTATTGAGTTAATCGAATTTGTGGTATTTTTTAACTATTTATCTTCTAAAAGTAGCATTAAATAATGTGAGGCCGACCAGCTAAAGTTAAAAGCTTCCATTCCTTTTCCTGTAAGCGGTTGGTAGTTTTCTCTTATAGAGGTGCCTTTATCCAGAACTCCTTCTGCATTATGAATGAGTTTATGTGCCAATTGGTTTGCTTCGGTTGTATAACCGTATTTTTCCAATCCATTTATACCAAAATAACTTTGGTCAAGCCAAATTGGTCCTCTCCAATAGCCACGTTCTGGTTTAAATTTTGGGTGGTTTGCTGCCAATGTTGGTAAAGGAACATATGTATTGAAAATAGTAGGATTCATCATGTTTTCTTTCATGGCTTTGGTTTGTTCGGCTGTCGCAACCTCAGCCCAAATTGGTAAATATCCTTCACATCCCATCGCTTTTATCAATGTTTTTCCGTCAATTGTGGTGTCATAATACCAACCTGTTGTTGGATCCCAAAATTGAGTTTGAATTTTAGCTTTTAATGTTGCACTTTCGTCTTGCCATTTTTTAGCTTCTTCATTCAATTTTAAAACTTGAGCCATTTTATTTAAAAAGTTCTTTTCGGCGTATAAAAATGAATTTAAGTCAACACTTTCCTGGTCTAATGAATAGGCTTTATCTCCGTTCTTTAAGATTTTACTATCATCAAAACGTACTGCATTATCCATTCCGCTTTCCCATTTGGCAGCAACCAATGTTCCATCTGTAGAGCCAAATTCGCATATACCATCCTGATCATGGTCACGTTCTTTGTACCACCAGTTATGATATGATTTTAGTTTTGGATAAAACTCTTTTATAAAATTGGCATCTTTAGTTTTTTCATAAATTTTCCAGATTGCCCATGCTGCAAGTGGCGATTTTGTATTTCGGTAATTGTTTTCTTCGAGGAGGTTGTTTCTGTAGATGCAATCTGGAATAAATCCGTTTGGTTCTTGATAATCAAATAGGGCACGCATCTGGTTTTTTGCCAATTCGGAGTCATAATTGGCAACCGCAACCGCATGTTTCCAGCTGTCCCATGCCCAAAAACCATGAAACCACTTGTAATTGTAACTAGGAAAAAGTCCACCGTGTTTTAATCCTTCGGCAGCAATTCTGGTATTATTTTGTAATGTCAATACTAGTTTTGCAACCAAATCAGAGTAAGTAGGATCTTTATAAATTGATTTCTTTCTGGCAATTAATTGTTCTAATTGACTCTCTTTTTCTTTTTGGGTGTTTTTAAGGAGTGTATTGAATGTTGTTTTTGTGATGATTTCATTTTCATTTTTCCATGAATATTGTGGAAAAATAAAGGTTTGAGAAACAATTAGGTCTTTTGTTTCGTTTGGTTTTAATACTAGTTTTTCAGTTTGAACTTTATATCCTTGTTTGAAAATTTCAACTTCGGGTGTTGCATTAAGAAACTGAATGTGTCCAATAGCAGTGCTTTTTGTAGAGACAATTTTTAATGTTTTATTTTCTTTAGATAATTGGATGTTGTCTATAAAAATATTGGAATCATAAGAAGGATAAAGGGTGATGACTTTTCCAGTTTTATTGGTAATACTTGTTTTTTGTAGTGCTGAATGACCAGATAAAAAAACAAGTTGCTGTTTTACGTCTAGTTTTTCATTTTGAAATAGTTGCACTAAATGGCTATTGTAACTATTTTGACTTACCAAGCTACTTTTCCAGTTGATGGCTTCGTGTTTGTTTTCGTCATTAAGTTGTAATGAAACCAACGAAGGGCTTAGCCAAACTCCATTTTCTTCGGTCATTAAAAAAGGACCAGAAAAGCCAGCTTTAACCTCACTTGGTTCAAGGAACCCAAATGCGAACCATGCACCTTTATCAGAGAAAGCTAATGATTTTCTATCTGTAGCTTCTGTTGGATTTCCTTTATAATTTATACTGTTTTTTGAAGATTCTAAAATAGGGAAGTCTTTTTGTGCCCAACTGAACTGTATTATAAAAAAGAATAAAAGAATATAAAGTATTTGCCTTTTGCCCATGTTGTTTCGTTTTTTATTGAATTTTTTTGGTTTGTGATACATTTCTCGATTCTTAAATAGTGATTAATAGAGAAATACGAAATCAGTAGATAAAAAGAATAGCCCAAGAAATATAGGGCTATTCTTTTAAAAATTAAAATAATTCAATGGATTAATTTGCTTGTAACTCTGTTAATGGAATTGGATAAAAATTGTTTTTTGATGCATCAAAACCAGTACGGCCTACAGCATCAAGTGCTGATTTTGTTTTGCCCCAACGACGTAAGTCATAAAAGCGATAGTTTTCTAGAGGAAATTCTAATATTCTTTCATGTTCAATTTGAATTTTTACCTCATCACCAGTTGTGCCAGTCATTGCAGGCATATCGGCTCTATCACGAACTTTGTTAATGTATGGAATAGCTTCTGGCGTACGGCCTAGCTCGTTCAGTGCTTCTGCTTGCATCAATAATACATTTGAATATCGCATAAGCGGAATGTTGATTGCTGTATATTCCTGATCCATTTTTTCTTGGGTATTTGGTATGTATTTACGGAATACAGGTTTGTCAGTATCACCAAATTTATCATCGTAAGTAGTTCCTAATACTCTTGGATTGTTTGAATCATTAAAATAAGGATCTTTAAAGAAAAGCGTGCTATAAAGACGAGTGTCGTAATTTCCTGTGGTAGCTATTTTCCCTTCTTTTTTAAATTCGTTTACAAGCATTGTACTCGGAAGAATTTCATCCCATCCGCCTAGTTCTCCTGCAGCCATCCAAAAGTGGAGTGCATTACGGTAAAATGCACCATTGGCAGTAGTTTCTGTGAATTGTAGTTCGAATATAGATTCTTTAGAATTTTTGGTAGTACCATCAAACATGGATACATAATCTTTAACCAATTCATATCCTTGTACTTTGTTTAATGCAGCAAGAGATTCATTTAGGAATGTTTGTTTTTGGGCTGTTTCTTCGTATGCTCTTGTTAAATAAGCAAATCCTAGGTAGCTATTGGCCGCTCCACTAGTTGCACGGCCGGTTTTGTCTTGTGTTTGTTTAAGTGGTAATATTTCGGCTACGGCTTTAAGTTCACTTGTAATGAAGTTCCAAGTTTCAACACGTGTTGATAATGGAATACTTAAATCATCTTCATTAATTATATATTTGTTTCTGATATAAATTTGTTCCCAGTTAAGAAGCAATTTCATGTGGTAATAAGCACGTAAAAAACGAGCTTCGGCTTCTATTTGTTTGCGATCAGCATCATTTAATGTTGCAGTTGGAACTTGTGGTAACTTATCAATTACTTGATTTGCATTACTAATTCCTCTGTAATTTAGTCTCCAATATTCGGTAAATTGACTATTACCATTGGTATAGGTAAATGTCGAAAGTTCTACCCAGCTTTGGTAATTTAAAGCATCACTTCCTAGTTCGCAAATATCTTCTCTATAAGCTTCTACGGGCCATTTTACTTCGGCAAAAGCCCATTGATCGACAGCACCTTCGAGTTGCGAATATGTTGCTGCCAAAGCGGATTCGGCATCGGCTTTATTTCTCCAGAAATTATTTGAAGTAAGTTGATCGGGAGATTGTTGGTCTAAATAGTCACTACAACTAGCGACAGTTAATAGGCCTATAATGGATAGTATAAAAAATGTCTTCTTCATGATTGTGTCTTTTAGGAATAGAATTAAAATATGTATTGAACACCTGTTACAAACGTTCTTGTAAATGGATACACGAAACGGTCAATTCCTGTATTCAGAACAGAAGAACGCGAGAATTCTGGATCTATACCTGAGTAGTTTGTGATGGTGAATAAATTCTCCGCACTTACATAAATCCTTAGCTTGTCTAATTTTGCTCCGCCTAACATTTTATTAGGGATTGTATATCCGATTTGTAATTGACGCATTCTTATAAAATCGCCACTTTCGAGAAAACGATCTGATTCACGGCTGTTTCCATTTGGATCTTGCAAAACGGCACGAGGAGTGTTACTGTGGTTTTCTGGTGTCCATGAATTAAGTGTTGAAGCCAGCATGTTAGTTCCAGAATTCATAGATTCATAGAAATATCTATTTCCGTTATATAATTTGTTGCCCCAGCCACTTCCTATTAAAGCTGAGAAATCGAATCCTTTATAGCTTGCACCTAAACTAATGTTAGCTTCAAGTTTTGGTAATCCAGTTCCAGCATATGCTTTGTCGTTTTCATCTATAACACCATCTCCATTCAAATCTTTAAATCGGATATCTCCCGGTTGCGCATTTGGTTGTAATAAAACACCATTTTTACTATGAGCATTTACTTCGTCAGTAGATTGGAAAATACCATCTGTTTTGTATAAATAAAAGCCACTAATCGGATTTCCTACGCGTGCTTGAGTAGGGAAATGCTCATCTCCATATTTTAATCCCTCACCATAAATAGTCTGACCTTCGTTTGCAAGTGAGATTACTTTGTTTTTAAGGGTAGACATGTTAAAACCTACATTGTATTTAAACTCATTAATCTGGTCGCGGTAATTAACTTCAAGTTCAAATCCGCTATTACTAATTTTGCCTACGTTTAAAATAGGATCATCGATTCCAGCAGATGGAGCTAATTTTTTTGTAATCAATAAATTATCAGTTACATTATGGTAGTAGTTCATAGAACCGCTAATTTTTCCGTTTTTAAGGGTAAAATCAATACCAATATTTTTAGAATCTGTTGTCTCCCATTGTAAGTTTCTATTCTCTAATGTTGTTGCAATACTCCCGGGCCAAGGATTACTTCCGTTACCTTGTACAGAGCCAGAACCTAAACCGTTTCCTGTACTAATTAATGTATTTGCTGAGTAATACCCTAGAGCGGCTTCGTTTCCTAATTGTCCCCAACTAGCACGCAATTTTAAAGTTGATATGATAAAGTCTTTAGGGAAAAAGTCTTCTTGTTCTATTTTCCATCCTAATGCAATAGATGGGAAAGTTCCCCAACGACTGTCTTCTCCAAATTTAGATGAACCATCTTTTCTAATCGTCATTTGAAGTAAGTAGCGATCGTTGAAAGAATAATTTAGTCGGCTAAAAAAAGAAAGACGGTTGTATTGAAATTTAGAACCATCTGCTGAGTATGTTCCTCCTTTACCTGCTCCAATAGTTTCAAAATTTGGATCTAAAAATCCAGAGGGACGATCAATTGATACTAATTGTCCGTTCTCTACAGAATAGTCAGTTGTTTTTCCTTCTACGCTTACCTCATTCCAATTTGAAGAGACTCCATTTATAGTATTTCCAAGCATCAAGCCAAAGGTATGTTTGCCAAAAGTTTTGTCAATTGTTATAATGTTGTCTAATATTTGCTCATCCCAATATGATCTTAATTCGGTTTGCAATGGGTACAAATGTGCTTCTTTTGGATTAGCAATATAAGGTGGGAAATGCGCTGTTTGTTGCTCATTTTTTGCACGATAAGAATAGGCTATTTTGTATTTTAACCAAGAGCTAATGTTTGCAGTTATAGCAATATTTGCAGTTATATCCTGACCTTTTATCATGCTGTTTTTAAAATGTTCTTCGGCAACAGGATTAGTATTAGTAGGTAAACCATTTTTGTTTGTTAAGCCATAACCGTAAGGTTCATTTGCATCGTAAACAGGGACTAAAGGCGATATTGCATATACTTCTCTAAGTTGAAAATTAGGTAATGCATTTTGTGTTCCAATGTATGCCATTTTTCCATCTACATCAAAGATTGATTTTTTAAAGCTAACTCTTGCGCTAGCGGTTTGTTGGCCAAAAGTATTATCGATAACAATTCCTTTTTCTTTTACATAATTACCATATAAGGCAAATTTAAGATCACCTTGTCTTCCTTGTACGCCCATGCCATAATTTTGAGTAAGCCCAGGACGGAAAACTTCGTCTTGCCAATCGGTATTGGTAGTTGATGGATTAGTGATATAAGCTGGAAGAGCTTTAGGAGAAGTTGCATATTTATTATACTCATCATACATTCTTTTGTGTACCGTACGATAGCCTTCAGCATCTAATAAATCCAATGTTTTTGCTGTGTTTTTATAAGCCAAAAATGAACTAAAATCTACTTTCACTCCTTCTTTTTGACCGTTTTTTGTAGTTACAATTATTACTCCATTAGCTGCGACAGATCCGTAAATTGCCGCTGCTGCACCATCTTTAAGAACCTCCATAGATTCTATATTTGTTGGATTTACAGTATTAATATTTCCTTGGAACCCATCAATAATGTAAAGAGGTTCTGTTGCTCCAAAAGTATTTACTCCACGTATTTTTACTCTTACATCGGCCCCAGCAACACCACCACTTTTTTGAACATTTACTCCGGCAACCAAGCCTTGTAGTGCTTCGGCTGGATTTGTTGTAGCTCGTGTTTCGATGCTTTCTTTCTTAACAGATGAAATGGCTCCTGTAACATTGCTTTTCTTTTGAGATCCGTAACCAATAACAATTACCTCATTAAGTTTATTGGTTTCTTCTTGCATCGATGCGTTAATTTCACCGCGATTATTGATAGCTTCCGTTTTTTCTATAAATCCTAAGTAAGAAAAAAGAATAGTCTGATTCGTACCATTTGGTATATAGGTTAAAGTATAATTTCCATCAAAATCGGTTGCGGCATTATACTTAGTGTCTTTTATAGAAATACTAACTCCAGGCAAGGAGTTGTTTTTGTCATCAGTAACTTTTCCAGATATGGTCTTTTTTGTCTGACTCTCCTGTGCGAGTAGGATATTTGGTAGCCAAAAAAGGAGAATGATCGGCATTAGAAAAGGCTTCCTAAGTAAGTTTTTTAATTGTTTCATTTTAGTTAGTTTTTGGTTTCTGGTTTTGGTTAAGCTTTTTATTCTATTTGAGGTATTATTTGTTTATGATATTAAATTTTTATCATTATTTATTTATTTTCCTTTTAAAATAATGATATTGATTTTTTTGAATATAATTTTATAAGAATAATGAAATTCAAATTTAGAGGATTGCATATATAAAATACACCAGTACCTACCAGTTTGTTTTTTAGCTTTGAGCCAAGAATCTTTTTAAGAAATTATTTTGCATGAAAATAAAACAGATAAATTGAAGGTGATTTTAAGCTAATATTAACTACTACTTGATTAGATTATTAAGTTGTTCATGAGGGCTTTTCTATTGATACGAACAATTAAAATTCAACAAAAAGTAGGTTTTGTCTTTGTAATATTAAGTAAAATTGAGAAAAATGAAATGTTTTCAAGTAATCTCATAATGGGGATTTTAAGTCTTTAATTGTTATTTTTTTTTAAATCGAGATGTGCTCAAAAAAATAAATAAAGCATAAAAAGGAAAAATAAATAGGGGGATGAATTCTGTTTTTTTAACACTAAAAGTAGTTGTTTATGAAGTATGTATTCTATTTTAATTCCTTATAAAAGAACCCTACCAGTAGAAATTTGTCTCTTTTTTAATTAAAATTATTGCGGAAGGATTTGTTCATATCTATTTTTGATAGTACAAAAACGGTAGAAGAATAAAAAAAATCCCTTTTTTAGTTTTAAACTAAAAAAGGGATTTATATTTATTTATTAAGGAATCTAGTTTTTTAAATCTTTGATCACTTTAAAAGCAATATCTACTTGATCTTCACTTACTAATATTGTAAATTCATTTGATGTAGAGATAACTTCATTTATTATAATTCCTTCCCATGCTAAACGTTGGAAAATGAAGTAATATATACCAGGAACTACAATGTTTTCTTTTGGTAATTTTACAGTAATTGAAGCCAAATTGCTTAATTTCTGAATTAATTTTTCGCGAGCAAAGTGTTTTTCAACTAGTTGATTTATACTGCTACTAACTACAATATTGGTTTCGTTAACACCACGAGATGAGGTATAGAATATATCTGATAATGTATTAATGTCAGATATTAAATCAGCTTGTTTGTTCAAAACAGTTTCAGATGCTGCAAAAGTATAATCTGTAAGTTCTGATCGTACTGTAATCTCGCCAATATTCTTAATTACTTTGTTTATCTTATGATTTAATTTAAAATCTAATTCTTCCGTTAGTCGTTTTAACGACATTACTACAGCACCTTGTTTTACTTCTTTGCCAAATTCGCTTTCTAATTCAGTCATTATATTTCTAGATAATGAGGTCAAATTAATAATGCCAAGAGATAATGCATTTAATAAAAAAGGCTTCGTTTTGATGTAATTTTCTACGATGGAGGAAACAGTTTTCATAATTTTCTGGTTTTTGTACTAACTTAGTGTGGTTGGTTTAGTTAATTGTGTGTTATATTTTTTTGCAAATATAAATTAAAAAACAATTTGTTACAAATATAACAATAGAAAATTATGTTAAAAATGATAAAAAGCATCTATAAGATGTTCTATCACAAAGGATTCCTTATTTTTGTGGATTGCAATGATATCAAAACGTATCTCAAAGTCTATTTCCCTATCGTTTATGTAGGCATTTACAGCTTTTACAAGTAGCTGAATTTTTTTTGGATTAACAAAATCTTGTGGTAAGCCAAAGTCAAGACTCGATCTTGTTTTTACTTCTACAATAGCCATGGTGTTTTCTTTGGTGGCTATAATATCAATTTCAGCTTTTTGAAAAGTCCAATTTCTGTCTAGAATTTTATAGCCGTTTTGTTGGAGATATTCCACAGCAAGATCTTCTCCTTTTTTTCCGAGCTCATTGTGTTCAGCCATGTTTTGCTTTTTGAGAGGTTAGTATTCAGTTTTTAGT
Source organism: Flavobacterium sp. EDS (assembly GCF_020991525.1). Taxonomy (NCBI): domain Bacteria; kingdom Pseudomonadati; phylum Bacteroidota; class Flavobacteriia; order Flavobacteriales; family Flavobacteriaceae; genus Flavobacterium; species Flavobacterium sp. EDS. Next base: position 184,485 of record NZ_JAJMOZ010000004.1, read on the forward strand.
CTCCATTTTTTTTACGCTAATAGTTTTCACGCAAAGACGCAGCGTTGCAAAGTTTGAATTGGGTTTCTTTGCAACGCTGCGTCTTTGGGAGATTGTACTTAATTATATAAGTACTTAGACTAGGTAATCGTTTATATTATTTATTAAAAACAAGCGTGCTTCCTGCCGCATTAACTTCGATTGTAACAGTACTTCCCATTACCAATGCTCTATTGTCTTGGATGTGTCCTGCTGGAAAATTAAATATTACAGGGATGTCGTATTTTTTGGTAACATCGTCGATAATTTCTAATGCATTTTTCCCCCATGGGATATCATTATCTTTCATTTTGGTCATAGCACCGATTACAATTCCTTTTAGGTTTTCGATGCATCCATTTCGCTTTAGGTTCATCATCATACGATCAATATGATAAAGATATTCGTCTAAATCTTCTATGAATAGTATTTTGTCTCGGCAGTCAATTGCTGATTTTGATCCCAATAAACTATATAGAATTGATAAATTACCTCCAACTAGTTCGCCTGTTGCATTACCAAATCGATTCATTGGGTCTGGTGAAACTGAATAGGAGATTGGGTTGCCAAACAAAGCCATTTTCATAGTTGCAATCGCATCAGGCGTTGCACGAGGAATACTTACTGGCATCACACCGTGAATGGATTTGTAGCCCATTGTATTAAGATGATTGTGTAAGACTGTGACATCGCTAAAACCTATGACCCATTTAGGATGTTGCTTAAATTTAGTGAAGTCAAGTAAGTCAATCATTCGAACAGTACCGTATCCACCACGTACGCACCAAATTGCTTTAATGTTTGGATTGTCCATTTGATGTTGAAAATCGATTGCACGTTGCTCATCAGTTCCAGCTAGCTGATTAGTATCTAATCCTATTGTACTTCCTATTACGGTTTCTATTCCCCAACTTTTAAGTAAGTCGATTGTTGGTTTTAAATTATCATCGATATTTTTTCTTGCTGTCGCTACTAGAGCTACAGTATCGCCTTTTTGTAAATAAGGTGGTGTTATCATGTTTTGTTGAGATTGACAGGTGAATGATTGTAAAGCAAAAATAAGAAATGTGAATTTACAAAAAGCAAAATGTTTCTTTAGGTATTGGAATTGGGTTGTATTCATTTTTCTAATTTTAGTTTACAACAACATTATCTAGTGGTGTTGCAGTTATATCTGTTAGTTTTCCTTTTTTGGTGGTCTTGTTTCCTGTCCAATTATATGTTTTCCCGCCAGTTACTATTGTTATTCCAACAGTATTGCTACTATCGTATATTGTATAAACAACATTTTTGTTTTTAAACGTAACTGTGTTGTCTTTTCTATCAAAGTTGAAATCTGGATTTTGATAGACTGTATTTATAGGATAAGAAAACTCTACTTCGTCATTTTTATCAATTAAAACATAGTTAAGTGTTCGATCATTGATGTTAAATAAAACAACCTTTTTTTGATTTTTATCCACAGTAAAGGAAAGGATGGTTTTTACCCCTTCATTTTCATCAAGGGTAATCATTCTTTTTGTTTTTACGACCATTTTCTTGCCATCCCAATTTTGTTCACTGTAATTATTATAAGGAAAATTCATTTGATCATCCTCAACTATTTTAATTACTTTGGGTTTGTTATTTTCGACAACAAACTCTGAAAATTGATGCCAGCAACAACCGCTTTTAGTCATTGTACTTAATTTCTTTTGCTTATAGTCTACCTGAAACATGCCACAATAGTCTTGAGCCAGTGCTGTAAATTCGGAGCTGAATTTAAAATCATTTTTAGTTCCTAAATATATTCTAAAAGAAGGACCATGGTAGCAACTATTCTGTCCGTCATTGATGGCGAAATCTTTAATTCCATCAAAATTGTAATCTTCATACATGATCAGACTTTGTTCTCCATAAGGCAACGATTTTATATTTGCCAAAGCTTTTCCATTGTGTAAGCTCAAAGCTAATTCATTGGATTCAACCTTTATGATTTGCTTATTGGTTTTTTTATCATAAATAGCAACCCATCCTTTCGAGAATACTTCAGAGGTGTCAGCTATGAAGATTTTTCCATAATAAACTTTTGAGAAATTATCCACTTTAAAAGTCGTTTGAGCAAAAGTAAAGTTGAATAAAAAAAGAAGCAAAGTTGTGGTTAAATATTTCATTTTATGTCAATGTTAGTAATATGAATCCTCTATTTAGAACTTAAATAAGATTATCTAAAAGCAAAGATAGCCATTATGGAAAGTATTTTGAACTTCTTATTTAAATGAATTAGTCTTATATTTGAAAGAAATTTCTTTAAAATAAGTTTTTATAAATAAGGATAACAATGAGAACAATTGCTTTTTCGGTTTTAATTTTTTTTAATTTATTGCTGCTACAGCTACAAGCGCAAACGAAAAAGTATGTTATTCATACTGTGGCTTTTTATAATGTCGAAAATCTTTTTGATACCATAAACAATCCAACTATTCGCGATGATGAATGGACGCCAAAAGGCTCCAGACATTGGACGTCTCAAAGATATTTTAAAAAATTAGAGAACCTCGCCAGAGTTATGTCTGAAATTGGAATGCCTGAAAATCCTAATCCGCCTACATTTATTGGGTGTGCCGAAATAGAAAACAGGGGAGTTCTGGAGGATTTAATAAAACAACCCAAGTTAATAGATAAAGAATTTGGAATTATTCATTTTGACTCGCCAGATCATCGGGGTATCGACGTAGCCCTGTTATTTCAGAAGAAATATTTTAAACCAGTTACTTATTCGAATATTCCGCTTATTATTTATAAAAAACCGATAGTGAGTGCTACTGATACAATTGAGAATAAGAAGAGACGGGTGTTTACTCGAGATCAATTACTTGTAACGGGATTTCTAGATGGAGAGGAAATTAATATAATTGTTAATCACTGGCCGTCGCGTTCTGGTGGAGAACAAAAATCGAGTCCGTTTCGTGAAGCAGCGGGTGCATTGAATCGAAAAATAATTGATTCCTTGCAACGGATAAACCCTAACGCTAAAGTTATTACAATGGGAGATTTTAATGATGGCCCTTATAATAAAAGTGTAAAAGTTGCACTAGGAGCTAAAGCGGACAAGAATGATGTTAGCGAGTATGGAATGTATAACCCATTTGAGGATATGGCAAAGAGAGGAATGGGAACTATTGCCTATCGAGATTGGTGGGATGTTTTTGACCAGATTTTAGTTAGCCAATCTTTAATTAAATCAGATTTCAATTCTTTTCAATTCTGGAAAGCTGGAATTTTTAATAAATCGTATTTAATACAAAATTCAGGTAAATACAAAGGATACCCGTTACGACATGCAGAAACCGAAGTAGGATTTAGTGATCATTTTCCAGTTTATATCTATCTTATTAAAGAAAAAATGTAATGCTTTGTAGAGACGCACCGCAGTGCGTCTAACGTATAGTTGCGAAAAGAATTATAAAATAAAATCATATCTAAGACGCACTGCGGTGCATCTCTACATGATACTTTTTATTAACTTAGCACCTCAAAACTTAGCATCTCATAATTATGGCTATTGCAAAACCATTCAATCTTACTAAATGGATTGATGAAAACCGTCACTTACTTAAACCCCCAGTAGGTAATAAAAATTTATATGTTGAATCGGATGACTATATTGTAATGGTTGTTGCGGGACCAAATGCCCGAAAAGACTACCATTATAACGAAACTGAAGAGTTGTTTTACCAGCTTGAGGGAAGTATAAAAGTTATTATTCAGGAAGATGGAGAGCGTAAAGAAATGGATTTACATGCAGGAGATATGTATCTTCATCCTGCTCGTGTACCTCATTCTCCAGTGCGTTCAGAAGGTTCTATAGGCTTAGTAATCGAAAGAAAACGAGCAGGAAAAGGACATAAAGATGGATTGCTTTGGCATTGTGATAATTGCAATCATAAATTGTACGAAGTGTTTTTTGAACTTCATAATATCGAGAAAGATTTCTTGCCACACTTTGAACATTTCTATAATTCTAAGGATTTGAGAACTTGTACTAAATGTGGTACTGTGATGGAATCTGACCCCAGATTTGTTGCAAAAAAATAATTCTGAGTTTTTTATATAAAAGGCATACTTTTGCAAAAAAAAATAAATTATCCACATGGACGATTATTATTCGAGGAAGAAGATAGATAAACAGGAGTAGCTGTGGCATCTTGCATGCGCTATTCCTAAAATAACGTTTTGCATTATGATTACCTTTTACAAAAACAACAACGGATTATTTCCAACAGAAAACCGTGAGAACAACAAATGGATTAATGTAGTTTGTCCGACACAGGAAGAAACTAAATTTTTACTCCAAGAGTTACAAATCCCTGAAGCTTTTTATAACGACATTGAAGATATTGATGAACGGCCACGTATTGAAATCGAAAACGGCTGGTTTCTTATTATATTGCGGATTCCTTTTAAAAGTAATGATGCAAAATTACCATTCAATACAGCCCCTTTGGGCTTAATGTTTAAAGACGATGTCTTTGTATCGCTAAGTTTTCATCAAGCAGAAATTTTATCAGATTTTGTTTTATATACCCAACGAAAAAAATCGGATGTAAAGAACCATTTTGATTTGGTTTTAAGGTTGCTTTTGTCTTCTAGTATTTGGTTCTTAAAATATTTAAAGCAAATAAATCAGCGAATTCGATTGGCTGAAGACAACCTTGAAAAATCAATTAAAAACGAAGAATTACAAGCATTACTTCAAATAGAGAAATGTTTGGTATTTTTTATCACTTCATTAAAAGGCAACGATATGTTGTTTCATAGAATAAAAAATCTGAAAAACCATAAAGAAGATTTTGATCCTGTTTTACTCGAGGATGTTGAAATCGAGTTGAGACAAGCAGAAGAAACTACAAACATTTACAGCAATATCTTGACAGGAATGATGGATGCCTATGCATCGGTAATCTCGAATAACTTGAATGTTATCATGAAAAGATTAACTTCTATTTCTATAATTTTGATGATTCCAACTTTGGTAGCAAGCCTATATGGGATGAATGTTCCTAATAATCTTCAGGAAAATAGTTATGGTTTTGTTGTTATTTTACTGATTTCATTGTTAATATCAATATGTGGGGTTTTCTTATTTAAGAAAAAAAACATGTTTTAGTTTAGTTTTTAAGAGGAATAAAGACCATCTTGATGACTTTAAATTCTTAATCGTTAACTTTATATGGTTTTGAATCAATCCTAATTAAAAACTAAATAGTATAATGGCAAAAAATATCTCCGAAAAATCATTTGAATCGTTTAATTGGCTCGACATAAAAGGACCTACAGAAGAACAATTAGAAGATATTGCCCAAAAGTTTGATTTGGAGGTTTTTCCAGTCAAAGATTCGGTGGAACACGGACATTTACCTAAAGTAGAAAAGATTAAGAATTTTAATTTTATTATTCTAAGAGCTTATACTGCAAATGAATACGATAATAATTCTACAGTAGGAGAACTTTCAAATAAAGTTGCATTTTTCTATAATGAAAAACAGCTAATAACGATACACAGAACTTCTTTTCTTTTTTTGGAGGACATTTTTAAATCTGATTTGAAGTGTACTTCTGTTTATGAATTGCTAATACGTATTTTTAAAGAAATTATTTTAACCTATAACGCTCCTTCTCAATGGCAAACAGATCAGATAGATGAAGTAGAGAAAACTATTTTCTTAAAGCAACAAAATAAAATCTCTTTAGAAGATTTGTATTTTCAAAAAGCTGAAACCAGAATTACCAAAAAACTTCTAGTGCTTACGCAAAATGTAATTAATAAATTTCATGTTCCAGAAGAAAACGCTTCAGCTCTTGAAGATGTAAAAGATAATCTCGTTAAGCTTATACTTGCCTATGAGGAGGCTATGGATGATGCGATTAACTTAATGAACACTTTTATGTCGGTAACTGCTCAGAAAAATAACGATGTTGTTAAATTATTAACAGTTTTTTCCGCTTTTTTCTTGCCTCTTACCTTTTTGGTTGGGGTTTATGGAATGAATTTTAAATTTATGCCAGAATTAGAATGGAAATTTGGCTATTTGTACGCAATTATTTTTATGTTTGTCATGTGTGTTTTTATCTATATATGGTTTAAACGAAAAAACATTATGTAACCACATGTAATAAAATTTTAATAGATAGATAAATTCAAATATATTTACATAAAAAAATATAACAATTTCTAACCAAAAAGTTACAATGATAACAATAGCAGAGCAATTCGGAATGAAAGACGCATTGGCGCAATTGGGTATAAAAGCCATAAACGAAGGAACATCAACTGGACTAAATAACTTTTCTTCAGGTGATATTCTTGAAAGCTTTTCGCCAGTAGACGGAAAATTAATAGCATCGGTAAAAACATCAACAGCTGCCGATTACGAAAAAGTAATGCAAACAGCGACAGAGGCATTTAAAGTTTTCAGACTTATGCCAGCCCCACAACGTGGAGAAATCGTACGTCAGTTTGGAGAAAAATTACGTCAGAATAAAGAAGCTTTAGGTAAATTGGTTTCTTACGAAATGGGGAAATCATTACAAGAAGGATATGGAGAAGTTCAAGAGATGATTGATATTTGCGATTTTGCAGTAGGATTATCACGTCAGCTTCACGGACTAACAATGCATTCAGAGCGTCCAGGACACCGTATGTATGAGCAATATCACCCAATGGGAATTGTTGGGATTATTTCTGCATTTAACTTTCCAGTAGCAGTTTGGTCTTGGAATACAGCTTTGGCTTGGATTTGCGGTGATGTTTGTGTTTGGAAACCATCAGAGAAAACACCACTATGCGGTATCGCTTGCCAGAATATAATTGCACAGGTAATTAAAGAGAACAATCTTCCAGAAGGTATTTCTTGCTTGATTAATGGAGATTATAAAGTAGGGGAGTTAATGACTGCAGATAAACGTATTCCTTTAGTTTCAGCTACAGGTTCTACTCGAATGGGTAAAATTGTTGCGCAAACAGTTGCAGGACGTTTAGGTAAATCGTTATTAGAGTTAGGAGGAAACAACGCTATTATTGTTACTCCAGATGCAGATATAAAAATGACTGTGATTGGTGCTGTTTTTGGAGCGGTAGGAACTGCAGGACAACGTTGTACATCTACACGTCGTTTAATCATTCACGAAAGTATTTATGATAAAGTAAAAGATGCTATTGTTTCAGCTTACAAACAATTGCGTATCGGAAATCCTTTGGACGAAAACAACCACGTTGGTCCGCTAATTGACACGCATGCTGTAGAGATGTATGCTAATGCCTTAACCAAAGTTGTTGCTGAAGGTGGTAAAATCCTTGTAGAAGGTGGCGTACTTTCTGGAGAAGGTTACGAAAGTGGATGTTATGTAAAACCAGCTATTGCTGAAGCAGAAAATTCATTTGAAATCGTACAACACGAAACATTTGCTCCCGTTTTATATTTGATAAAATATAGCGGAACTGTAGAAAATGCAGTTGACATTCAAAACGGAGTTGCTCAAGGTTTGTCTTCGGCAATTATGACTAATAATTTGCGTGAAGCAGAATATTTCTTATCTGTTGTAGGTTCTGATTGTGGAATTGCAAACGTAAACATTGGAACTTCGGGTGCTGAAATCGGTGGAGCTTTTGGTGGTGAAAAAGAAACTGGTGGAGGTCGTGAATCAGGTTCTGATGCTTGGAAAATATACATGCGTCGCCAAACTAATACTATCAATTACACCACAAGTTTGCCATTGGCACAAGGAATAAAATTTGATTTGTAAGATTATAATCATTGATGTAAAAACCGCTTTTTTCCATATTATTTGGGAGAAGCGGTTTTTTTTATTGCTTAATTCATAGTGTTTTATTTAAATTAGCATTTTAGTATGAAATACTTTGTTATTTCTGATGCTGTTTTGTGAAAATAGGAGCCGAAATGATAATTAAGTAACCAAATAATATTTTGAAAAATTATTAAAATGAGTTTGATTTTTTTAGCAGGACTTACTCCTTTCGGATATGGTTTCTTAGGAGTGATGGCGCTTTCTGTTCTAATTGCTTATATGTGGCTTAAGTCATCGGGCAAAAAAGAAAAAATGGGATGTTTTTCTATCGGATTTACTGCTTTTATTATTTGGTTTGCTTTAATGTTTCCTGTTGCTATATCTTTCTCAATCATAGAGAATGGTACGAAGATTATCCAAATAGCTGTTGCTGTGTTTTGGTTTCTTGTTATTGTTTTTGCAACATACGTTATATTCAGTAAAAATAGAACGGGAGTTAAAAAAGTGCTCTTTGTAATTTTTAAAAATATTTTGTTTTTAATAGTGCTGGGATTATTTTTAACCATGCTTGGAGGATTGGCTTATTTCGTTTATTTAAGGCTTTTTACTCATGAAAAAGATGATTCTCCTATTTGGGTTGCTTTTCTATGTATCTTTTTCTTAGCATCACTTATTTTGGCCGCCGCAGGTCTTTTAATACAAAGGAAAGAAGGGATGAAAAAAGAAAAGTCAACCTTTTATAAATTAGAAGAAGCAAAGCTAAAACCCGAAATGGTAGTAGAGTTAAATTTATCTAATACTAAATTAGATACTTTTCCGGTAGCAATTTTACAATTTAAGAATATTAAGTTTCTGATTTTAAGTCATAATAATATTACTGAAATTCCTAACGAAGTCAATAAATTACAACAATTAATAGGTTTAGATTTAAGTAACAATCCTATTTCAGATTCAGAACGAAATAAGATTCGAAGGTTACTTTCTAATCAAGTCGAAATTGTGTTTTAATAATTTCCAATATTGAATAATCCTTATTTTTAATAATGAACGAATTTTTTGCATTTTTTGATCAAAACAAAGTAGATGGCGGTATGGTCATTTTCTTAATGTTTTTCAGTCTTGGGATCGCCTTGTTTCAAACTATAATACTTTCTGGCTTATATAACTTAAAATTTCCAACATGGTTATTTTTTGTTTTATGCCCATCGTTTATTGGTTTGAGTTTTCTGGTTGATTCCAAATATACACTTATGGTTTTCTTCTTTTTATTCGCATCTGTTTTCATACTTGGTATTATTGGTATGTTTTACTCAGGAATTAGAAGTAGTAAAACTGAAAAAGAAGAAAGAGAAAAATTCAATAGAAAACATAAAATTAAAGAAACTACCTTAGGCAAGAAACTCCTTGGTTTGCTTATGATGGTTGGGGTTATTGGAGTATTTTTCGGGTTGCTTTATATTGAGAAATTACATTTTCTTTTTTTTATTATTCCAGGGCTTATTTTTATAAAAATGATTTTCTTTCCCAGCAACAAAAGCAAGTTCCTCAAGCTTCAGGCAGTTTTACCAACTTCTAAGATGAATGCGATCGCTATGGGATTAGTAGAAGTAGAGGGTGATTTAGAAGAAATTGAACCTATTATTTCGCCTTATTTTAGTAAACTCTGTATAGGATATTATTATACCATCGAAGAAGAAGGACCTGCAGATGATGATGGGAAAAGATCGTATAGAACTATATTTACAGAGCTAAAAGTAGGAAATTTCAAAATAAAAGACGAAACCGGAAGTGTTGCTGTAAATGGGGAAGGATTAGAGTTCTATTTTGATAGAGTCGATAAGCAAGAAGGAGGAAAAAAGAGATATTCCGAAACCTATTTAAAACACAATGATTATATGTTGCTCATTGGTTATGCCGATTCAGATCAAGGTAATACTGTTTTAAGAAAAGGAGATTCTAATGGAATTTTTGGTGTTGCAATACCTCAAAGTATCTCATTTAGGAACAAATATCAACCATTGCTAGTTTCATTTTTAACAACATTATTTTTTATCACATTTATACTTATCTATATCATTTTAAACTAAATATATTATGTCAGCACAAAATATTGCTTTAATCGTGGGGTTAATTCTGGTAATTATACTAGTTAACTTTTTTATCGGTACCTATAATAAGCTGGTTATGCTCAAGAATAACTTCGAAAAAGCTTTTAGGAACATTGATGTTATATTGATGCAAAGAGCCGAAGAAGTACCTGAACTGGTTAAAGTTGCGTCTAAATTTATGGAACATGAAACAACAATGTTGACTAACTTGACCAAGCTTCGCACGGATTTCTTAAATTCTAAAACAGTCGATGAGAAAATAGAAAATGCCAATGAGTTTTCAAAATCTCTTAAAACATTGTTTGCTGTTTCAGAAAATTATCCAACACTAGCATCTAATTCTAATTTTCTGGAATTACAAAAGCGAGTTTCACAAATGGAAGACAAAATTGCAGATAGAAGAGAGTTTTTTAACGATAGCGTAAATCTTTATAATATCGCAATTCAGGAATTCCCTAATCTTATTTTGGCAAAAATGTTAGGGTATCATACACAAACGTTATTTGAAGTTTCAACAGAAGAAAAAACATATAATGGAATTCAATTTTAATAGATTCTTCGGTTATGAAACTGAAATAAACAAAGCAACTGATTTGGTTTTAATCTACGGATTTGCAGTTTTAATCTTTGGTATTGTAGGATTGACACTTATTGCAGCTATATTTAGGAAGATAGGCTTTACTTCTATTATTAGTTATTTTATATCACCGCTAATATTGTGTTTAGGACTTACTTTGATACTTTCCATATTACCAACTATTGTTTTTAGTGTAGTGGCTTCAGATATTTCAGGTGTAAAGCTTATTTATAGTTGGATAACAATCTTTTTGGGGATGTTGTTCTTTGTAATGGTTAATCTCAGTACAATTAAAAAGTTTGTAAGAGAGTTTGGTAAGCTAACGGAGCAACAGGAGTTTAGAAACAGAAACAGATAATGCAACTTAGTTGCTTTTTGTTGTAAGTAATTGGATTAATGCAGGTTGTGTATGTTTTTTTGTTGATTTTACTTTTTAAGATAGATTTTGCAATATAGTTGCAATAACATAAAAAGCTTCCGGTTACGGAAGCCTTTTGTATTGATTAATAATTTGATAGCAATTACTTTTTAATTATAATTTGGTTTAAAGTGCCTTCTGTTGTTTGTACTTTTACTAAGTAACTTCCAGAGGTTAAATGACTCATGTCAATTGTTTCAATATCTTTTCCAGTGGTTTTTACCAATGAACCATTCATATTGTAAATCATTACTTTCTCTATATTTTGATTTGAGTTTGATAAGTGTAAATAATCAGTCACTGGATTAGGATATAAGATTATTTTTTTTGCTTCAACAGTTTTATCCACACCTAATGTAGTTTTGTACTCAGTGCTTATATAGTATAAATTTGCTGTATCTCCCTTTGTTATGGTATTATTTCCTGCCGGTACTGTGATAGAAACAATTCCTGTACTTGCAGTGTAGTTTATACCGTTAATTTTAACTTTTCCTGAAAAAGCATTGTCAAATACCAAGGTTAATGTTGATTCATTAGTTGTAGTATATGTTATAGTTGTGCTTGTTTCTATCTTTAGGCGTGCAGTTAATGCTAAACCAGAATAGTTTACAGATCCTGCCGAGGAATTCATGTTACCAGTGATGTTGTAGAATGAGCTTTCTTTGATAGATGCTGTAAAGTTGTGTATTTGAGTTCCAGATGCACTTCCTGTTGGTATAACTTTAACTGTCCCTGACAACGTTGCTGGAGTTCCTAATGATCCAATTGTAGTCACTGAATAGGATAGAGTAGTAGTAGGAGTTCCTGTGATTGTAATTGTTTTTGCAGAAGTATTTTTTACTGCGCTAACTCCTGATTCAGGAAGCCCAGATATAATTGCATCTGTAGCATCACCTCCCCAAGTTAAAACAATAGGCTCTATAGCTGTGTTTTCTGCTACCTCTTGGCTAATATTGTTCGTTGTTGCTATTAGTGTTTGACTACTGCTAGGTATAGTTTGTTCGCCTTGAATTGCTTTCAAAGTAGTTTTGTAGCTTATTAATGCATTTTTTAAAGGGGTGTTCACTGCATACGAAGCATCATCTACAGCATTGTTAAAACTAAATTTAAAATCACCACCACTCATACGACCAGCGTATTGCATAACTTTTGTTTTTACATCTTCTGGACTATCGGGTGTATATGGATACATTATTGCCAAATTGGTGTCGAAGTTGTTATAGGTATTCCCTCCTGCACTTGATTTAACTGTTGCTGGTACTTGTTCGTTTCTTGTGAGAGCTACATAGGCGTCGAAGTCTGTTGTAGAATTAATTTTACCAGTAATATTATATAAAGAATTTGGGTCGGCATAGGCTACAAAGCGCATTGAGTTGGTAGCAATAGACGTGTCTAATATATTATTAAATGCTTTTATTGATCCACCTGCTTCACCTGAAAAGGTCCCTTGGTTTCCAGGGTCATTTGCTTGTTTTGTGCTGTTCCATATGTCAGTACCTTGCATAGAGATTAGCATTGGGTTTTTAGCATTGCGAAAATAGTTTGCTTCCATAAATAGAGAAGAACCCAAAGTAGCTCCTGAACCGTATTTAGAATTTCCATCATAATAGTTGTTGTATATATGGGCTGAATAATAACGCACACGTGGATGGCGTGAGTCAGAGTGATCATACCAATTATGATGATAGGTGATATATCCAGGATTAACTCCTTCGCTTAAGCCTAAAAGATTTGATTTGCCACTATCCCAAAAGTGATTGTATGAGAATGTAACGTAATTTGATTTTTTACTATCTAATGCACCATCCCCTTTTATTTGATCGGCATCGCTGCCTGCATTTCCATAAAAGAAATCGCAATTATGCACCCAAACATATTCATTGTTTTGTTGAAGACCAATATTATCACCTTCGCCACTGTTGCAGTTCATAGTACCAATATTACGTATCTCGATATTAGATGCATTCTTGATTCGTATTCCCCATCCATCGGCTACAGCATCATCCCCAATTCCTTCTAGAGTGATGTAAGATGCTGTTGCATTATTATTTTCGATTACGATATCACCCGCTAACATATAATCAAGATCTGTTATCTGTCCAATCATACGTATAATTAGTGGGCGTAAATCTTTCCCTTTTTTATATCCATCCAATATCGATTGTAAGCCTACTGATGGACTTGGTGTTGCTCCAGTTACAGCCAATGAAACTGTGTTTTTAGTAGTTTCTGTTATGTAAATTATTACTGCTCCATTTTTAGGAGTACCATCTAAATTGTATGCTCCGGGTACGCGACCGTTAGTAAAGGCAAATCCAGCACGGTCATGAGATTTTACTGTAATTGCTGTTGTTGTTGAGCCAGTTCCTTCTGAGCCTGCTATCACCGGTTTTATTTTTATAGTGTATGTGCCAGCTTTTATCCCTGGTATGTCTGCACGATAGTAGCTTCCGTAACTGCGTATAAGTTGATTGTCTATTTTTTGATCTGTTATTCCCATTCCTGTATAGTACACATTGTAGCTTTGAGCGTTAGCAACAGGTTGCCATTTTACATATGCAGATTCTAGCCATCCAGTAGCTTCGTTAATGGATACTTGTTGTGCCCATATTTGGATAGAAGCAAGTGAAATTGTCAAAAAAAGTAATAGTTTCTTCATAATTTTGGTTTTTTGTTAATGGTTGGTTTTGAATAGATTACTGTTAACGGTTGTTTTATTGTTAAAATGTAATCGATTACACGAATGTAAATAAAAATTATATATTATTATTTATTTTATATAAAAAATACAGATAATAAAAAAATATCCATTTTAAATATTAATTATGTAATGATATTGTTTTGATGTTGCGTATTAGATAATGTCTGAAAAATGTTGACTTCGCGCGATATCGGTTCTTTTCTTTTTTGAGAATTTATGATATAAAAAAAAGCAACCCGTAAGAGTTGCTTTTTTGAGATTATGTACGTAAATACTACATTCTGATTTACAGTTGTTTATTTTTTGGGTTTTATTATTCTTAATGAATATAATAATTTGCCTTTTCTATAAGATGGCTTTTCATCAGACTTAGTTAGAAGTACAAGGTCATATAATTCTATTTTATCTTTTTGAAATTCAATCCCTAATTTTTTATCAGATCCATCAACAGTGGTAAAGCGTATTGCTGTTATGCCTCGAGTATCTGCTGAATCGCCATTGATGCTAATATAATAGTCTTTAAAATTTGAAAGACCACTTACTTTCCCGTCTTCAGTAAACTTAATTTCAGTTTTTGAAGATTTGATTGAATAGGTGTTCTCTGAGAGTGTTTTATTTATTAAAAGACGAAGTACAGTTACGTTTGTCTCTTTTGCTTTTTTGACCAATGAGCTATCTGCTTTGACATATTCTTGTGAATGATAACGTTCATCAAGTGGTAGTAGTATTAAATTTCCGTCTTGAATTACTGCTTTTTGAGTTTTGGTTTCATACAAATGGTTGACTAAAGTGTCGTTCTTAAAAGAAGCCAAATGTTTGCTTTTTTCAAGATCTTCATTAATAAAAGTAATACTGTCTTTTAAATTTTCTGGCACTATTATTTCTGTAACACCATTGTTAATGGTTTTGATTCCATTATCAATAATTATATCGTCTATAAAATTTTTTGCAATCCAAGTACCTGCGAAGGTATTAGGCTGTTCTTTTTCAGTTTCCTTTTTGGAATCTTTACATGACGTAGCTGTAAGTATTAAAAATGCTATTGATGTACAGTAAAAAGTATTTTCGATAAATTTTTTCATAATTGCAGTGTAAATAATTTAATACAAATGTATTTAATAAATAATTGATAGCTAGTAAGTTTGTAGTAAAAAAAAGACCATTTGAAAATTCAAATGGTCTTTTGGATATGATTAAGCTATTTAGCTGAAATTAGATGTCTTTTTTCTATAAACTAAAAGAAGCACCTAAGCTAAAAGTAAATTGATTATTTAAGTGATCAAATATTTTGTCGTTGTTACCATATTTAGCAATTGGAAAACCAAGTTCTGTGAATACTCCAAATCCATCTGTAAAGAAATAACGACCACCAACATGGCCACCAAAATTTCTTAATCCAAGGCTTAAACCTGGGTAAACATCTAGTTTTTCATCAACATTTATCACGCTTCCTAAGTTTGCGTTCATTCTAACCTTTGCGTCAAAACGATCTTTAAAAGCTGGCTTTAAAGTTCCGTCAAATACATTATATTCTTTTACATCTAATAAATAGCTACTTACAATTCCAACAGAAAAATTTTCTCCTAGACCAAAATCTATAGAACCTTGAATTCCAGTACCACCATCTTGAATGTTTGCACCAATGTTAACTTTAGTGTCTCCTTTTCCGCTAAATGCTTGCTGTGCTTGAGTTAAACCAAATACGAATAAAAACGCAAGTGTAATAATCTTTTTCATAAAATATAGGGATTTATTTTTTGCAAAAATAAGGCTTTATATATCAATTCCTACCCTTTTCGTCAAAATACAATTCGTTCAAAGGGTCGCTTTGCCAGTATTCTTTACTGTCAATATCCATAATTGTTAGTCTTCCTGTAAATGCAGCACCAGTATCAACATTCCAAACATTGGCTTTTTGTATAGGAACAGTTTCGTGAATTCTTGTAACTGGGGTGTGTCCAATAAAAATTTCTTTATAAAGTTTTAATCTTTTTGGATAGAGTAGTGAATCTGTTTCCATATTTGGATCTAATGCCATAGCAGTTTCCCACAGCGTTCTATCCCAAAAAAAAGATTCAAATGAATATTCGTAAGTTACACCTCTTAAGTTAGTAAAACCTGCATGAATAAATAATCTATTTTCTGAATCTAGATAATAACCTTGTAATGACTCAAGAAAAGCAACGTGTATCTGTTTGTGTGTATCACTAATCGATTCGTAAGCGAGAACAGTTGATTCACCACCATGATGATGCCATAACTCATTGTCTCTGCCGTCTCTCATCCATTGTTGAAGTAAATCATCATGATTACCTCGGATGCAAATACAATTTTGGTTTTGTTTTAATTCAATTAAAAAATCAATTACTTGAGGAGATTGACTCCAACCATCAACATAATCACCCAAGAAAATTAAGGTGTCTTTGTTTGTTACAGAGGCCCTTTCGAGTACTTGTTTCAAAGCAATTAAGCCACCGTGTATGTCTCCAATAACGAATGTTCTCATTTTAATGTTTTGTAATGTACTTACAAAAATAGGAGAAAATCATTTGGTTTTTGCTTATTCACTTGTTAATGTTTGTTATTATCTTCAAAATCTATTACTGCCTGTTTTGCATGAAAAATTTAACTTATGAGTAAAAATATTTATGTCTTTTTTATTCTCTATTGTTGGTTTCCTATCTAAATTTGTACTATGTCTGATGTACCTACATATCGAAAAATTATCCATATTGATATGGATGCATTTTATGCCTCGGTAGAGCAAATGGATAATCCAGATTTGCGTGGGAAACCTATTGCTGTGGGCGGTTCTGAGAATCGTGGTGTTGTGGCGGCAGCAAGTTATGAGGCTCGTAAATTTGGTGTTCGAAGTGCAATAAGTGGTATGCAGGCTAAGCGTAATTGTCCACAGCTTATCTTTGTTCGTCCACGATTTGATCGATATAAAGAGATATCAAATAAAATTCATAAAATTTTTCATGAATATACCGATTTAGTTGAGCCACTTTCGCTTGACGAAGCTTATCTTGATGTTACAATTAACAAAAAAGGAAATCCAAGTGCGAGTTTATTGGCTGAAGAAATTAGATTGCGAATTTTTAATGAAGTTGGATTAACAGCTTCAGCAGGAATTTCGGTAAATAAATTTGTAGCTAAAATTGCCAGTGATTACAACAAGCCCAATGGTCAAAAAACGGTAAATCCAGATGAGATGATTGCTTTTTTGGAAGAATTACCAATTAGAAAGTTTTATGGAGTGGGGAAGGTAACTACCGAAAAAATGTACCAACTTGGTGTTTTTACAGGGACTGATTTAAAGAGTAAAAGCTTAGAATTTTTAGAAAAACATTTCGGAAAATCGGGGACTTTTTATTATCATGTTGTGCGTGGAGTTCATAATAGTGAGGTGAAATCTAATAGAATAACAAAGTCGGTGGCAGCAGAACATACTTTTGATGTTAACCTTTCTTCGGAAATATTCATGTTGGAGCAACTCGAACGAATCGCAATTTCTTTAGAGCGACGTTTACAGAAGCATAAGATTTCTGGTAAAACGGTTACTCTTAAAATAAAGTACAGCGACTTTACGCAACAAACTCGAAGTAAAACACTCCCTTATTTCATAGCCGATAAAAACTTGATTCTTGAAACTGTAAAAGAGTTGTTGTATCAGGAACGAATGAAAGATTCAGTTCGTTTATTAGGGATTTCATTAAGCAATCTTAATACTGAAGTAAAAAAAGCGATTGTTGTACAGCTTAAGTTTGAGTTTTAAATGATTTAAAAAGAGGTGTTAAATGCTCAATATGGTTATAATTACTTGGCTTTTAGATTTATCTTCGAGTTGAAGCAATTGCTTAAATTTGGGATGGTTGTGATATTGTTTTTGTTATTTAAAAAAAACATAAAAAAATCACTTTTTTTAATTTAAAAGTAAATTATGAATACTGAATATTTATTTGAGAAGTTACGGAGTGCCCCTGTAGGGTTTGGTGTTGATGAAACAGAAGTTTGGCTTAGCGACATTCCTGAAATTCAGAGCCTCAGTGAAATTGAAGATGTTTTCTTAAGTGAAAACTTATCCATCAATGAGATAGATTCACTTGGATTGATAATTAAAAGAAAATATATTGAGAGCTCTGGTGAAAATATTTTTTCTGGAGGGTGTTTTGAGAATCAAATAAAGAGAGCCGGAATAAGCGACATTTACAGTGGACTTTCTATTTCCCAGGATAGCAGTAGTGTTTTGGATTTCTCAGCGCTAAACAAAAAACTAATAAAACTAGAAATACACATTGCAAGAAAAGCCCAGAAAATTATCTTGCCAAACAACTTGCTTTTTGAAGCGCTAGATATAAGCCATACACCTAAGCTAGAGTGCATAGACAATATTGAATTACTCAAAAAAATCAAAATTCTATCTCTGCGTAATTGTACAAATCATATCGACCTCCAATTTATTGAGAGCTTGAGTGAACTACGAATACTCTCCCTTTCTGACAATAAAAATCTACCTGAATTAGATTTTTTAAACGAGGACATCCCCATTGTAACTTTAGACTTAGCAGTAACGAATGCTATAAAGCTCAAGAGAACAATAGCAAACCTACCGAAACTCAAAAAACTTAAGCATTTAAACATCAAAGCCAACCAAAAAGAATTAAGACAGCTCAGAGAGCATTTACCAAAGTGTGTTGTTAATGGGTTTTCGTTTGATCAAGCTTTGAAAGCAGGATTATAATCTGCTCTGTTATTAGGGATTTTATTAAGCAGTCTTAATATTGAAGTTAAGTAAGCTATCGTTGTTTAGCTTAAGTTTAGCTTTTAAATTGCTTAAACATGCGTTAAATGAGTAATAAGTATCATGATTAGTGCTGTTTTCAATTTATCTTTGAATAAAATTTTAATTTATGTATGATTTAGATGCTTACGATGCCGCAATTGCAAAATATCATCAAGAGATGAATTGCAATGTTGTCCCAGTGATTTCATGGGATTTTCATCATGTGTCTTTAAATGATTTAAAAAGTAATTATTCAGATTGGCAAAAGGTACTTTATATTGCAAATAGATTTCACTGGGATGATTCCGAATTTAATGTTTTAGAAAGATTGAAAGAGGAAGTTGTAGTAGTTACAGATTTGAAGTTGAAGATTGTTTTTGCTTCCAATCGTATTTTTAATATGACAGGTTATAGAGAAGATGAAGTTGTGGGTAAATCGCCAAAAATGTTTCAAGGACCTGAAACTTCTTCCGTTGTTAGAGAGGAAATTAGATTAGCTATAAAATCTCATGAAATTTTCGAAAAGACTATTTTGAATTATAAGAAAAATGGGGAGACCTATTTCTGTACAATAAATGCATTTCCAGTTTTTAACTTAAAAGGAAAGTTGACACATTTTATTGCTTTTGAAAAAGCAGCCTAATAAAAAAGCCTTTTTGATTTTCAAAAAGGCTTTTTGTATATAATTATTTGAAACGATTAGTCTCTACTATTTAGTTTAGATAGCAATCTTAAGAATTCAATATACAGCCAAACAAGAGTAATCATTAATCCCATTGCACCGTACCATTCCATAAACTTTGGCATTTTTTCTTTAACACCTTCTTCTATTCTATCAAAATCCAAGAACAGGTTTAAAGCAGCAATAACGATTACAAAAACACTAATACCAATACTCATCATAGAGCTACCATGATGAACAGGAGTAAAGCTTGTAAACATTGAAACTAACCAAGAGATTAGGTAATAAGTTGCAATTGCCAAGGTAGCTGCCATAACAACCGATTTGAATTGCTCAGTTACTTTTACAATTTTGTATTTATATAAACCTAAACAAACCATGAATGTTACGAATGTTGCACCAACAGCTTGTATTACGATTCCTGGATACATTGCTTCAAAGATTGCAGATATTCCACCAATAAATAAACCTTCAAACAAAGCATAGCCTGGAGCTAAGTAAGGAGAAAGTTGCGGTTTGAATGCTGCAACAACAACTAAAATTAATCCAATGATTGCTCCACCAATTGTAGGAAGCATAGGGTTGATTCCGTTAAAAGACATCCACCAAGTTATCATTGCAGTAGCTGTAAGCAATAAAAATAAAATAAGAGTTTTATTGATAGTACCAGATAGTGTCATTTCATTACCATAATCGATAATTGTTGCCTGATGAGGATTCTCACTTTTTGCTGCAACCGAAGTTGGAGAAAAACGTTTATTACTTAAAAACGGATTGTTTGAGTTGAAAGCCATAATAGATTTAGATTTTAAAACGTACCAAATATAACGCATATTTTGATATTTGCTCTAATCCCTATAAATATTTTAACACTTGAATTATTCCTCTTTTATGCCAAGAGGCTTCTGAAATGGTTGGGGGTTTTAAATAAAATGTAGTTTTATAAAGTTGCAAGGCATAATAGTTTGGAAGATTATTAATATTTCAAAATTGATGATTTTAATTTTCAATTGATTTCAATCAAATCAAAATGCTGTTAAGTTAGGAAAGTCCCCTTTAATGCTATACTGAATGTTTGTCACGCTAAGTAACAAAGCCACTAAGCAATTTAGATATAAACTTTGCGCCTTGGCCTCTTTGCGAGAAAATTTACTGAATACATTTTATTTATGCGTTGCCTCCAGCTTTAGCTGGAGGAATATTAGGTAAGTCTAGTATTGGCTTTAGCCAAATCTCAGTATTCTTTTGGCTAAAGCCAGATTTATTATCAATTCATTTAACCTCCAGCTAAAGCAGGAGGCAATTCATTCTGTATAGTCTTAAAAAAAACTATGCTATTAAAGTTGACTATAAAATATGAAATCATGTAAATCATTTAAGTTCATTTAAGAAAAATAACTAAAATTCATATTTTAATAAATGGTCTAAATAAAAAAGCCACCAAGTTTAAAACTTGATGGCTTGTATTTTTCTATGATATTATCTAGTTCAAAAGATCTAATACTAATGAAGGGAATAATCCAATAATGATGTTTAATACGATCGAAATTATTGCAACTGCATATATAACAACTGGAGTTCCAGTACGAGCTTCGTTAGGCTCTTTAGTGTACATTGCTAATATTAATTTGAAATAATAACCAACACTTATGATAGAGTTAATTACTGCAACAATTACTAATGCTAGGTATCCTGCTTGTAATGCTTGATTGAACAAGAATAACTTAGCAAAGAATCCTGCAAAAATTGGAATACCAGCCATAGATAAAAGCGAAGCCGTAAGGATTGCTGCTAATAATGGATTCGTTTTTCCTAAACCATGGAAATTTGTGATATCCTCGTTATCTTGGTTTTTGCAAACATATAATATTACGCTAAAAGCTGCTATTCCAGCTAATGCATAAGCAGTTGTGTAATATAAAAGAGTTCCTGCTGATGTAGCTAAGGTTAATAATGTCATTAACATGAAACCTGCATGCGAAATACCTGAATAGGCAAGCATACGTTTTACGTTAACTTGACGCAATGCCATAATGTTACCAACTGTCATAGACAACATTGAAACGATTACAATCACGATAACATAACTTTCAGAAAGCTCAGCATTTAGTATCGTTAATAGTTTGTATAAAGTAGCAATAGCAACAACTTTAGCCAAAGTGCTCATTAAAGCAGTTGTTAGTGCAGGAGAACCTTCGTAAACGTCTGGAGCCCAAAAGTGAAATGGAACAGCAGCAACTTTAAACAACATACCAACAGTTAGTAAAACAATACCAATTGGAAACCAAATAGGCAATTCAGCAGATTGAGATAATTCACTAATTTCAATTACATCAAAACTTCCCATAGCTCCGTAAATCAAACAGATTCCGAATAAGATAATTCCAGATGCAAATGAACCCATTAAGAAATATTTCATTCCAGCTTCATTACTTTTTATTTTCATTCTGTCACTTGCTGCTAAAACGTATAGAGCAATAGATAATACTTCGATTCCTAAAAAGAACATAGCTAAGTTTCCAAAAGAAACCATTGCTACAGCTCCTGCCAATAAGAATATTTTGATAGATACAAAATCAGATATCTTCGTTTGGTGATCTTCGTAGAAGTTATGACTTAAAGCCACTAAGAAAATCGTTAAAACAATAAACAAAGATGAAAACGACGTAGAGTATTTACTCACCGAAATCATGTTATTGTAGTAACTTTCAGTTAAACCAAATTCTGAATAGTTTATTGCCAAAACGCCTAATAAACCAATTATAGTTACTGGTATAATGGCTTTTCTTAAATTAAGAATTTCAAACAGTAGGCAAAAAACACCCAATCCTATGATAGCTATTAATGTATTCATTTTTGTTTTTTTGATATAGGAAATCTAAAACTAATGATGCCCTAATTTATTTATTTAAAAATATGTTATTTATTCTTTAGCAGTGTAAGTTTTTAAGAATCAGATAAACTGAAGTCAAAAATAATTACACTTTATTCTAAAAATTTAATTTCTATGTATAACTTTTAAAATTATATCTAAACTTGGAGTAATCAAATCTGTAATTGGTTTTGGATATAATCCAAAAAAGAATAATACAGCTATAATTGCTACAAGTGAAATTCCTTCAGAGATAGATACATCAGCAAAAGGTTTCGTATTTGTTTCGCCTAACATTGCATGTTGGAACATTTTAAGCATATAGTAAGCTCCTAATATAATTGTTGTTCCACCTAAAACGGCAAACCAAATATTAATTTGAGAAAGGCTATATAATACTGTGAATTCTCCAACGAAGTTAAATGTAGATGGTAGTGCTACCGATGCCAATACCAAAATTAAGAACATCGAAGTGAACTTAGGCGATTGGTAACGAATTCCACCCATTTCAGAAATAACTCTAGTTTCGTATCTTCTAAAAATGATTTCGGCAGCTAAGAATAAACCAACGACTACAAAACCGTGAGCAATCATTTGTAAAACAGATCCGCTTAAACCATCAGCAGTTAATGTATAAGTACCTGCAGCAATTAGCCCAACGTGTGCTAATGAAGAATATGCAAGTAATTTTTTTAAGTCTTTTTGTCTTAATGCTACAATCGATCCATATATTACTCCAGCAATACCTAATCCGATGAATATAGACATGTATTCTTTTGCAGGAAGTGGAGCAATTGGCAATTGCCAACGAATGATGCTGTATAGTCCCATTTTAAGCATGATACCAGATAAAAGCATAGTTCCTGCAGTAGGTGCTTTTTGGTACACACTTGCTTGCCAAGTATGAAATGGAATAAGTGGAATCTTAATAGCATATGCTAAGAAGAAAGCTAAGAAAATCCAAAGTTGCTCAGTTGCAGTTAAATCCAGTTCATATAAATCAGTCAATAAGAAGCTACCTGCTTTTGTATATAAATAAACAAATGCCACAAGCATAAATAATGAACCAGCAAGAGTGTAGATAAAGAATTTAACTACCGCTTTTCTGCGTTCTTCAGTATCACCATTACCCCAAATTAAGGCAATGAAATAAATAGGGATTAATGATAATTCCCAGAAAATATAATATAACAAACCATCTGCTGCTAGGAAAGTCCCCACCATTGCAAATGCCATGAATAAGATTAAGGCATAGAATCCTTTTGCATTTGGATATGAATTACCAAAAGAAGAGAGTATGATTATTGGTGTTAACGCAGTTGTTAATAATAACATTGCAATAGCCAATCCATCTGCATTTAATACAAATGAAATTTTAGGCTGAATAATCCATTGGCTAATATAATCAATGCTTTCGCCAAGATTATAATGATTTAATAAAACAATCGAACAACCTAAAGCGGCCAAACTAAAGAACAGGGCTACTTTTGAAGCTAGTTTATCACCCACAAAATAAGTGACAAATGCACCAATTAAAAGTATAATTAATATAAGAGAAACGTTCATAGTTATTAAATTATTAAGCTAAAAATATATAAGAAACAATGGCACACATACCCAAAACAAAAGCGAATAAATACAATCCGATACTTCCATTCTGTAATCTTCTACCTTGATAACTTATCTCATTGGTTACTTTTCCTAATCCGAAAACAAGTGCTGATAAACTTGTTTCAACATAATCTCTAAAGAATTTAGATAATCCATTAATAGAGCGTACAAATAGAAAGTCATAAAGTTCATCAACATAATATTTGTTGTATAATACTTTTGTAACTCCAGTTATAGACTCATCTTCACCAGGAACATTATTTTGTTTGATGTATTTTAAGTAGGCAATAAAAATTCCAACTAAACCACCAAGAACTGCAACACCCATTAAAGTGTATTCAGTAGTTCCTAAATGATGAGCTTCGCCAGCTACTTTTGTAAAAAGAGGTGCTAAATAAGTATTCAACCAGCTATTTCCAGGCAAGCTTATCAATCCACCAAAAGTAGCTAAGATTGCTAAAATGATTAGTGGAAAAGTAATCAAAGCAGGACTTTCATGTAAATGACTTTTTTGGTGCTCTGTTCCTCTAAAATCTTTAAAGAAAGTTAAGAACATTAATCTAAACATATAAAAAGCAGTCATGATAGATGCAACTGATGCAATAACATAAAGTGGAATGCTTTTATCAAATGCAGTCAGTAATATTTCATCTTTAGAGAAGAATCCAGAAAACAATGGAACTCCCGATATTGCCAATGATGAAACAAGCATTGTAATAAAAGTAATTGGCATTGCTTTACGCAATCCACCCATTTTACGCATATCTTGTTCACCGTGTAAAGCGTGAATTACAGAACCAGAACCCAAGAATAAACAAGCTTTAAAGAAAGCGTGTGTTATAACGTGAAAAACGGCTACTTCGTAAGCACCTAATCCTAATGCTAAGAACATTAATCCTAATTGCGAAACAGTAGAGTAAGCCAATACTTTTTTAATATCATTTTGAACCAAACCGATTGTTGCAGCAACTAATGAAGTTATTGCTCCAATAACAGCAATTAAGCTTTGCACATCTGGAGTTAAATCAAAAACAAAGTTTAATCGGGTAATCATAAAGATACCAGCTGTTACCATCGTAGCCGCGTGAATTAATGCAGAAACTGGAGTTGGTCCAGCCATCGCATCAGGCAACCATGTATATAATGGGATTTGAGCCGATTTTCCACAAGCACCAATAAACAAACAGAATGCTGCTGCAGAAAGCATATAGATGTTTAAATCTGTAGCACTAGCGATTGCAGTTTTTAAAGTTGCATAATCTAAAGTAGAGAACATAGAACCGATGATAAAAATACCAACTAGTAATCCTAAATCTCCAATTCTGTTCATGATGAAAGCCTTTTTTGCAGCATCATTATAGTCTTGGTTTTTATACCAGAAACCGATTAGTAAGTAAGAACAAAGTCCTACACCTTCCCAACCAATAAATAATACTAATAAGTTACTTCCAACAACAAGCGTAATCATGAAAAATACAAACAGGTTTAAGTAAGCAAAAAACTGGTGCATTTTTTCATCATCATGCATATAGCTGATAGAGTATAGGTGAATCAAAGAACCAATACCAGTTACAAAAAGTAACCAAAGCAATGACAATTGATCTAATAAGAAACCTAAATCAACTTTAAAATTACTTATCTGAATCCATTCAAATAAAGAAATGCTGATAGGTTGTTGAGTTTGATTTATTTGAAGGAAAAAATAAATAGACACAGCAAATGAAACAACTACAGAAAGAGTTCCTATAGCCCCAGAAACTGTCTTTCCTAAACTTTTTCCAAAGAAAACATTGATTAAAAATCCTAAAAAAGGAGCTAATACTAAAACTAAAGCTAAATTGGTATCCATTGCCATTTATCCTTTTAAATTTTTTAAATTATCGATACTAATTGAATGTATGTTTCTAAATATCGATACTAAAATTGCCAATCCAACTGCTACTTCAGCTGCAGCAACTGCCATCGAGAAAAATACGAATACTTGTCCTTGTGCATCTTGGTGATAAGTAGAGAAAGCGACAAATAATAAGTTTACTGCATTAAGCATGATTTCAATAGACATGAAAACGATAATCGCATTACGTCTGTATAAAACACCAAATATACCTACACAAAAAAGGACTACACTTAAAAATATGTAGTTTTCGATACCTATTTGATTTAAAATATTATTCATTATTTTTCGATTTTTCTTTTTTAGACAATAACACAGCTCCAATCATAGCAACTAAAAGTAAAATAGAAGCAAATTCAAAAGGAACCATATATTCGTTCAATAGTATTTTACCCAATACTTTAATCGATTGGAAATCTTCTCCTGTCGAGTCGTATTCTCCAACAATTGGTTTTGAATTAATAAATATTGCAATTAATACAACACAAATTAAACAGAAAGAAACTATTGCTCCCAAACGTGTAATTCGAGGTTTATGTACTTCGTTTTTCTCGTTCAGGTTCATCAACATTATCGTAAACAGGAATAAGATCATTATGGCTCCAGAATAGACTATAATGTGAACTATTGCTAGAAACTGAGCATTTAATAGTAAGTAATGACCCGCAATCGAGAAAAAGCAAATCACTAAATAAATAGCGCTATGAATAGGTGTACGACTAAAAATCGTTAAGAATGCGGTAATCACTGTTATGAAAGCTAAAATACAAAAAGTAATTTGTATTGCATTTGCATTAGCAAAATCAGGTATATGTATCATTAATTAGCGTTTTTAAGTTGTGCGTTTTTCATAGCCATTTCTAATGGCATCACTAATTTGTCTTTTCCAAAAATAAAATCTTCTCTGTTATAGCTAGAAGGAACCAATACTTTTGAAGTAGTTAGGTAAATTGCATCTTTAGGACAAGCCTCTTCACACAATCCACAAAAAATACAACGCAACATATTAATCTCATATATCGAAGCATATTTTTCTTCTCTGTACAAATGTTTTTCATCTGGTTTGCGCTCTTCAGCTTTCATAGTGATAGCCTCAGCAGGGCAAGATAAAGCACATAATCCACAAGCAGTACAGTTTTCGCGACCTTGCTCATCACGTTTTAGCATATGCTGTCCGCGGTAAACATCACTACGCTCACGAACTTGTTCTGGGTAATGAATTGTAGGTTTACGTTTGAACATATGTTTGATTGTAATGAACAATCCTTTAGCAATCGCTACAAGATACAATCGCTCAATAAAAGTCATCTCTTTATTTGAGACTACCTTTTTTCTACCCGATAATGATATAGTTTCTATTGACATTTTAATTTATCATTTACGATTTTGATTCCAAAACCAAATTCAAAAATTTATTTCTTTTATTTTTTATCTGAAGCTAATCCTGCTATTCGTTGCAATCTTTACTGTTTTGGTAGCAAAACACCAAAGGATTTTCACTTCTATCAGGGCTAGGAGTTTTCGTTTATTAAAACCCTAAATAAGCTGCAATTTCACCTCTTAACATTACAACACCTGTAATCATAATATTGATGATAGAAAGCGGAATTAATATCTTCCATCCTAAATGCATCAATTGGTCATATCTGAATCTTGGAACAGTCCAACGAACCCACATATAGAAAAATATGAAAAAGCATATTTTAGCAAATAAAACAACCATTCCTAAAACGTTTGCCGGATTAACTCCTGCATTCTCTACCATCCATTCCATTCCAGGATAGTTATATCCTCCAAAGAACAATACTGAGATTATAGTAGCAGAGATAAACATATTCGCATATTCAGCAAATAAATAGAATCCCATTTTCATCGACGAATATTCCATATGGTATCCACCAATTAATTCATTTTCACACTCCGCTAAATCAAAAGGAGTTCTGTTAGTTTCAGCAAAAGAACAGATAAGGAAAATCAAGAAAGATAAAGGTTGGTAAAATACGTTCCAGTTCATTCCCTCTTGTTGCATAGAGATTTCTCTCAAACTTAGGGTTCCAGTCATCATTAACAATGCGATCATAGATAACCCCATTGCAACTTCATATGAAACCATTTGCGAAGCAGCACGAACAGCTCCCATTAAAGAGAATTTACTGTTAGATGCCCATCCACCAATCATGATACCATAAACTCCAACAGAAACAACACCAAAGAAGTATAATAAACCAATGTTAATATCAGTAGCTTGTAATAAAATATCTCTTCCAAACAAGTGTAATTTGTCTCCCCAAGGAATAACAGCACTTGTCATTAAAGCAGTACTCATTGCGATTGCTGGACCTATAACAAATAAAAATTTATTTGGAGTATTCGGGAAAAACTCTTCTTTAGAGAATAACTTCATTCCATCCGCAAGTGGTTGTAATAATCCGCCCCAACCAGCACGGTTAGGACCAACACGGTCTTGTAAATAAGCAGCAACTTTACGTTCAGCCCAAGTAGAATACATCGCCATAAGCATGGTTACAGCAAATACCACAAGAATTACAACACTTTTTTCTATAATAAATGTACTATCCATTTCTAAGATATTTTGTCGTTATTGGTTAATGGAATTTGTGCCATACTAATTTTTTTACGGTCTTGTTCTCTACCTAAAAGAATAATATCTTCAGTAGCGATTTCAACTTTTTCTAATTTACGAGTGTAGTTGTTTTGATTGATAACCGAATCTTTTTCAAATTCTCTTGGCCCTTCAATAGTCCAATCTGCAACGTTTTTGTGGTCAAAACGACAACTGTTACAAATAAACTCTTCAACTTCATGGTATATGTCTTTACGGCCAGTAACACGTTGTATTTCGCCTCCAAACATCCATACAGTTGTTTTTCCGCAACATCCAGGCGTAGTACATTCTCTGTGAGCGTTAAAAGGCTTATTAAACCAAACTCTCGATTTAAATCGGAATGTTTTATCAGTTAAAGCTCCAACTGGACATACATCAATCATATTTCCAGAAAACTCATTGTCGATTGCTTTAGAGATACCAGTTGAAATATTAGCGTGGTCACCACGATCTAATACACCATGAACTCTATTATCTGTTAATTGATCTGCTACTTGTACGCATCTCTGACATAAGATGCAACGGTTCATATGTAACTGAATATGCGGACCGATATCTTCTGGTTCAAAAGTTCTTTTCTCTTCGATAAAACGGGACTTTGGATTTCCGTGCTCAAAGCTTAAGTTTTGAAGGTCACATTCACCCGCCTGATCACAAATAGGGCAATCTAAAGGGTGGTTAATCAATAAAAATTCTGTTACTGATTTACGTGCTTCAGTTACTCTATCAGAAGATTTGCTGTTTACTTCCATACCATCCATACATCCTGTTACACAAGATGCCATTAATTTTGGCATTGGTCTTGGATCAGCTTCACTACCTTTCGATACTTCAACTAAACAACAACGGCATTTTCCTCCGCTACCTTTTAATTTTGAGTAATAGCACATGGCTGGCGGAACTAAATCTCCACCAATCATACGTGCAGCCTGTAGGATTGTTGTTCCTGGCTCTACGTCTATACTTTGACCGTCTATGGTTACTTTCATAATCAAATTTTGTTTCAGGTTTAAAGTTTCAAGTTGTTTGAATACTTTAATCTTAATGTTTTGTTTTCTGTAATTTGAAAACTGTATTTATACGATTACTTTACCGCCTACCAAATGTTTCACTTGTGAAAAAGGCTCAGCAACAAAATGCTCTCTATTTTTTATCTTTTCTGGGAAACGAACGTGGTATTCAAATTCATCTCTAAAATGGCGAATTGCTGCTGCTACAGGCCAAGATGCAGCATCTCCAAGTGGGCAAATCGTGTTTCCTTCGATTTTACTCTGAATGCTCCATAATAATTCGATATCCTCTTCACGGCCTTGACCGTTTTCGATTCTCCATAATATTTTTTCTAACCATCCTGTTCCTTCACGGCAAGGAGTACATTGTCCGCAAGATTCGTGGTGGTAAAAACGTGCAAAGTTCCATGTATTTCTTACAATACAAGCAGTATCGTTGTAAACAATAAATCCTCCAGAACCTAGCATCGATCCAGTAGCAAAACCACCATCACTTAAAGATTCGTAAGTCATTAAACGATCTTCACCATTTGCAGTTTTAAAAATTAATTCGGCTGGTAAAATTGGCACAGAAGACCCCCCTGGTACAAACGCTTTTAAAGGTCTGCTAGAAGACATTCCGCCTAGGTACTCATCTGAATTCATGAATTCATCAACGCTTAAACCTAGTTCAATTTCATAAACTCCAGGGTTTTTAACGTGTCCAGAAGCTGAGATTAATTTAGTTCCAGTAGAACGACCTACACCAATTTTGGCATAATCGTCTCCAGAGTTGTTGATAATCCATGGCACAGTGGCAATAGTTTCAACATTGTTTACTACGGTAGGATTAGCCCAAAGTCCAGAAACAGCAGGGAATGGCGGTTTAATACGCGGATTTCCTCTTTTTCCTTCTAGTGACTCAATAAGTGCAGTTTCTTCTCCACAAATATAAGCACCAGCTCCACAGTGAACGTGTAGTTCTAGATCATATCCTGATCCTAATATGTTTTTTCCCAAAAATCCAGCAGCTTTCGCTTCGGCAATGGCTCTTTCTAATATTTTGAAAACCCACATATATTCTCCACGAATATAGATATATGACAGGTTAGCGCCTAAGGCAAAACTTGAAGTAATCATTCCTTCAATCAATAAGTGTGGAATGTATTCCATCAAATAACGATCCTTGAATGTACCTGGCTCAGATTCGTCGGCGTTGCAAACTAAATGTCTTGGTTTTCCTGATTTTTTATCAATAAAACTCCACTTCATTCCTGCTGGGAAACCTGCACCACCACGACCACGAAGACCTGATTTTTTTACTTCTTCTACAACTTCGTCTGGTGTAAGCGTTTTTAAAGCTTTTTCTACAGAAGCATAACCACCATTTTTGCGGTACACTTCGTAGGTTTTAATACCAGGAATATTGATTTTATCTAATAATATTTTTTGTGACATAATTATTTATCGTGTAATATTATTTTATTGTCCTTGCAATCAGCGATTAACTGATCAATTTTTTCTTCGGTAAGTTTTTCTTTGTAGAAATCACCTAACTGCATCATTGGAGCGTATCCACAAGCACCTAGACATTCTACACCAGCAATGCTGAACATACCATCAGGAGTAGTTTCTCCCATTTTGATACCCAATTTTTCAGATGTATAATCCATTAAATTTTCGGCACCACTTAAACAACAACAAGAAGTTTGGCAAAATTCAAACATGTATTTACCCATTGGCTTTTGGTTGTACATGGTGTAAAAAGTTACTACCTCATAAACCTCAATTGGTTTTATATGTAAGATTTCGGCAACCTTGTCCTGAAGTTCAATGCTCAGCCAATTTTCATGGGCATCTTGTACTTCGTGTAAAACAGGCAATAAAGCCGATTTCCTTTTGTCTTCAGGATAATGACTGATTAGTTCATTGATGCGGTTCATCAATGCTTCGGTCATGTTTATTTCTTGTTTGTAATGTGTTCTTTCCATTTTATTTTAAATCTGAAATCAAAAATCGTTATTCTACAATCTGAAATCTTTTAAGCATCTAACTCTCCAGCGATAACATTTAAACTTGATAATATTACAATGGCATCTGATAGCATTGCTCCTTTAATCATTTCAGGAAACGCTTGGTAATATATAAAACAAGGTCTTCTGAAGTGTAATCTGTATGGAGTTCTACTTCCGTCGGTAACTAGGTAAAAACCTAATTCACCATTTCCACCTTCAACAGGATGGTATATTTCTGCAACTGGTACAGGAACTTCTCCCATAACAATCTTAAAGTGATATATTAGTGATTCCATGTTGGTGTATACATCTTCTTTTGGAGGAAGGTAGTAATCTGGAACTTCGGCATGGTATACATTTCCTTCTGGCATTTTTTCTAATGCTTGACGGATGATGCTTAAACTTTCCCAAACTTCAGCATTACGAACGCAGAAACGATCGTATGTATCTCCTGATTTTCCAACAGGAACTATAAAATCAAAATCTTCATAAGATGAATATGGTTGTGCAACACGCACATCATAATCGACACCACTAGCACGTAAGTTTGGTCCTGTAAATCCGTAAGCCATTGCTTGTTCGGCAGATATAGGTCCAACATTAACTGTTCTGTCGATGAAAATTCTGTTTCTTTCGAATAAGTTTTCGAATTCTTTCCAAGCAACTGGAAATTCTTCTAAGAAGACATCTAGTTTTCTGAAAGCTTCTGGAGACCAATCTCTTTCAAAACCACCAATTCTTCCCATATTTGTGGTTAAACGAGCACCACAAATTTCTTCGTATATTTCATATACCTTTTCTCTAAATTGAAATACATAAAGGAAACCTGTGTAGGCACCTGTATCTACACCAAGAATTGAATTACAGATAATATGATCCGTAATTCTAGCCAATTCCATAACGATTACTCTTAAGTATTGAACACGTTTAGGTACTTCAATATCCAAAAGCTTTTCTAGAGTCATCCACCATCCCATATTGTTGATAGGAGAGGAGCAATAGTTCATTCGGTCTGTAAGAGGTGTAATTTGATAAAATGGACGATTTTCGGCAATTTTTTCGAAAGCTCTGTGGATGTAACCAATAGTTGGCTCAGCATCGATAATTTTTTCACCGTCCATTAACAAGACATTTTGAAAAATACCGTGTGTAGCTGGGTGTGTTGGTCCAAGATTCAGAACAGAAAGTTCACTACCATCGTCGTTTAGTTTCTGTTCAATTATTTTAGCATAGCGATGCTCTGGTGATAATAATAGTTCTGACATTTATTTAATGTGAAAAATTATATGATTTTGTCTTAGCAATTTGTGATTGTTCTTCCAAAGAACCTATCGTCTTTATCTGTTCTTCCGCTGTCTTCCATAGGGAATTCTTTACGCATCGGAAATGATATCATCTCATCCATATTCAAAATACGTTTCAATTGTGGATGTCCAATGAAGTTTACACCGTAAAAATCATAGGTCTCTCTTTCCATCCAGTTTGAACTTAAGAAGATATTAGATATTGTTTTTATCTCTGGTTTTTCGCCATTGATAAAAGCTTTTATTTTAATTCTTTTGTTTTCATACCAGTTGTGCAAGTGATATACTATTGCAAATTGGCGGTCAACTTCATTGTCTGGGTAGTGTACACCACATAAATCAGTTAAAAATTGAAAACGCAATATTGGGTCGTTTTTCAAAAAAAGGATTACAGCCGTTATTTTATCAGAAGCAACTTCTAATGAAAAAATGTCTCTATCTTGATTGAAATTGAATACATCTTCTCCAAATGTTTCAATTAATTTATCTTGAATTTCTATTGTCTCTAAAGCCATTTTATTTATTGAATGTTATATGAAGCCAATAATTCTTGGTATTCAGGAGAGCTACGTCTTCTTACAGACTCGCTCTTTACTAATTCTTGTAGTTTTAATACGCCATCAAGAATCTGTTCTGGTCTAGGTGGGCAACCAGGAACGTAAACATCTACTGGTATTATTTTGTCAATTCCTTGAAGAACTGAATACGTGTCAAAAATACCTCCTGAGGATGCACAAGCACCTACAGCAATAACCCAACGTGGTTCAGCCATTTGTTCGTAAACTTCACGTAAAATAGGCCCCATCTTTTTAGAAATTGTTCCCATTACTAATAACATATCAGCTTGGCGAGGAGAAAAACTCACACGCTCAGAACCAAATCGTGCTATGTCATAATGTGAAGCCATTGTAGCCATGAACTCGATACCACAACAAGAAGTTGCAAATGGTAAAGGCCATAATGAATTGGCTCTTGCTAAACCTACAACATCGTTAAGTTTTGTAGCAAAAAAACCTTCTCCTGTGACTCCTTCTGGCGGGGCTGCCATGTTTATCTTTGAATCGCTCATTTTTTATTATAGATTTCTGATTTCTGATTTTAGATTTTTGAAATCGTAAAAATTGAAATCAATTTTTTTAAATCAAATTGTATTAATTTGAGGTGTTTAAATCTTAATTGTAAAATTTAAAGTCTCTTTTTATTCCCACTCTAGTGCTTTCTTCTTGATGATGTAGAAAAAACCTACCAAAAGAAGCGACATGAACACTAGCATTTTTAGCATTCCCTCAATACCTAGTTCTTTAAAGTTTGCTGCCCATGGGTAAAGAAAAATTACCTCAACGTCAAATAAGACAAATAAAATAGCAACTAAGAAATATTTTACAGAAAATGGAACACGAGCATTACCAATAGACTCAACACCACATTCGAAGTTTTTGTCTTTAATTGCGGAATTTCTTTTTGGACCTAATTTTCCAGAAATAATGATGGTTCCTACAACAAAACCAACAGCCAAAATAAGCTGCATTAAAATTGGAATATAATTTACTTGATCTGAATGCATAATTTAAGGGTTTTTTTGCTTAAAAATAAGTCACAAAGATAGCTTTCAAGTATGTAAATCACAAGTTAAAAAATGATTTAAGTAGGTTTTGAAATGTAGTAATAGTGTAATTTTTATTGATTATAAATAAGATTTCAAATTTTATGATTTTTTTAAGAAATAGAGGTAAAAAAAAAGCGTTTCGAAATTAATCGAAACGCTTTTAAGCATTCGGTGGCAAAAAAAATAAATTGCTATATTTTTATGCTTAGATTACTGCAACTTTAGCAGCAACTTTACCTTTTCTTCCTTCTTCTTCTTCGTAGCTTACTCTGTCACCTTCGCGTAATTCTTCCGCGTTGATTCCTGATGCATGAACGAAAATGTCTTTTCCTGTTTCTTCGTCTGTAATGAACCCGTAACCTTTAGACTCATTGAAAAATTTAACTGTACCTGTACGCATTGTAATAGTAATAATAATTTATAATGAGGCAAATGTAAGATATAAAATAATACAAAAGGCAACAAACTGTTAATTTTTTATAAAAAATATTGATTTACAGTGTATTCGCTCGTTATATTGCGTCAATTTTGATGTGTAATTCCTTTAATTGTAAAGCATCTATTGCAGCAGGAGCATCGATCATTACATCACGACCCGAATTGTTTTTAGGGAATGCGATAAAATCTCTAATTGTCTCTTGTCCACCTAGTATGGCTACTAATCTGTCTAATCCGAAAGCCAATCCTCCGTGTGGTGGAGCTCCAAATTGGAATGCATCCATCAAAAATCCGAATTGTGCTTTTGCCTCATCTTCAGTAAATCCAAGGTATTTGAACATTAATTGTTGTGTTGCCTTATCGTGAATACGAATAGACCCTCCACCAATTTCATTACCGTTTAGGACCATATCGTAAGCATTAGCACGAACTTTTCCAGGTTCAGTTTCTAATAACTTCATATCTTCTGGTTTAGGCGATGTAAATGGGTGGTGCATTGCATGGTAACGACCCGTTTCTTCGTCTAATTCTAATAAAGGAAAATCAACTACCCATAGCGGTGCAAATTCTTCTGGTTTACGCAATCCTAAACGAGTTGCTAATTCCATACGTAAAGCACTTAATTGACCACGTGTTTTATTAGCTGGCCCCGAAAGTACAAAAATCATATCGCCAGGTTTAGCTCCTGTAGCTTTTGCCCAATTAGTTAAGTCTTCTTGGTTATAGAATTTATCTACAGATGATTTGAATGTTCCATCGTCATTACATTTAGCATACACCATTCCTGATGCTCCTACTTGTGGACGCTTTACCCAGTCAATTAATCCGTCGATTTCTTTACGAGTATAATTTCCTGCGCCAGGAACTGCAATTCCAACAACTAATTCAGCAGCATTGAATACTGGGAATTCTTTGTGTTGTGCAAATTCGTTTAACTCACCAAACTCCATTCCGAAACGAATGTCTGGTTTGTCATTTCCGTATGTTTTCATAGCATAGTCGTAAGTAATTCTTGGGAATTTATCTACTTCAATGCCTTTTATTTCTTTTAGTAAATGTCTAGTCAGTCCTTCAAAAACATTTAAAATGTCTTCTTGTTCAACAAATGCCATCTCGCAATCGATTTGTGTAAACTCTGGCTGACGGTCAGCACGTAAATCTTCGTCACGGAAACATTTTACAATCTGGAAATATTTATCCATTCCACCAACCATCAATAATTGTTTGAAAGTTTGTGGTGATTGTGGTAAAGCATAAAATTGTCCTTCGTTCATACGGCTTGGTACAACGAAATCTCTTGCTCCTTCTGGAGTCGATTTTATTAGGTAAGGAGTTTCAACTTCGCAGAAATCCAAATCAGATAAATATTTACGAACTTCCATTGCCACTTTATGACGGAACAGTAAGCTGTTTTTTACTGGATTACGACGAATGTCAAGGTAACGATATTTCATTCGGATATCTTCACCACCATCAGTTTCGTCTTCTATCGTAAATGGAGGAGTTAAAGCTGCGTTTAGAATTGTTAATTCAGTAACTAAAATTTCGATCTCACCAGTTGGAATGTTTTTGTTTTTGGCTTCACGCTCAATAACTGTTCCTTTTACCTGAATTACAAATTCTCTTCCAAGTGTTTTTGCTGCTTCGAAAACGGTTTTATTGCTACGGCTTTCGTCGAAAATAAGTTGTGTAATTCCATAACGGTCGCGTAAATCAACCCAATTCATAAATCCCTTATCACGCGATTTCTGAACCCATCCCGCTAGTGTAACTTCTGTATTAATGTGTGAGGCGTTTAATTCGCCACAATTATGACTTCTATACATGATCCAAATTTTAGATTGCAAAAGTAAACACAAAAATTAAATAAGTCTAGTTTTCTAATGTTTAATGCTGTTCTTCTTAATTATTTTTTATTTTGATTTATTTAAATGTTTATTTTTACTCCAACTAAACAAATTATATATATATGAAAAAATTAACTTTTTTGCTGTTATTCTCAGTCGGTGTAACTTTTGCACAGGGCAACGCAAGCAAAATTAAATTCACTGCTAAAATCAATAATAGAAATAGCGATACCCTTGTAATTAGAGGCGCTAATAATTTTAAGCAAGTGATTCCTATTGATAAAAAAGAAACTTTTGTTGCAACATTTGATGCGCCAAAAGGATTTTACCAATTTACA
Source organism: Flavobacterium sp. EDS (assembly GCF_020991525.1). Taxonomy (NCBI): domain Bacteria; kingdom Pseudomonadati; phylum Bacteroidota; class Flavobacteriia; order Flavobacteriales; family Flavobacteriaceae; genus Flavobacterium; species Flavobacterium sp. EDS. The sequence continues at coordinate 221,103 of NZ_JAJMOZ010000004.1, forward strand.
GATGGGACTGAGGCATCTAGTCTTTACTTAAAACCAGGTTCTGATATTAATTTAACGATGGACGCTAAACAATTTGATGAGACTATTGTTTACAAAGGAAAAGGTAGTAATGAAAGTAATTTTTTAGCTCAGGTAGCTTTAAGAGATGAAAAATTTGAAGAAGAGGCTTTTTCTAAAGAAGCTGTAGAATTTGCTAACCTTTTGGGAGCAAAGATAAAAGCCGATGTGGAAAGTATTGAAAAAGGTGATTTTGATCCTGAATTTAAAGAGTCAGTAAAAAAGTCATTAGAAAAGTCTAAAGCTTATGCTGAAAAATCATACGAGAGCACGGCTAAAATGAAAAAATTGAATGGTACTGCTTCTCCAGCTTTTGATTTTGAAAACTATAAAGGAGGTAAAACCAAACTTTCTGATTTAAAAGGAAAATATGTTTATATCGACCTTTGGGCAACTTGGTGTGCACCTTGTAGAGCCGAAATTCCTTTCTTGCAAAAAACAGAAGAAAAGTATCATGGTAAAAATATCGAATTTGTAAGTATATCAATTGATAAACTTAAGGATTACGAAAAATGGAAAAAGTTTGTAAGTGATAAAAACTTAGGTGGAGTTCAACTATTTGCTGACAAGGATTGGGAATCTGATTTTGTAGTTAGTTATGGGGTAACAGGAATTCCTAGATTTATCTTAATTGATCCATCGGGAAATATTGTTAGTGCCGATGCTCCGAGACCTTCGTCACCAGATTTACATGTTACTCTTGATAAATTATTGAATTAAAAATCGTATTAATTTGTAATGTGTTGATACATTGAATGGTATTGATTTTAGACACACTTTCAATTTCCAATGTTAAGCTTTTCTCCAATGTTACCAAATTGTTAAGTAAAAGTTTTTTTAATGTAAAGTATTAGTTATATTTGTTTATAGATTTTAAAACATTAATAACTAAAGATATGAAAAAGTGTGTGATTTTAGTTGCAATATTGTTCTCTGGAATTTTAGTTGCACAAGAAACTAAACCAGTTTTAGAAGCTGTTGGACAAAAAGTAAAAGCTACTTATTACTATGACAATGGTAAAGTTCAGCAAGAAGGTTTTTTTAAAGACGGTAAATTAGATGGTGTCTGGGTTGCATTTGATGAAAATGGAAATAAAAAATCTACAGGATTATATGCGAATGGAGAAAAAACAGGGAAATGGTTTTTCTGGAATGGATCTAATCTTAGTGAAGTAGATTATTCTGATAGTCGCGTTGCTTCTGTTAAAAACTGGAAACAAGATGCACTTGCAAACAGAAACTAAAGCTAAATTATAAAACCAAAAAAGGTTGTTCGACTGAACAACCTTTTTTTTGTGCTTATTTTTTCGAAGATTTACTTTTCTTATTTCTTCCGTACCAAATGATTAATCCTGTTATTGGTAATGACGCTGCAATTAAACTAGCTATAAAAGCGATTATCTTTCCTGGCAAATCTAGAATTTGTCCTGTATGAATTCCATAATTCATTTCAACAACTTGTAAGCCTAAACTCTTTTCTTCAAAAGGATCGCTCTGAATTAATTCGCCATCATAGGGATGAAAGTAATAATTGCTTTGATGGTCGTATCGTAACGAATGAGGGTATGCACCTGTATTTATGACATCGCCTTTTTGCTGTGGAGTTGTTACATAAAACATTTCGGCTTCAGGGTTTTTTATCATAGTCTGTACTAAAGCACGATCTATGGCAGCAGTTGTATTATATTCAAATTTTGTGGTGTCTACTATTGGAGCTTGTGTTTCTAGTGCCTTATCACCGCCAAAGTTGAAGGTTTTGTATATTCCATTGCCAACCCATTCGTATGTAAAGGTTAAACCAGTTATAGCAATTATTGCAATTGGTATCGAAATGTATAATCCAGAAGTTTTATGCCAATCATAATTTACACGACGCCATTTGGCTGACCATTTTACACTGAAGCTACGTTTGATGTCGGTTTTGCGTTTAGGCCACCATTGAATGATTCCAGTGATTAAAAGAAGTATAAAGATAATAGTTGCACTGCCAATAATATGTTTCCCTATATAATCAGGAAGGAGCAAATACAAATGGATGTGCTCGACAATGAGGAAAAAGTCAGTTTCAGGGTTTTCTGTCTTTAGATATTCACCACTATAGGGATTGAAATAAAGGTATAAGTTTTCGGTGTCTGAATACGTGTAAACAATAGCAGAGCGGTTTTTACCATAAAAAGAAATCATACTTGATTTGTTATTCGGTAGAATTTCTTTAGCCTTTTGTTGTAAAACAGAAGGTAGTACAAATGGTTTGTCTTGAGGTTCTACCAAACGCCATTCTTTGCGGGTAATATCTTTTATCTCATCGTGGAAACAAAAGATGCAACCTGTAATGCTTACAATAAAGACAATAAGCCCAGAAGTTAATCCGAGCCATTTGTGTATAAAGCGTATTTGTTTTTTTAAACCCATATGTTAATTTGCAGTATGATAGCGTTCTATCTTAATTTAGAATTGTTGCAAGAGGCAAAATTAGATTCTAAATGTATAACCCACAAATTATGTCCATTTATTTTAGATGGATTTATGATATTGCTTGTTTCTCTTTTTTGTTTAAATGAAATGAGATATATAATGTAATTGAAGCAAGAATGATCCAAAATACATCAATAAAGAATAGCTGGATTTGATTTTGCGTAAATGTTTTCCAGAACCAATTGCCTGTGCAAATTCCGTTAGCAACAGGAATAAGGAACCCTAAAACACTTCCGGAAAGCAGACTGAATTTATTTGTAAATGCATTGTCTTTTTTTAGGATAAAAAACACTGTCAATACTAACCAACCTATAAAGTAGACACTATAGATGTTTGATTGTCCTAAAGGATGAAATACCTTGGTAGCTATAAATGCCAATGCGGTTATAGGGTACATGCTTAAACAAATTGCTAGATAGATGCGTACAACAGTTTCGTTAAAACGACGCTTTTTTTCGGGCATATTTTTCTTATCTCTGGCTACTAGCCAAATCATAACTCCTGATATTATTACAAAACAAGTAATTATGCCAAGTACAAAACTTACTATTTTGAGAGCATATCCTCCATAATCTCCAAAATGTATTCGGTACAAAACATTTTTTACTCCATCGAGATAAGTGGTTTCTGTAATTGGGTCTTTTTTTGCAACGATGCTACCATCGGCAACTTTATAAATTACTTTACCGATTCCAGTGAATTTTTTGTCATACTTCATTTCGCCTTCTACCAAAACATGCATATTGGTATCGCCGTAATTTTGAATATAAACACGAGTAATCTCAAAATCATTCCAATTGCTTTTTGTTTTAGCTACTAATTTGTCAATGCTAAATGGATTGGCTAATTTTTTATTATCAAACTTATATTCGGGATCATTATATTCTAGATCCTTGTACAATTTATCCTGATCACCTTTATAAAGTGCCATCACACTTGGTGCAACAATTAACAGTTTAATCATGAAGAATGCTCCTGTAACGGCATATACAAACTGAAAAGGCAGGCCAATCATTCCTAAAGAGGTATGAGCATCAGTCCACAATGTTTTTAGTTTTTCTTTTGGTCTAAAAATATAAAAGTTGGAAACGATTTTATTCCAATGTAATAAAACCCCAGTTACAATTGCAAATAGAAAAAACAATGCTACAAATCCTGAAAGATAATATCCTATAGGATAACGAACTTGGGCTAGGAAATGAAGTCTGTATAAAAACTCACCTAAGGAATAGGAGTTTTCATAGGTGTGGGTTTTGAAGTTTTTAGTGTCTAAATAAAAAAAAGAGCCTTCTTTTAATTTGGCTGTAGCCAAAGAATCTTTAGTTCCCTCAAGGTAAATATTTACTCTTCTTTCTGCACTTGTTTTAGATATAGAAATATTTCTACCGTGTAAAGTATATTCCTTATCTAAATTGTTTAGTGCTTTATCGTAATCTAGTTGAATATTCTTTGTTATTGCTACAGATTCACTTCGTTCCCAATTGATGATTTCATCTCTAAAAAACGAAAAAGACCCAGCAAAGAAAATGATAAATAATACAACACTTATTACAATGCCACTTACAGTGTGTGTATGAAAATAGATATTATAGTTCCTGTTATTCATAAATTATCGAGTAATAGGGTTATAGGTTTGTCCAAGATATATAATACCACAAAAAATGAGGGTTAGTAATAAATAAATGCCCCAGATTTTCCATCCGTTTTTTGCCAGGAAAGCAACTATCATTAAAGCAACCCAAAGAATAAATCCGCTAAATGCCATTGTTATGATAACATTGACATGATTGATCCATGAAGCTAATGCGAGATGAAAGCTTATAGATACTAAGTAACCGCCAAGTATTGCAGCTGTTATTTTGGCAATACGTTGCCATATGGATTGGGTTAAATATTTTGGGTTTGCAGGCATGTTTTTTGGATTAACAAAAAGTTGGTTTAGTAATAGTAAAATTCTAATAGTCCAGATAGTGCAAATAGAATAATTACGCCTTTGAGATTAATGACTTTTAATGGAGTCAATAGGATAACCAAGCTACTAATTGTCATTAACTGAATAAAAAAGAATAAAGTTGCTGAACCCAAAGAGGCGGTAAGCAACCATAATAAATAGGCAAAAAGAAGTAAACATAGGCCTGTGATTTTTGTTTGTCTTGGATTTCTTTGCATCCATTTTTGAAAACTAAAATCATAAGATAGTACTGCTCTTTTAGATGTGTAGTATAAGGTGTAAAATGAAATAAAAACGAAAAGGCTGGCTATGGTTATCATGATTGTATAATTAAAAAGAGCATCTCTCTAATGTAATATTAGAAAGATGCCTTGTTTTTTATTAGAATCTATATGAGAAACTTGCTGCAAAAGTCCTAGGATCTTTTGGATGAATTGTTGACCAACCATCATAAATTTCTTCGTTTGTAATGTTATTTAATTTTAGTGTTACGGTAAATTTCTCCGCAGTATAAAATAAAGATGAGTTGATTACTGTGTATTCAGGAATTGTAAATGTTCCTGCAGTAGCTCTGTTCATGATTTTGTTATCTCCAACATAATTACCTCCAAAACCAACTCCAAGGCCTCTTAAGAGTCCTTGAGAAAATTTATAAGTAGCCCAAAGGTTTGCTAAGTTTTGTGGCCCTGCACTTTCTGGTCTAAAGCCTACGAAATCAGGATCACCTGCAGTCAACACAGCATCATTGTAGCTATAGCCTAATAGGATGTTTAAACCTCTAACCGGATTAGCAATAAGTTCTGCTTCAAAACCTTTATTACGTTGCCCACCGTCTTGATGTGAAACTTGATTATTAGGAAGTACTGCACTTGGGTCAGTTGGGTCCACATATGGCGTTTCTATTACATAAACTTTATCTGTAACTTTTATGTCATAGTAGCTTAAAGTAGCATATAGTTTATCTTTAAAAAGATTCAATTTAGTTCCTACTTCAAATTGATTAGCATGTTCTGGATTAAATGTTAAAGGAGTAACAATACCTGCATTACGATTTTGTCCTGGCGCTACATTAGAAAATCCATCCATATAATTAGCAAAAACAGAAACCTTGTCTATTATTGGCTGGTAAACGATACCAAATTTAGGTGAAAATGAAGTTTGATTGTAGTTGTCGTCTTTAGTAGTAACATCACCACCATTTACAAAACGGTCAGCTCGTAAACTTATCATTGCTGATAGAGCAGGAGTGAAGTTAATGACGTCAGAGAAATAAGCACTGTAAACTTCTTGTCTTGTTTTGTTATTATTTCTTGGAGTATTTGCTATAATTGCGTCAGATCCGGCTTTTGTTAAGTCACCAGTGTCTCCATTTGTAGGACGGCCAATAACGTTATTGAAAGATTGTAAGTCATCTCCAATATATACTGAACCATTGCCGAACCAACCTGAGTTATGATCTGTTGCAGTTCTATTGAAATAATCAAAACCTACTACAAGTCTGTTTCTTAATTTTCCAATTTTAAAATCACCAATAAAATTCTGTTGAATGTCAGTAGAGACATCTCTGGCATCTTGATCCGTAAAAGATCTATCAAGAACAATTCCTTCTTTAATTGTTTCATAAGCTTTTCTGCTTGTTGATTCATACAAATAAGTATAGTTTCCTATTGATTTTGCTGAACTCGTTGAAAAAACTGTCTGTGATGTCCATTGATTAGAAATCTTATAATTCATTTGCCCTTGTAAGTTATACGAAGGCGTTTTCATTGTAAGTTCGTTACTTGTATATGAACGTTTGTTATCATATTTTAATTCAGCAATGTTGTGAACTCTTAATGGACTTGTTCTATCTAAGAATAACATGGTCGGATTAGTACTTTCGCTGGTCATAAACTCAGTGTTTACTAAAAACGATAATCTATCATTTACCTCATATGATAATGAAGGTGCAATAAAAAAGGATTCTCTAAAACCAGCATCTTGAAAACTATTTTGTTTGTTATAAGCTGAATTGATTCTAAAGTTTAATGTTTTTTTGTCATTTAATGGCGTGTTAAGATCTACAGTGGTACGATTAAGGCCGTAGCTGCCAACAGTATAATTTACTTCACCACCAAAAGTTCTGTAAGGTTTCTTAGTAGTTGTGTTGATTAGTCCTCCATATGAAATTAAACTGCTTCCGAATAATGTTCCTGAAGGTCCTTTAATTATTTCAATTCTATCAATATTTGACGGTTCCAAACTTCCGTTTGTTAAACCAGGTAATCCGTTAACCATTGTTGGTTGAACTGCAAATCCTCTTAAAGAGTAATAACCAGCTCCATCTCCAGCACGACCTGTTGAAGCCCATAATTGTGTGATTCCAGAAGCATTTTTTAGTGCGTCATCAAAAGTAGTTACAACTTGTTCTTTTAAAACTTCTCCGGTAATAGTTGTATACACTTGCGGATTTTCAAGATTTTTAAGTGGCAATCTTGATACTTGTTGGTTTTCTTTACGAGCATAATGATTTTTTTTACCACTATTGATAACTACTTCGCTTAGCTCTTCTGAACTTGAACTAATGGTGAAGTTTTCCATTAATTCGTCACCACTGTTAATTGTTATTTTCTTTTCTTTTGTAGTTTGTCCGATTACCGATACTTTTATGATATAGGTTCCAGGTTTAATGTTCTTTAGGATATATTTCCCTTCAGCATCTGTTACTGTTCCTACTCTGGTTCCTTTTAGAACTACCGAAACATTGTCGGCACTACTATTGTCAGTTAAAATAACCTGCCCTTTAATAGTTGCTTTTTGCTGTGCCCAAGTCGTAGTACTTAGTAACATAGCAAAACAGAAACTCAAAAAAGATATTGAAAGTTTGGATTTCATAATTATTTAGAATTGTTTTTAATAATGCAAATTTAGTTGTTGAATAAAAACCAACCAAATTATTTTTATCTATTCTAAATAAAATTTAAAACAAGGATTCAATTTGTTTCATTGTTAGTTTTTTAACATAAAATAGTTTTATTTGTTAAAATCAAATAAAAAAACCTGTTCAGCTAGCTGAACAGGTTTTTTTAATTTAAAATTATTTTGTAATCTAAAGTGTATGTTTTGGATTAAATCCGTCTTCACTTAGTTCTGTATGTACATAATCAGCAACCATTTCTGCTTCATAATCAATCTTTTCGTCTTTAGAGAATTTGTGAATGATTTTTTCCATGATCTCGTAGATAACAGGAACAATAATTAAAGTTAGGAATAATGAAGAAATTAATCCTCCTATAATTACCCATGCCAAACCATTTTTCCATTCAGCTCCAGCTCCAGATGCCAATGCAATTGGGAACATACCAAATACCATCGCAATTGTTGTCATCAAGATCGGACGCAAACGAGCGTGATTTGCCTGAATTAATGCTGTTCTGATTGATTCACCAGCAGCTCTTCGCTGATTGGTGTAGTCAACAAGCATAATCGCGTTCTTACACACCAGACCAATTAACATAATAATACCCAGAATCGTAAAGATATTTAATGAGTTATTAGTTAGGGCCAAAGCCAGCATTGCACCAATAAACGAAAGAGGGACTGCAAACAATACCACAAACGGGTGAACGAAACTATCATAAAGTCCAACCATTACAAGGTAAACTAAAATAATAGCTGCTAATAAAGCAATTCCTAATGTTCCAAAACCTTCACTTTGGTTTTCCTGATCACCTCCCCAAATGTAATTTACTCCAGCAGGTTTTTTCAATTTATCAAGCTTTGCTTGCCATTGTGTTACAATGGTTCCAGATGGTACTCCTACGTTTTGTCCTTTTACAGTTACCGAAGCCGACTTATCTCTTCGCTCTAATTGACTAGGTCCCGAACCTTCAGTAATTGTAGCAAACTGTGATAGTTTTATTTGTTGGCCAGCGGCATTAATGAAAATTAGGTTACTAACATCAGTAATACTTTTTCTATCGAATTCATTGTATCGGATGTTGATATCGTACTCGTATTCACCAGCTCTATATTTACCATCTGTGTTTCCGCTAAAAGCAGTTTGCATGGTTAAACCAACTGTTTGAAGAGTTAATCCTAATGCAGCCATTTTATCACGATCAACTTTAACGTTAATTTCAGGGTTCCCATCCTCAACTGTTAATTTAATCTCAGTTGTTCCAGGAATTGTACGTAATTCTGCTTCGGCTAATTTTGCAAAAGCCATGGCGCTTTCTGTAGAAGGTCCTGTTACAATTAATCCTAAAGTAGCATCTTCCGCAGTTCCTAAAATACCTACTGGAACTGTTTTTACTTTGGCTCCAACTAATACTTTTTCAAGTTTACGTTTGATTTTTGCTGCATAAACAGAGGCGTCATCAGTACGATCTTTTTGATCAATCATTTTTACGTTAATCTCTGCTTTGTAAGCCGTAGCTTGAGATGCTCCAAAACCTTCACTAGTTTGTCCTACTGTTGTAATCTGACTGTGAACGTATTTCTCATTTTTTAAGTAAGCTTCTGCCTTTTGGGTCATAAAGTTAGTTTGCTCCAATGAAGCATCTTTTGGCATTTCGATTTGCACTAAAAACTCACCACTATCTGATGCTGCGAAAAACTCACCACCAATAAAACCTCCACCTACTAATCCTACAGTCGACGCAAAGAATAATACAAGTACTACCGCAATGGTTTTAATATAGTGATCAAGACACCAGTTTAATAAATTTGATACCCAGTTTGTAAAACGAGTTAAATAACTTTCAAAACCTAAAATAACTCTTCCAAATAAATTCTTTCCTTCAATATGTTCTAGTTTCCCATAACGAGATGATAACCAAGGTATAATTGTGAAAGAAGCTAAAAGTGAGAATAAGGTTGAAATAATTACAGTAACACAAAATTGTGTAATGATATTAGAAACCAAACCAGAACTCATTGCAATAGGCAAGAATACCACCACAATTACTAATGTAATCGAAGTTACTGTTCCACCAATTTCTGCTGTTCCATCATAAGATGCACGGATTCGGCTTTTACCCATTTCCATATGTCGATAAATGTTCTCTAGAACCACAATCGCATCATCGACAAGAATACCTACAACAAGAGATAATCCTAATAAACTCATTAAGTTTAGTGTGTATCCCATAAAGTAAATACCAATAAACGTAGAAATTAAAGATGCAGGAATTGCAACCATTACAATCAATGAGTTTCTGATACTGTGCAAGAAGAACAACATTACTAATGCAACCAGAACTACTGCAATTAATAAATCATGAACTACAGAGTCAGCAGCTTCAAGTGTAAAAACAGTACTGTCTTTTGCAACTTCTAGTTTTAGCTGATTTTCTTTATAATCATTTTCAAGAACAGTAATTGTTTTTAATAATTGCTCACTTACAGCAACTGCATTTGCATCTGACTGTTTAATGATTTGTAAAATAATCGCACTTTTTTGATCAACGCGAGATATTTTTTCTGCAACTTTTTGAGTATCCTGAACATCAGCAATATCACTTAAACGAACTTGAATTCCGTTTTGAGATGATACCACTAAGTTTCTTAATTCGTCAACACTTTTATATTTACCCGCTAAACGAATTAATATTTTTTGTTCACGAGTTTGAATGTTTCCTGTTGGGAAATCTAAATTCGAAGTCAGAATGTTTTGTTGTACCTGAGGAATCGAAAGTCCGTAACCTTGCATTTTTAATGCATCAAGATTTACTTGAATTTCACGCTCTGAACCACCAATGATATTTACCTGAGCAACACCTTGTACACGAGATAATATAGGAGCAATTTTTTTATCAATTAAGTCATAAAATGCAGCTTCGTCCATTTTTCCGTTGGCACCAAGAGTCATAATTGGTAAATCACTCAACGAGAATTTTGTTAGCGCGGGTGTTTTAACATCATCAGGTAAATCACTAATGATTGCATTGATTTTTCGTTGCGCATCATTCAGAGAAAAGTCAACTTTTGCGTTTGATGTCAGTGTGATTGAAACAATTGACAAACTTTCATACGACTTTGAGTCGATTTTTTTAACATTCTCTAAGGATGCAATCGCATCTTCAATTTTCTTTGTTACAGTGTTTTCTACCTCACTAGGAGATGCTCCAGGGTAAACAGTAGAAATGGTAATAACGTTTTGTTCAAATTTTGGGATCAGCTCATAACCTAATTGGCTATAGCTGAATAATCCACCAAGTATCAAAATTGTAAACATTACAATTATCAACGACGGACGTTTTATGGATATTTCGGCTAATTTCATATGTTTTTTTTTATGCCTTAGGCTGTAAGTTGTAGACTTTATGCTTTTAAAATTGCGCTTAAAGCCTATTGCTTACGGCTTATAGCCTACAATTATTTAATAATTTCTACAGTATTTCCGTCTTGTAGGTTAATTTGACCTGTAGTAATTACGATTTCTCCATCAGTTAGTCCGTTTATAATTTCTACTTTATCACCTAAAATTCTTCCAGCTGTTACTTTTTTCAATTTTGCAATACCATTTTCAACTACAAATATTTGGTTACTGCTCACACTTCCTACGAATGCATTTCTAGGTACAACCATCAAGTTTTGGTTTTGTTGGTTTGATGCAAAATTTGCAGTTCCGTACATACCTGCTTTAAGGTCGTTATTTATATTATTTGTGATTTCGATTTCCACTGGGAAGTTTAAACTTTCATCAGCCTTTGCTGCAATAAAAGTGATTTTTCCAGAAAAGACTTTGTCAGGATACACACTAGCAGTTACTTTTATAGTATTTCCTAATTTTATACTTGTAACCTGATTTTCATTTACAGTTACAACTAGTTTTAATTTTGAAACATTTACGATGTCAAATAATGCAGTTGCAGGCATACCAGCTAAAATAGATCCTGGCTCAATATATTTTTTATTAATGAAACCGTTAATAGGGGCTTTTACTTTGGTATCTCCAACATTGATATTTGCTTGTTTTAGGTTTGCTTCAGCATTTGTTAATGCTAATTTTGCCTGATCTAATTGTTGTCTCGTAACTCCATCAGTTTTAAAAGCATTTTCATATCTCATGTAATCTGCTTTTGCATTTTGGTATGCAGCCTGTGCGGCTTGTGCATTTACATTAATTACATCACCTCTAACGGTTAATAACGTCTGACCTACTTTTACATAATCACCTTCTTTTGCTAAAACAGTAATTACTTTTCCTGATTTTTCAGCAGAGAAAGTTAGTTCTTGAATAGGTTGAAAGTTTCCGTTTGCAACAAAATCTAATGAAACTTCTTCTGTTTTTACAGTAGAAACTTTAACTGAAACGGCAGCATTCTTTTCAGCAACAATATCAGTTTTAGCTTTGTTCTCTTCTTTGTTCTTCGTTAAAATGAAGCCTATTAATGCTAATGCCCCGATTATGACTACTATTGTTATTATTATTGTTTTTTTCATTTGTTTAGTTATTTATAAGTGATTTTAGTTGGCCTTTTGATTTGATTACTTGAATTTCTGCTATTTTATATCCTAGCACTGCCGATGAATAATTATTTTCTGCTTCGATATAGGCATTTTCTACATCTAATAAATCATTTAATGAGGCCAATCCTTGTAGGTAATTGTTTTTTGTGTTTTGTAAAACTTGCTGTGCAAGCTCTCTGTTTTCTTTTTGATTATTAATAGTTATAAGGCTATTTTCCATCTGAATCATGGCATTGCTGTATGCAATGTCAAGCGAAAGCTTGGTGTCTTTTAGGTCTTCTTGTAAAGAACGAATAGCAACATCTGCCTGACGAACTTTGGCACGAGTACCAAAACCTGTAAAAATTGGCACTCTCAGATTTAATCCGATAGCCGAAAAATCAGACCAGTATACTCCAGACGATGGTTTTGCAAACCAAGGCATTTCTGGACCCTGACCAATATAGTTGTATCCTGCACTTAAAGAAAGTGTTGGGTAATATTCGGCCTGAACTGCTTTCTTTTGAAAAACTAAAAGCTCTTCTTGTTTTTTCAGAAGCAAATATTGAGTTAGATTTTCAACATTTGGAGTTTCTGATAAAGCTTGAGGAGTAATTTCAAATTCGGAATTCGGAATTACAATTTGAGTTTCTACAGGCATTCCCATATAGAATTTCAAAGCATTTTCTTGTAATGCAACTTTGTTGATTACTTGTTGACGTTGCGTACTAATGTTAGAAAGTTTTACAATAATTCTATTTAGGTCAATTTTTTTTGCTAAACCATTATCATACTGTCCTTGAAGAATATTTTTTACTCGGGTAGTATTTACGTAATTAGTGTCTAATACAGTTAAGTTTAAACGTTGTACATATACATCGTAATAACTATTTGCTACTCTTTCGATTACATCTTCTTCAGTAAGTTGCTCGTTAATTTGATAAAACTCACGAGTACTTTTTGCGGCTCTTAAACCTGTAAATACTGCCTGATCAAATATGTTCTGAGTTAATGTGACTCCTGCAGTAGAAGTCCATTTCTGACCAAAAGCGGCTTGAATCGTAGTTCCTGGAGCTCCAAATCCCGCACCATCAATAACGGTAGTTTGTATTACTGGATTGTAAGTTAAATTTCCGTTTGCAGAAATTTGAGGCAATGCTCTTGAACGTACTTCCTGTATTTTATACTCACTATTTTCTACTTGCATTTTGGCTTTCTTAGAGTCCGATTTGTTTTGCAGAGCATAGTTGATAGCGTCTTTTAAGGTCAAAGTCTGTACACCTTGCTTGCTCAGATTGCTATTGTTTGTGTCTTGTGCATTTGCAGTTATTGCAAAGGTCAAGAGAAATAGAAACAGTATTCTTTTCATGGATTATGGATTGCTGATTGATTAATTGCTAATTTTTTGTATTTGCTTTTCGAGTTCTAGTATTCCTGCTGGAGTTGCCATGGCTCTAGTATGGTATTCTAAGGCTTCGAGTTCTGCCTGTTGTGCTTCTTTTTCAGAGCTTGTGTTTTCATTTATATGAAATATCAGTGTGTAATAAAATTTTACATATATATCGACATTGATGTCTGCACGATATAATTTTTGTGATATTCCATTAGCGATATTATCTCTAAAATATTGACTACATTGATCTATTTCATGTCGCATCAAATTAGTGTAAATTTCAGGATAGTGTTTTTTCAATTGGTATATTGGCGATGTATCAATTGAAGATTGAAATAAATTTTTAAAAGTTTGTCTAATCTCAAAATTTTCTTCAATTGCATTAAGTTTTTTAATAACTATTGAGTCAATTAATTCGTGAACTTGTTTATGAACAGCCGAAGTGCTTTCTTGAATTAGAACCTCTTTATTGCAGAAATACTTATAAATAGTTTTTTTTGAGATGCACATTTCACCTGCAATATCATCCATAGTAACACTTTTAAAACCCAATCTTAAAAATAAGTCACTCGCTTTTGATATAATTTTTTCTTTCATTTCGTTTTTCTTAATCTATTTTTAAAACTTTAATTTAATGCAAATTTTAGATCGAAAATTCTAAATTAGCCACTAGTTTAATGTCTTGTCCAGTTGATAAACCACTGTTGTGATTAAATGAATTATAAGCTAGCCCAAAATCTTTACGGTTGATGTCACCTGTAAGCTCAAAGGAAACTTTTTTGTTGCCATTATAGTAATCAGTTTCTACCAATTCTACATCGAGTTCAACAGTTTTTGTAACATCTTTTATCGTTAAATCGCCTTTTAAGAAGTTGATGTTTTTGTTTACTTTTTGAAAAGAAGTCGACTTAAATCTTATCGTTGGGTATTTGTTTACATCAAAGAAATCATTTAGTTTCAGGTAAGTATTTATTTGTTCTAGTTTAGATTCTCTATTGTTTACATCCAATGAAAATTCTATAGTAGCATCCTCTATTTCATTGTTTTGTAAATCTACATGACCATTAAATGTATTAATAGACCCATCTAAATAAGCAAGGATAGAATGTCTCATTTTAATTAAAACATCAGATTGAGCAGAATCAATTGTCCAGTGTGTTTTCATAAGTATTATTATTTATTAATAAATGTGATTTAACAAGTTTATTTGGAAATTGATAAGAGCCTCTACATGTTAAATTTCGGTGCAAATGTATATCGGAAACTCTAAACACCAAAATAGTTTCCAAAGTATTTTTGATTATTTAACATTTCATTAAGAAACGGAGTTTGCATTGCAGGCTTAATGCCGTAAATTAGCCGAAAATTAGTTTTATGCATGCCATTTATCAATACCAGGAATTTTTTGTTGATTATCTAGAAAAACAAACCATAAGTAAAGAGCCTAAAAATCTTTATGAACCAATTGAATATATTGTAAGTCTTGGCGGAAAAAGAATGCGTCCAGTATTAACATTAATGACTGCAGAAGTTTTTGATGTTGCATACAATCAAGCGCTTCCGGCAGCTATGGCAGTCGAAGTTTTTCATAACTTTTCATTAGTGCATGATGATATAATGGATGATGCTCCTTTGCGAAGAGGACAAAAAACAGTTCATGAAAAATGGGATCTTAATACAGGAATACTTTCTGGTGATGCAATGCTTATTTTGGCATATCAATATTTTGAGCAATATGAACCAAATACTTTTAGAGAATTAGCTAAGCTTTTTAGTAAAACAGCTTTAGAAGTTTGTGAAGGGCAACAGTTGGATGTTGATTTTGAACAAAGGAATGATGTTACAATTCCTGAATATCTAAAAATGATTGAGTATAAAACGGCAGTTTTGGTTGCGGCAGCTATGAAAATGGGTGCTATTGTGGCTAAAACATCTGAAGACAATGCCAATTTAATATATGATTTTGGATTAAAATTAGGTTTGGCTTTCCAGTTACAAGATGATTATTTAGATGCGTTTGGAGATCCAGAAACTTTTGGAAAACAAGTAGGTGGAGATATCATTGAAAATAAAAAAACATATTTGTATCTAAAAGCATTAGCACATTCTAATGACGAGACCGCAAAGCAATTAAAAGAATTGTTTACAACACAACCTGAGGATAATTCGAAAAAAATAGAGATAGCAAAAAATATTTTTAATGCATCGGGTGCTTCAAAAGAAACGCAAGAGGCAATAGAAATGTACACACTTGAGGCTTTTAAAACATTAGATAAAATGGATATTAGCGATGAAAAGAAATTGTCATTGCGAACATTTGGTGAAAACTTAATGGGGAGAAAGGTTTAGTATTCAGTTCCCAGTTGCAGCGTTCAGTTTCCAGTTTCAGTTTTTAGTAATCAGGTTTTTATTTTAATTGAGATTCAGATTTTTAAATCTTTCAATCATTAAATCTTTCAATTTTTTAATCAAATGTTTGTAGCTCCACAAAATACAGATCTATTACTTCAGGAAGCTGAGAAAGAAGCTTTGTATCTTAAATTAATCGAACAAATTAATAAGGATTTTAATTTGGCTAATGAAGGAATTGATTTTCCGATGAGTATTTCTCCAGAAGAACTTAAGATCCAGATGCACGAAAAAGTATACCGAATGATTCAGTATAAGTTTGCCGAGTATTTAAATCTGCTTTATATTATAGATGTTTCTGAAGCCGAAATAAAAAAACTAGACGGATCTGATTTAGTAATCCTAGCTGAACAAGTTTCTTTTTTGATCTTAAAAAGAGAATGGCAGAAGGTTTGGTTTAGGAATTTTTATAGCAGATAGAGGCGAAGACGCTAAGGTTCTAAGTGGCTAAGATTTTTTACCTGGACGAATAATGTTTTTTAATCTGTCTAATTCGGACCATAGCCCAAATCCATTAGTATCTATTTTGCTTCCTGTAATCTGAAAACGACTACATTTAAAACAGATTTTTGCTATTCCTACGGTTTTTTCTTTCTTCTTAAAAATAAAAATATCCCGATATTCTGCAATGCAGGCATAACCGCTATTTTGCAGTGAATCTTTCTCACTAAATACGCTTTGAATTTCTTTTTCTTGCTTGGTTGACAAGATTGATTTTTTGTATTTGTACTTTAAGAGAAGTTTTTCAAAACTCTTCTTTGGAATACTGTCTGGATAATTCCCGTAAAAAAAATGGGAGAATTCCTTTTTCTTTTCAATTTCCTGTGCATTTTCGCCAACTAAATGCTCAAATCCTCTTTTGGAAAATTCTAAATAATAATGATCAATTTTATCTGAATCAAAAAAAGGTCTTAATTCTTTTTTTACAACTTTTAGATTTTCGACTTCAGCTTTCTTAGAATTGTTGCAACTCGAAATTAAAACAACCATTAATATAAAAAAAAATCTCTTCATTTTTGTATTTAAAAACTTAGTAACTCAGCGACTTAGAACCTTAGGAACTTCAAGTTAGAAATATACCCTCACAAACGGCATAAAAGCTTCTCCATAAATGCTTTTATTATTGTCATGTAGTACATTATAACGTACTCCCATAGTTACATTTCCTGTTCGATAACCTGCACCTAGATATAAAGATGTATTCCAGAAATTGTCACTAAAACGAGGCTCTCCAAAATATTTATAATCAGTATTAACATTGATTTGTTCTAATTCTGCCGAAAGCTGAATTTCAGGAATAGGACTTACTAATCCGATAAGACTTCCTCCGTAAAGAAAAGAAGAGTATTGGTTTTTAGAAGATACATATCCTATTTGCAGACCTACACCAACGGCAACAATTGGATTAATGTTGTAAATAGCACTAGGTAATAATGAAATATCGGTATATCCAGATCCGAAACTTAAACCGACTCCACCACCAAATTGTACATTGCTCCAGAAATCATTTTGCTTTTGTGGAATGTAATATTTTTGTTGTGCAACTGCACCAGATGAAAATAATAGACCCAAAATGATAAAAATTGATTTGAAAACGATTGAAAAATGATTTTTCTTCATAGTTAAGCGGATTTTAACAAATTTTTACGTAAAAGTACGTAAAAAAAAGATTTAAATAAACTCGATTATCGTACTTTTGCCATTCTATTTAACAAAAAGTATATTCACTAATATTATGGATAGGTTTTCATTTTTAAATGCAGCGCATACAGAGTTTTTCGCACAATTGTACGATCAATATACACAAAACCCAGATAGTGTAGAGCCAAGCTGGAGAAGTTTTTTCCAAGGTTTTGATTTTGGAATGACAACTTACAACGACGAAGCACCAGTTCAGCAAATTGTTGAATTCGCAGCGAACAACACCGATTGTAGTTTGGTATCTGAAAAATTGCAAAAAGAATTCAACGTATTAAAATTGATTGATGGATATCGTTCTCGCGGTCACTTGTTTACCAAAACAAACCCGGTAAGAGATCGTAGAACATCATCACCAACTTTAGACATCGAAAATTTTGGACTTACATCGGCAGATCTTTCGACTGTTTTCGATGCAGCCAAAGTAATTGGTGTTCCACCTTGCTCATTGCAAGATATTGTGAGACGACTTCAGGCAATTTATTGTCAGCATATCGGGGTAGAGTATATGTATATTCGTAATCCTAATGTTGTAAAATGGATTCAGGACAAACTTGGAGTAAATGACAATCAGCCGAATTTCTCTACAGATGAGAAAAAGGTTATCTTAAATAAATTAAATCAAGCAGTTTCTTTCGAGAACTTCTTGCATACCAAATATGTTGGGCAAAAACGATTCTCGCTAGAAGGAGGAGAATCAATTATTCCAGCTTTAGATGCTCTAATCGAAAAAGCAGCTGAAAAAGGAGTAGAGCAATTTGTAATGGGTATGGCTCACCGTGGACGTCTTAACGTATTGGCCAATATCTTTGGTAAATCAACGCAAGACATCTTCGGAGAATTTGATGGTAAAGATTACGATCAAGAATATTTTGATGGTGACGTAAAATACCACTTAGGACTTACTGCCGACAGAAAAACAAGAGCTGGTAAAAATATCAATATTAACCTAGCGCCAAATCCATCTCACTTAGAGACAGTTGGAGCTGTTATTGAAGGGATTACCAGAGCTAAACAAGATAAATATTACGCAGATGATTTCTCAAAAGTATTACCTATTGCCGTTCACGGTGATGCTGCGATAGCAGGACAAGGTATCTTGTACGAGATCATACAAATGGCACAATTAGACGGATATAAAACTGGAGGAACAATTCACATTGTAATTAACAACCAAGTTGGTTTTACAACGAATTACCTTGATGCACGTTCATCTACTTATTGTACAGATGTTGCCAAAGTAACACTTTCGCCAGTATTACACGTTAATGCAGATGATGCAGAAGCTGTAGTTCATGCCGTTTCATTTGCATTAGATTACAGAATGACATTTGGTCGTGATGTATTTATTGATTTATTAGGATACAGAAAATACGGTCATAACGAAGGTGACGAACCTCGTTTTACACAACCGGTTTTATATAAAATCATTGCTAAGCATCAAAATCCAAGAGATATTTATGCGCAAAAATTATTGTCAGAAGGTATTATCGATGCAACTTATGTAAACGCATTAGAGAAAGAATACAAATCGACAATGGAGGTAAACCTTGAAGCATCTCGTAAAAAAGACTTGACAATCATTACACCATTTATGCAAAATGAATGGAAAGGATTTGAGCAGGTTTCAGATGTTGTGATGTTGAAGAAATTTGATACTACTTTTGCTAAAGAAGGATTAGATTCAATCATAAAAACAATCTCAAGTTTACCATCAGATAAAAAATTCATTAACAAAATAACCAAAATTGTTACTGATAGAAAAACAGGTTATGACAACAATACTATCGATTGGGGAACTGCAGAAGCATTAGCTTACGGTTCACTATTAACAGAAGGATTTGATGTTCGTATTTCTGGTCAAGACGTAGAGCGTGGTACATTCTCACACCGTCATGCAGTGGTAAAAGTAGAAGATTCAGAAGAAGAAGTAATTCTATTGAATGCTATTGAGAACAAAAAAGGGAAATTCGGGGTATTCAACTCATTATTATCAGAGTACGGAGTTTTAGGATTTGACTACGGATATGCTTTGGCTAATCCTAATGCATTGACAATTTGGGAAGCACAATTTGGGGATTTCTCAAATGGAGCACAAATCATGATCGACCAATATATTTCATGTGGAGAAGACAAATGGAACAACCAAAATGGGATTGTTTTATTGTTACCACACGGATACGAAGGACAAGGAGCAGAGCACTCTTCAGCAAGAATGGAGCGTTACCTACAACTTTGTGCAAGACAAAACATGTATGTTGCCGATTGTACAACGCCAGCTAACTTCTTCCACTTATTGAGAAGACAAATGAAAACAACATTCCGTAAACCTTTGGTAGTTTTCTCTCCAAAAAGTTTATTGCGTGATCCAAGATGTGTATCTACAGTAGAGGAATTAGCAACTGGAAGTTTTCAAGAAACAATAGATGATAATACGGTTAACAAAAAAGACGTGAAAACATTAGTTTTTGTTACAGGTAAATTCTACTATGATATAGTTGCTGAAAGAGAAAATAATGGACGTAATGATGTTGCTGTTGTTCGTATCGAGCAATTATTCCCATTCCCAGTTGAGCAATTAAAAGCAATTATTGCACAGTACCCTAATGCAGATGATTATGTTTGGGCACAAGAAGAGCCTAAAAACATGGGAGCTTATAGTTTTATGTTAATGAACTTTGACCTTGTAAAATGGAGATTAGCATCATTAAAAGCATACGCTGCGCCAGCATCAGGAAGTTATACACGTGCAAAACGCCGTCATGCAGATGCTATCAGAATGGTTTTTGATAAAAATCTGTTCAGATAATAAGGAGCTATCGTGACCTACTGTCATCAAGGCTAAAAGAATAAAAATCAATTAACGAAAGTTGTTTTTAAAACAATTTAAAAATATAAAATTCATAATTTAAAATAATAAGACATGATTTTAGAAATGAAAGTCCCATCACCAGGGGAGTCAATAAAGGAAGTTGAAATTGCAACTTGGTTAGTAAAAGACGGAGATTATGTAGAAAAAGACCAAGCAATTGCTGAAGTTGATTCTGATAAAGCAACACTTGAATTACCAGCAGAAGCTAGTGGGACAATCACATTAAAAGCTGAAGAAGGAGATGCAGTAGCAGTAGGGGCAGTAGTATGCTTAATCGATACTAGTGCAGCAAAACCATCTGGATCTGCTCCAGCAGCAGAAGCTCCAAAGGCAGAAGCGCCTAAAGCTGAAGTTAAGGCAGAAGCTCCAAAAGCGGCTCCAGCACCAGCTGCAACATATGCATCTGGGACGCCATCGCCAGCAGCAAGAAAAATTTTAGACGAAAAAAATATAACAGCTTCAACTGTTTCAGGAACAGGTAAAGATGGAAGAATCACTAAAGAAGATGCTTTAAATGCAGTACCTTCTATGGGAACTCCAACAGGAGGAAACCGTGGTTCAGAGCGTACAAAACTTTCTATGTTACGTCGTAAAGTAGCAGAAAGATTAGTAGCAGCTAAAAACGAAACAGCTATGTTAACTACATTCAATGAAGTTAACATGACACCAATAAACAACTTGCGTAACGAATACAAAGACGCTTTCAAAGCTAAACACGGAGGTGTAGGTTTAGGATTCATGTCATTCTTTACAAAAGCTGTAACAAGAGCTTTAGCATTATATCCAGACGTAAACTCTATGATGGATGGTGACTATAAAGTAGCTTATGATTTCTGTGATATCTCAATCGCAGTATCTGGACCAAAAGGATTAATGGTTCCTGTAGTTCGTAACGCAGAGAATTTGACTTTCCGTGGTGTAGAAGCAGAAATCAAAAGATTAGCTATTAAAGCGCGTGACGGACAGATTACAGTTGATGATATGACAGGTGGTACATTTACAATTACAAACGGAGGAGTTTTCGGAAGTATGTTAAGTACACCAATCATCAATCCACCACAATCAGGAATTTTAGGAATGCACAATATTATTGAGCGTCCGATTGCTGTAAATGGTAAAGTAGAAATTCACCCAATGATGTACGTAGCACTTTCTTATGACCACAGAATTATCGATGGTCGTGAGTCAGTAGGATTCTTAGTTGCTATTAAAGAAGCATTAGAAAACCCAGTTGAATTATTGATGGATAACAATCCTAAGAAAGCATTAGAGTTATAGTTTATAATAATTTTCAATTGAAAAGCCGTCATTTTTTATTAAATGACGGCTTTTTTTATTCTGATCGATGTAGAGTTTTATTCTTTTATAATTTTAATTGTTTTTTCGCGACCTTCAGATTTTACTTTAAGGAAATAAATTCCTATTGCTACATGTGATAAATCAAGATCTGAATGCAGACTATTTATTTTTTTATCGAGAATGACCTTTCCAGCAACAGAGAATAGAGTTACTTCGTCAATTACCGATGAGTTTTCGATACTTAATATGTTTTTTACAGGATTAGGATGATATTTAAAACTACCAAATTCAAAGTCAGGATTCGATAACGTATTTAGCTTTACAGTTACCGCTAGTTTTTCTTTACTTTCAATATCATTAATAGTTTGAGAAGCATAATAAGTAGTGTTGTCTACTAATACAGTTGATAATGGTAAAAAAGTTTCGTTTACCCTTTTAGTCTTCCCAGATAGCGAAGTAGCATTACTATACCATTTAATACCAGTAACAGGAATGTTAATATCTGCAAGAGTTTGTCCCGCAGTAAGATTTAAAGTAATTGCTTTTTTGCCCTCTACTAGAGGTGCAGGCGGATTTACAATATTTTGAGTAATTAATACTATGCATCCATTTTCATCTATAACATAAGCATCATATATTCCTGGAGATATATTTGTGAAAACATTACCAGACTGATAAGGCATGTGATTTATAGAATAACTGTATTTGCCAGTTCCGCCAGTTGCATTAACCGTTATTGTTTGGTCTGTAATTACAACAGTAGCTGTAAGTGCTTTAGGTTCCTGAACTTCTATAGGGTTCATTACAGCACATCCCATGGCGTCTTTAATAACTACCCTGTACATGCCAGCAGGTATATTACGAATGGTGTAGCTATTTTCATATACACTCACAAAAGCATCCATTTTCTCTTCAATATAACAACTATAAGGCGGAGTTCCTCCAGATACAAATGATATTATTTCTGCGCTGGAATCACCATTACATCTAGCCATAGTATTTAGTGTCTTCGCTTCTAAAGGGGGAATCGTTATATCTTGTACAACTATAATTATTGAATTTGTGCACCCATTTGAGTCTTTGGTATATACTGTATAAGCCCCTGGGATCATATTATAAAAATAGTTCTCGATTTGATAGTTAAATCCGTCTTTTGAATACTGATATGGAAAGGTGCCACCTGAAGCATTTAAGGTTATTAATGATTTGTAACATCCGGAATGTTTAATGGTAGCATTTAAGATAAGAGGAGAACGGCTAACGTTTAAAAGGAAAGATTTTACAGTAACATTTCCTTTGTTATTAATTCGGGCATAAACACTAGTTGATGAACCTGTACTTTCAAACGAAGTTGGGATTGGAATTGCATAAGCGCCCCTACTAGCATCATAGTTACTGAGGTGATAACTAATTGTAGTTTCGGCAGGATTTAAATCTCCAATTATTTCTGGCTCTCGAATAGTTAAATCAAATAAAGTATTTCCATCGCAATGCACAATAGGACTGATTTGTGCATAAAAGCTAAAGGATGTAAGTAAAAAGAATAGATAGAGTAAAGTTTTTTTCATACGTATCGGTTTGTTAAATTCCGAAACAAATATACTTAAAAAACTGAATTTTAATTACATATGTATCTGTAGTTATGTGGTTTTTGAAAATAAATGAGTTTCTGTTATCAAAGGCGATGTTTTGGTATGATTTCTTTGCGCTTTTGCGACTTGGCGAGAGATTCATTCGGTAAAGTATTGTGACTTTCCTGTTAGTTTAATTAGTTTGCGAAATTATTTCGACGAACGAATTAGTGATAATTAGTGAAATTCGTGTTAGTTTATGTATTTAAACTAGCCTCTTTTTATTGCAGATATACATAATGATTATAATAGTCGATAATCGCTTTGCCCTGTAGCAAAACATCGGCTCCTATAATTCCATGAACAGGTCTGGCTTTGTATTGGCGTAAAGCTTCGTTTACGTGTGAAAGGTCAAAAATTACTAAGGCAAAATCTAAATCTTTCCAAGAACCAATTTGCAATATATTGTTAGATGCTGTTTGAGTAAGCATTCCTGTAGCACCAGCACCAGCGGCTTTAGTTTTAGAAGCTTCAGCACCCAATGCAAAACGCTCAATACTCTCAAAGCCTACACAAGTATTAGATGCGCCAGTATCTAGAATGAAATTACCAGAAACACCATTGATTTTTGCTTTTATTAAAAGGTGTTGTGTTTTGGTAACTTTGAATTTTATTTTTTTGTATTTCTCTTTTTTGAGAACATCGTGAAGGTTTTCCATTTTTGGTACTGATTGAATATCAAAAATAAAGCAATTACAGCCAAAAAACTAATGATGTATAGCATATAATTTGAAGATTTCTCTTCGGGAGAAATCGAACCATAATAAACAAAAGAACTCCAATAATAAGGAGATTTCTTGGTATTAGGAATCGATTTGTTGTTTAAAAAATCAAGCTTTGCATTGGTATTGGCTTCAAAATACGGAACATTGTTTTTTATGTTTTTATAAAAATCAGCCATAAAAATGGATGTTGTATAATCATTTACTTTCCATAACGAAAATAACAGGTTTTGAGCTCCGGCAAACTGAAAACCTCTTGCAATGCTCATGGCGCCTTCGCCTTTATATAATTTTCCGATTCCTGTTTCGCAGGCACTCAAAACGACTAAATCTGGATTTAGGGTAAGGTTATATAATTCAGAATACAGGATTTCCTGGTCGTAGAATTTGATACTTGCATGAGTTTCGACATCGCCAGAAGAGGCGTGTGTACTCAAATGTAAAATCGAATATTGGTTTGCATTATTTTTAAAGTTAGAAAAACTGGCATCTGAGTTTTCTAAATATTTCCCTTTAAAATTGCTCTGAATTGATTCCAGTTCTTTCTTCGAATAAGTCAATTCATAAGCAGTTTTTTGGAAAACAGGGAAAATCCCTAAAACAGTTTTTTCTGATTTTGAAACTGATTTTGAATTCAGATAATTACTAGCTGAAGTGTTATAGGCAATTTTAAAATCATGGAGTAAATAATGCATTTTAGCAAAATTTGTTGTGCTGGATTCCTGAGTAATCAAAGCTTCAAATGGTAAGAAATTAAGGATTCCATCGGGAACAATAATGAGGTTTTTATAAATAGCATCTTTAGGTAATCTCATCATATCAAAAACTTTTTTTCCGATTCTGTTATATCCGGAAATGTCATCATTAATATTGTTTGAATTACCGAAATATTCAATGAATTCCATAATTTGAGGCATTGCTGTATCGGTGATATTAAAATGGTTCAATGCAATTTTTTTATCCTGTAATGTGAAATAATAGATTTCTTCCAAGCCCAGAAAATAGTAAACCATTACGGCTTTATCTTTTTCCAGTTTTGATAAAAGCGCTTTCATATCACAATTCTCAGGAATATAATTGAGGTTTTTGGTTTGGATTTTCTTCAGCGAAAGCATTAATTCGTTTTGTTTTTTTATTGCTGAATTAATGTTAGAAATAGTAGCTAAATCTCCTTTTTGCTGTTCCTTTAAAATTTCATTGTTTAAGTTTTGAAGCTGTTGTAATAAGAATTTCTCTTCTGCAGTAGCGGTTTTAATATTCGATCTATATCCTTTTAAAATACCCGATTTACTTCTTTCTGATAATTGAAAAGCTTTTTCCAGGTATTGAATTTTGTTTTCTTTTTTAAACAGTTCATCATAAATCGAAATGCATTTTTCGGTACGATTTCGTGTTCGTATTTGTGTAATGATTTTAGAATTTTCATAAACCAAAACATTCATTAGTAAATCTTCAATATCAAAAGAAAGACTAAATGCTTCGAGTGCTTTTTTGGATTGATTTTGTTTAGAAAAGATTTCTGCTTGCAAATCCAGAACATCAATCAAGACCGTTTCGGCATACAATTGATTTTTATTGGGTAATGTATTTTTTGAATTATAATTCGGAATCAGGATTTTAAAAATAGCCTGAACTTGTTTTGCACTTTCATCATATTTTTGTTCATCAAAAAGCAATAACGCTTTTTCATAATATAGTTTTGCTAGTTTTCGCGGTTGTTGGTTTGGTGTTTCTAAAAATAATTTTTCTGCTTTTTCTAAATATGAATTTGCAATTTCAAATCGTTGCCATTGTCTGTTCATTGAAGCCAGATTGCGATAAGAATTCGATAAAGTTTCGGATTGACCTTTTTCGTTTTTTAGATATTTTATAGAAGATTCAAATGCTTTTTCGGCGTCGTCTGGCGAATTTCTAATCAACACTAGTTGTTTTAAACCTAGCCAATAATTATTCCCGAGATTATTCCATAAAATTCCTTTTTGAGCATTTGATAATTGTTCCGTTTTTAAGGTACTTTCTAACAATTCAATTGCCAAAGAAATTTTACCAGAACTCTGATATACATTTGATAAATTCAGAATTGCAGCAAATTTTTGTTTCTGAGCTTCGGGATAATTCTTAGAAGTATTTACAATATAAAAATATTGTTTTATGGTGTTTTCAGCACTATCGTAATCACCCAGAACGGTATATAAATTGCCCAAAGGTTTCAGGCAATATTCGATAATATCGTAATCTTTTAGTTTGTTTTTTTCGTAAATCTGCCAAGCTTTTTCGTAACTCGCAATTGCTTTTTCTGTTTGTCCAAACTGATTTTCATAATAGGCTTTGTTGCAGTTTAAAACGACGACTGCCAGTAATTCATCTTTGGTTTTAGAATTTTGGCTTTTCCAAAACGAGGTTTCTGTATTTGTTAGATTTTGTAATGCTTTGGGAGATGGATGTGCTATAAAAGAATCGATTGCAAGATATATTTTGTCCTCCTGACGTTGCCCGAATAGAATTATCGTTGAGAAGAATAAGATATAACAATATCGTTTTTTCATAAAATGTTGTTTCGCAAAGGTTCGCAAAGCTTTTTCGCAAAGAAAATAAAAGTTTGATATTTAGAAACTTAGCGTATCTTCTTTTTCTTTGTGCAGCTTAGTGTAATAACTAAAACTTCCAAATCCCATAAAACTGAAAATAATTAAAATTCTGCTCAAAGTTTATCACATAACGGGCGCCTAAACTAGGACCAATTCGGGCAAAACCTGCCGTTAAATCAAATAAGATGCCTGTTTTAAATCCTGTGAATGAGTTTTTTATTGTGTTTGATTCCGTTTTGGCGTCCATTAAGAACTGATCGGTTCCTCCTTCAAAACTTTCTGTTTTTATGGTTTGATTCTGTTCTTCGGAAACATTGATGTTGGCTTGTAAACCTGCTCCAACTCCTATGTAATTATTAATGTTATACCGAATAAGTATAGGAACTTCCCAATTGATATTTTTGTTTTCGGTACTATTTGTTATGCGTTGAAATTGTTTCATTCCATTCGGATTTATCCCAATTCCTTCTCGTATTGTGGTGCCGCTTTCGTATTTGTTTATCGCGTTGAGCCATTCGACTTGCCAATAAAATCGATAGGATTTAAAAGGTGAAATAGTTGCGCCTACAAAGTAACTCGTTGATTTGTCTAAATCAGGATATAAATTATAACCAGCTTTAGCACCAATAGATATTCCGGGCAGGAATCGGGTAGTGGCATAATTGGTAATAATAGGCTCATTCTTGTCGAATATTATGGCGGTTCGGCTTCGGGTTTTTACTTTATGAAAGTCATCACCAAACTTCATAGAGTATTTTACAAAACCTTTGGTACTATCTTTTTCTTTTACATTTTTTTGTTCGCTTCCGGGTAAATAAATGTTTTTGAAAGTAAAGAATATCTGGTTTTTCTTTATGATTGTATCTAAACAACTTGTGGTAGGAATTTCATCTTTGGGGCAAATAGGACATTTTGGATACATATCTTCTATCTGAAATGTTTTTTTGTCAAACATATCAGGAATGTCCGTTTCGAGTCGAATCATTCTTGCTGGGCCTTCGCCATTGTTTTGGAAGCGTGTTTTAAAATTGACTCTTTTAAAACGTACTAATCTGTAATTCATAAAACTTCCGTTGGAGCCCATTTTGTTTGGGTCGTGAGAAGTCACAATTTCCATTTCGAGGTTTTTTATTTTATGATTTTTATAGCTTCGATTTGGTACAAATATGCCTCGCATGGTTACAGTTGCGCTGGTATCTTTAATCATTTCGGGAGTGGTCTTAAAAGTGTAAAATACATTTCGGGTTTCACTCGGGTTGGCATCGTCAAATTCTAAAACAGAAACATTATGATAGGTTTTATTTGCGTCTAGTAATGATGCGTCAAGATCTTCTTCGGTGGTTGTGTTTCGGTATTTTTTGGTTTTAATATTATTTTCGACTGAAGCCAAATAAGTGCTGGTATTATCAAGATCATTAACTGAAGCGATTGTGTTTTCTTTTATCTCGCGTTCGCCAGCGTAGGTTCGAAAATCGACCAATTGGAAATTATTGTCTTTGAATTGTTTTTCGTTGTAAAAAAGATAGAGTTTTCCGCTAGAAACATAGTTTTCCAGATTTTGGTAGCTTACTACAACTACCATTTCCTGATCTGGAATTGGGTCACAATTTTTTAGGATTGCAAATCCATTTTGATCAGCTATCGAAGCAATATCTTTGTAGCTGTTATCGGTAATATCATTAATGGCAACTTTTTTAGGTCGTGTTGCGGGAGGTTTTCCGTTATCATAATTGTTAGTTACGGCAAGTCTCGTGGTATATGTTCCTTTGTTTTTATAAACATGTTTGGGCTCAGCTTGTTTGCTGTAATGACCATCGCCAAGTTCCCATAAATAAGAATAGCTTGGTTTTGGTGCTCCAGCAATAGGGATTAATGGCGGAGTTTCGGGTTTGAAACTTACCAGATTTCCGTTTTGATTGTAACCAATGATGGCTCTTCGGGTTATAGTATCTTTTACTTTGGTTTGTCCTATTGAGAGAATAGAAAATAGAATAAAGAAAATAGATGATAGTGGTTTCATAACTATTGTTTTTTAGCCCTGATAGCAGTGGAAATCCTTTTTCTGACTTCTTTAGGAAGGAAAAGATTATACGTCCCGATAGTTATCGGGAAGCAGGATTAGCTTCTTGAAATTATCAGAATAAGTTTTAAACTGGATTAAATGTAAAAAAAAGTGATGAGCAAATCACCACTTTTTCTTAAAAAGTATTTTGTAAGTTACTGAATAGCATTGATTGCCGCTATCAGCTGGGCTTCGGTGCCGACAGTTGTTTGGCTAAGAGTAAAAGTATAAACATCATTGGCAGCAACTGTGACTGCTTTGATAGCGTAACGCCATTGGCCATTATCTTCGGTAACAAAAATTACGTGACAGGCAAGTCCGATAGGTATTTGTCCGTAGTGTTCGCTGAATAATCCGGCAGGCGTATAAGTGTCTAGTTTTGCAAGTGCATTTGTTCCTTCACCATCGTAAGATAGATAAACTGCACTATTTATGTTGGTGTATCCTTCTGGAGCTTTTACCAATAGTGTAGTTTTAGGTCTTGGGTCACTGTAAAAACGGTCTACGTTTGTCCAGCCAAAGCTTCCGAAATGTACATAATAATTACCTCCTTCTGCCTGAACTCCATCTTTACCCCCATTTCCAGCAGCATCTGGTTTAGGTTGTTCCCATGCTAATTCTCCTTTATCATCGATTGCGCCTTTCCAAAAAGTCATTAAATTATCTACTCCGCCAGTTAAGCTTGTAGGAACAACTAAATCCATATAACAAGTTGTTTTAAGCTCAACGCCACTTTGTGTAGCTTTAATAAAGAATTCTCCGCCTGAGATTAATAAATTTTTCTTTCCGTCGGGCATAACTCCCATAGTAGGTTTGTTGGAGATAAGCATATTGCCTTTGTCAAAAAGTTCTACGTATTCGATATCAACTACTCCAGTTACAGGATTTCCGTTTTTGGTAAGGCAATCTCCGTTAATGCTTAGTTTTACTCCTTTGGCAGAAGTAAGTGTTACAACTCCTGTTCCTGCTGTGATGGTAAAGTTTTGTGTATTTTTTTTAAGTCCTTTTTCGCTGATGCTTTTAAATGCTACTCCAGATGGAGGAATAACAATATTGCTGTCGTTGTTGTCGCTATTGTCGCAACTTGCAAAAGTGATTATTGCTAAGAATAAAAGTCCGATTGTTTTAAAATTTGTGTTCATGATTTCTAGTTTTAATGGTTGTTATAGTAATAGATGTTTTGGGGTAATAATTTGTTACCCTAGTTTTTGGTTTTATTTTAAAAGACATTTTTCTTCAAAGAGATTGCCATCTTCATCTAAGGCAACCAGAATGTTTTTTTTCTTAGA
The DNA here is from genome assembly GCF_020991525.1 of Flavobacterium sp. EDS. Lineage (NCBI taxonomy): Bacteria > Pseudomonadati > Bacteroidota > Flavobacteriia > Flavobacteriales > Flavobacteriaceae > Flavobacterium > Flavobacterium sp. EDS. The sequence goes on from NZ_JAJMOZ010000004.1 coordinate 250,983, forward strand.
AAGTGTAATGATTTGATACAACCAAATGATCGACCAAAAGCCGAGTGTGGTGCAAGTAAGAAAGAGCTGTAAAGAATGATCGATTTCTTTTTTCTTTTTGGATAAAACGACATATGGTAATTTTTCGTTATGCTCAATAATGACAAAACCATTTTGGATTTTGGTAGAAAGCATCTTATGAAATTGCTCTAAATTCTTATTGTTTATAAATTGATAACTTTCCATTTCTCTTAATTTTTTAATTGTTTTAAAAGACTCTTGTTTTTGTATATCAACTTGATTTTGCAATTGTTACCCATTTATGTGGAATTTGTTTTTAGATTTTTTTTACATTAGCTAATTAAAAAGTCATTTTATGAGCCAATCTAAAATTCATGTAGATCAAATATATATTGAAGGGCTTGCTGCAAATGATTCGGCAGTTATAGAATCCATCTATAAGAAGTTTGTTCCTAAAGTGGTTTCATATGTAATGAATAATTCTGGTGATAGAGATCAGGCGCAAGATGTAGTTCAGGAAATAATGATTTTGCTTTTTAATCAGGCTAAAGCCAATGTCTTACAATTGACTTGCCCATTTGATGCTTACTTTTTTTTGTTGTGTAAAAGAAAGTGGTTGAATGAACTAAAAAAAACATCGAATAAAGGGGTAACAATTAACGAAGATGCAGCATCTATAAATGAATCTGCACACGAATTGGTTGATCAAGCCGAAGAATTTGAAGAAAAACAGCAATTGTTTGACACTATGTTTCAGAAATTAGGAGACAAATGTCAAGAGTTGCTAAAGTTAAGCTTTACGATAAAATCGATGGAAGAAGTGGCCGAGAAACTAAATGTTACTTACGGCTATGTTCGCAAAAAAAAATCGCTTTGTATTGGTCAGTTAACCGAGTGGATTCAGGAAAGTAAAAACTTTAAATCTCTAAAAAACAAGTAGCCATGAACGAAGAACGCTATATATTATTCGATCAATATCTTCAGGGAGAGATGACTGTTGAAGAAAAAAATAGTTTTGAAAAACAATTAGCTGAAAATCCAGAATTTGCTTCGGCATTTGAGGCTTTTAAAACGGTAAATCTTCATTTGGAAACCAAATTTGGTTATAAAAAAGAAAGAGAAGAGTTTAAAGAAAATCTAACTCAGATTTCGAATTCTCATTTTAATAAAAAGAAGAAAAAATCCAAAGCAGTATCCTTAAAGCCTTGGTATTATGCAGTAGCTGCTTCTGTGGCCGTTTTAATTGGTTTGTTCTTTTTCAATTATGATTCGAACCCTACTTTTGAAGATTTTAATCATCCTGAGCAAGCTTCTTTTACCGAAAGAGGGGATTTAAATATTACTTTAAAACAAGCTGAAATCGCATTTAATGCAAGAAAGTATAAAGAAGCAATTCCTCTTTTTGAGGAAACTCTAAAAGGAATAAAAACACCTGAAGTTCAATATTTTTATGGTGTTGCATTATTACAAGAAAATGAGTTTCAGAAAGCCGAAACGGTCTTTAACGAATTAAAAATGGGAACATCTGTATATAAAGACAAAGCACTATGGAATCTTGCTTTGAGCAAATTAAAACAGAAAGATTACCAATCGTGTAAAGAAATTTTGGAGACAATTTCTCAAGATTATGAAGGCTATGATGATGTACAAGAACTCTTGAACGAATTGGATTAAGAAGTTTTTTACTAAATAGAAAAAGAGTTTACACAAGGATTCGCAAAGAGTTAAGATACTTTGCGAATTTTTTTGTAGTGTTACTTGCGGAACTTCGGTTTCGCTCAGTTTGACAATATTGGGACGAGACAAGATTACGAATAGAAAATCCGTTTAATCTGCGTATCATTTGCCATAATATTTTCGAGATACTCAGTCTGACAAGGGGTGTGTAAAACAATGATAAATAGAAAAAAAAGCAACATTCTTTGTTGCTTTTTTTTATGATTATAATCAAGTTATGATTTTAATTTCTAAATTCGATTTTGCAAATACCCTAACCTCAAACTATTTATAATTTAAATCTTTTTACTGAATGCAAAAAATTACCCTATTTCTTCTTCTTGTTTTCTCACATACCATTTTTAGTCAAACCAAAATTACCGAAACCGAAAAATTAGCTGCCACTTGTAAAGTATGGGGCTTTTTAAAATATTACCACCCAAAAGTAGCCAATGGTGATTTTAATTGGGACAATCAACTTCTTGAAGTCTTACCAAAAATTGACAAAGCACAAACAAAAGAAGAATTTTCGTTAGTAATAGAAAACTGGATTGATTCATTAGGCGAAGTACCATCGATTGCGCCAATTACTCCTGCAACAGCTGTTGAGTATTTTGATAAAAATTTTGATTTATCATGGATAAACACCAATAAACTGTTTTCGAAAAAACTTTCAAAAAAGTTGCAATTTATTGAGGTAAATAGATTCCAAGGAGTTCAGTTTTATATTGATGGAGCAGAACATGTAGGGAATGTTACCTTGAAAAATGAAAGTTATCTGAATCCAGATTTCAATGATACAAATTCAAAGCTCCGAATGTTGTTTATGTATTGGAATCTAATTGAATACTTTTTTCCTTATAAATATCAAATGGGTGAGAAATGGGAAACAGTTTTAGAAAAAGCAGTACCTAATGTCATCATTGCAAAAGATGCAAGTAGTTTTTTTACTGCAATGAGAAAAGTAGTGAGTAAACTGGACGATAGTCATGTTGAATTTGTTACCTATCAATCTTCGTCAAATTCTAATATTAAAACTTATTTTCCAGCTGATGGGAAGATAATTGAAGAAAAAATAGTTGTTACAGAAATTTTAGGAGATAGTTTAGCACAAGCGGATGATATAAAAATTGGGGATGTAATTACCAAAGTAAATGATAAAAGTATTAAAGAGTATATAGCAGAGAATAGGGATTTAATTTGTGCGTCAAATGAAGCGTCGTATCTAGATAAATTGGTAAAGGTAATCTTGATGAATAATTTGGATACTGTTAAAGTTGAGTTTTTAAAAGATGGAAAGTACACAACTAAAACAATGACTTGGTTTGATTATCATGATTCTCATAGGAATGAATTTAAAAAAGGGGCTCAAAAAAAGAAAGATAAATTTAAAGTTTTAGAGAATAATATTGGTTATGTCGATATGGGGATTATAAAAATTAGACATATTCCAGATATGATTGAAATGCTCAAACCTACTAAAGCTATTATTTTTGATATGAGAAATTATCCTAATGGTACTTATGAGGAAATTTCAAAATTTTTGAATCCTCAGAAAAAGCAATTTGCAATATATACTCGTCCAGATTTGAGTTATCCTGGTAGGTATAGATGGAGCGGGGGATCTTCTAGTGGTTTTGAAAATAAAGATAATTATAAGGGAAAAGTAATTGTATTGCTTAACGAAAAATCTGTGAGTCAGTCCGAATGGACAGCAATGTGTTTTCAAACAGCTGGTAATACGACTATTATTGGAAGTCAAACTGCTGGTGCCGATGGGAATGTAAGTCATTTTGACTATAAGGGATTTCATACGCTATTTTCAGGAATTGGGGTTTATTATCCCGATAAACGTCAGACACAAAGAATAGGAATTGTTCCAGATATAGAAGTTAAGCCTACGATTTTAGGGATTCAGCAAGGAAAAGATGAGGTTCTTGATCGTGCTTTGTTGTTTGTTGAAACGGGAAAATAGACTTAGTTTTTCCGTTATCAGAAAAGCAATATTTTATCTAAAGCAATGATAAGTAAATAGTAAAGTGATAAATTCTGTCTCTTTTTTAGTAATTGTAATCAAATTGGGAAAGTTTTTATTATTGTCGTAATTTTGGGCTTTTAAAATTATAAAATTGAATCCAAATACAATTATTACTGATACACATACCCATTTATACTCAGAAGAATTTGATCAAGACCGCGATCAGATGATTCAAAGAGCAATCGATGCAGGTGTTTCTCGTTTTTTTATTCCTGCAATTGATGCTGCTTCTACACAACCAATGTATGATTTGGAGCAGAAATATCCAGATAATGTATTCTTAATGATGGGTTTGCATCCCACTTACGTGAAAGATAATTATCTTGATGAGCTAAAGCATGTAGAAACCGAATTAGCAAAACGAAAATTTTATGCAGTTGGAGAAATCGGAATCGATTTGTATTGGGATAAAACACATCTTAAGGAGCAACAAATTGCTTTTAGAACACAGATTCAATGGGCAAAACAATATAAATTGCCAATCGTGATTCATTGCAGGGATGCTTTCGATGAAATTTTTGAGATCTTAGAAGCAGAAAAATCAGCTGATTTATTTGGTATTTTTCATTGCTTTACAGGAACTCATGAGCAAGCATTGCAAGCGATATCTTATAATATGAAACTCGGAATCGGTGGTGTAGTAACATTTAAAAACGGAAAAATCGATCAATTCCTTAATCAGATCGATTTAAAACATATAGTGTTAGAAACTGATTCGCCTTATTTAGCACCAATTCCTTTTCGCGGCAAGCGAAACGAAAGTAGTTATCTGGTGAACGTTGTGTCGAAATTAGCCGATATATATGATGTTTCCGAAGAAGAAATAGCAACAATAACAACCCAAAACTCAAAAGACGTTTTTGGGATTTAACTTAGAACATATGATACTTTAATTTTTTTTTTGTTCATTTGTCCACTTAAATATAGATATTAATAATGCAGAAATTTGATGCGATTCGACCGTTTTATGATTCAGAAGTAAATGAAGCCCTTCATGGTGTGGCAAATCATCCGATGATGAAAGCTATGATGAACTTTTCATTTCCAGAGTTAGAAGACGAAGTTTGGAAGGAACAATTGAAGAGAACTCACTCTATTCGTGATTTTCAATGCAATTTTATTTATCAGACAATTCAAAAAGTTCTAGAAAGAAGCTCAGAAGGATTAACGACTTCCGGATTCGAGAAACTTGAAAAAAACACTTCTTATTTATTTGTTTCTAATCATAGAGACATACTTTTAGATACCACATTATTAAATGTTTGCTTATTTGAGCATGGTTTAGTAATGACCGCTTCAGCAATTGGAGATAATTTAGTTAAAAAATCATTTTTAAACATACTAGCTAAATTAAATCGTAATTTCTTGGTTCTGCGTGGACTTTCACCTCGTGAAATGTTGCAAAGTTCAAAGTTATTGGCGGAGTATATCGGACATTTATTGTTCCGCGAAAACCGTTCTGTTTGGATTGCACAGCGTGAAGGAAGAACTAAAGACGGTAATGATGCTACGAATCCAGGTGTTTTAAAAATGCTAGGAATGGGATCGGATGAAGCAAACCTGATGGATTATTTCAAGAAAATGAAAATAGTTCCTGTATCTATTTCATACGAATATGACCCGACGGATGCGTTAAAAATGCCACAGTTAATGGCAGAAGCTAATAACGAGATTTACATTAAAGAAAAAAATGAAGATTTCATGACCATTTTAAGTGGTATCATGGGAACTAAAAAAAGAATACATATTTCTGTTGGGGATGTTCTGGATAAAGAAATTGATCAGATCGCAGCAGAAAATGACAACGCAAATAAGCAAATTCAAGCACTGGCACAGGCTATAGACGATTCGATATTGAAAAACTATAAATTATGGCCAACAAATTATATTGCGTACGATATTCTGAATAAGACAGATAAGTTTTCGCATTTGTATAAAGAAAGTGAAAAATCATTATTTGAAAGACGTTTAGAAATGCGTATTGGTAGCGATAATCCAATTGCAGTACAAGGAATTTTGTCAATGTATGCCAATCCAGTTGTCAATAAATTAAAATACGAAGATGCCATCTAAAGCCAAAATACTTTTAATTTATACCGGAGGAACTATCGGTATGAGTAAAGATTTTGAGACTGGAGCGCTCAAAGCCTTCAACTTTAATAAATTATTGCAAAAAATTCCAGAGCTAAAACAATTGGATTGTGAAATCGAAACGGTTTCATATGACAATCCTATTGATTCATCGAATATGAATCCGGATAAGTGGACAGAAATCGCCACGATTATCGAAGATAATTACAATTTTTTTGATGGATTTGTAGTTTTGCACGGTTCGGATACCATGTCCTATTCAGCATCAGCATTGAGTTTTATGCTCGAAAACTTAGCAAAACCAGTTATTTTTACTGGATCGCAACTGCCAATTGGAGATTTGCGAACGGATGCGAAAGAAAATCTAATCACGGCGATTCAGATTGCTTCACTTCAGGAAAATGGGAAGCCAGTAATTAATGAAGTTTGTTTGTATTTTGAATACAAATTGTACCGTGGTAACAGAACTTCTAAAGTAAATGCAGAGCATTTTAAAGCTTTTACAGCTCCAAATTATCCTGAATTAGTAGAATCTGGAGTTCACTTAAAATTAAACAGACATTTGTTTCTTCCTATAAAAACAGATGCTAAACTGATTGTTCACAAAAAGCTAGACAATCATGTTGCTATCATAAAAATGTTTCCGGGAATGAGCGAAATTGTTTTTGCAGGAATACTAACAATCCCAGGTTTAAAAGGAATTGTTCTGGAAACCTATGGATCTGGAAATGCACCAACAGAAGACTGGTTTCTGAATGCCATTAAAAAGGCAATTCAATCAGGTATACATATCGTAAACGTAACGCAGTGTTCAGGCGGAAGTGTGAATATGGGACAATATGAAACAAGTACTGAGCTTAAACAACTTGGTATTATCTCAGGAAAAGATATTACAACCGAAGCAGCAATTACAAAACTAATGTATTTGTTGGGACATGAAATTGAAGCCGAAAACTTTAAAACCATTTTTGAAACGGCATTACGCGGTGAGATTTCTCTTTAAATTCAGTTGAACATATAAATGATTAAGTTCATTTTAATGAACTTCTTTCCTAATATTGTCATTTCGACGAAAGGAGAAATCTTCATGAGAAACTCCGTTATCATAATCGCCAATCTTTGTCGAGTTACTTGCTAAGATTTCTCCTTTCGTCGAAATGACAAGTTTGTCGATAATTAGGATTTCGGCTCAGGTTATTTATGCTAGACTTATATTTTCTTATATCACTTATCTGGTTTAAGCTGTGCTTTCTTTTTGGCTTTAAAAAATAGGAATTTATTAATTCTTATAACGAACCTCGCAAGTTTCAAACTCTTCTTGAGAACTAACTTTTTTGTAATACACATAAACAATTACTGAGATAATACATACTATTCCTTGTATTGCAACTGTGTGGCGTACTCCTAATGTGTGTGATACATAACCAATTATTAAACTTCCCACAGGAATCATTCCTTGATAGGCCATAAGATAATAACTAATGCTTCTCGAACGCATATTAACGGTGCTTTGCGTTTGGATGTATATGTTTATCGATGAGGTTTGTGCCATCATTCCAACGCCACTTAACCCCATGCAAATAAGAGCTATTGTTAAACTGTTTGAATAGGCCAAAATAATAATACTAAAGCCCATTAAAAGACTGGCAGCAATCATTATTTTATTCATATTTTTTGCTGTTTTTAAATTGGCTAGGTAAATAGCCGAAACAATAGAACCTATACCAGCAGCACTTTCGAACCAACTAAAAGTTTCAGCGTTACCACTAAAGATATCTTTTGCAAAAACAGGCATTAACGTATTGAAAGAGATAACAAACAAACTACTGCACATTAGCATTAAAAGCATTCTTGCCATTTCTTTTTCTTTTTTTACATAATCCCAGCCTTCAATAAAGTCTTCAAGCATTTTAAGTTTATCCGTTGCTTTAATGTGAGGGGTAATTTTCATCATTAATAAAGAAATAATAACTGGAATATAACTCAGGAAGTTTCCAATAAAACAGATGTCTTCGCCATATTGATGTAAAATAATTCCCGCTAAGGCAGGACCAGCAATTCGGGCAAAATTATTAAGGGTAGAGTTTAGCGCTACAGCATTTGGTAAATCTTCTTTATTGTCAACGATGTCAATCATCATTGTTTGCCTGCAGGTCATATCAAATGCATTTATGATTCCCTGGAAAAGACTCAATGCTAAAATAAAGTTGATGTTATATATTTTGAGATAAATGAGCAGAGCCAATGCACCAGCCTGAAACATTGCCAAAGATTGTAAGATAATTATACTGCGGTGTCTGTCGTAACGGCCAATGATGCTTCCGGCCAAAGGAGCAAGAAACAAAGAAGGAATCATGCTTAAAAAAGTAGTTAGCCCTAATAGAAAAACAGAACCTGTAATGCTATAAACCATCCAACTTACGGCCGTTTTTTGCAACCATGTACCAATCACAGACACTGATTGTCCGTAAAAGAATAGTTTGAAGTTTTTTGATTTTAATGCTTTAAACATGATGCTGAATATTTTTTTACAAAGTTCGGAATTATGATTTCATTAGAAAAATTAATAATTTTACTGATACTAAGTAGTAAAACTTATCAATATGGAAATCTATCAATTGCACTATTTTATTAAAACAGCAGAAGTACTTCATTTTACAAAAGCTGCCGAATTGTGTTTTGTAACCCAATCGGGCTTGTCACAGCAAATAAAAAAACTCGAAGAAGAACTCGGAATGCCTTTGTTTGCTAGGATTGGTAAAAAAGTGCAACTCACCGAAGCTGGGGGCGTTTTTTTGATCCATGCCAAACAAGTAATAGAAAACGTTCAGAGTGGGAAGCAAGCGATTGATGATTTGAATGAAATGATCGGGGGAGAACTCCGAATTGGGGTTACTTATATTTTTGGTCTTTTGGTTTTGCCAATTGTCAATTTATTTGCGAGAACCTACCCGAATTTAAAAATTGTGGTTGAATATGGGACTACAGAACCCATGCAGAAAAAATTATTGAATAATGAGCTGGATTTAGTTTTATTAATTTCTTCATATGAAATAGAAGAGCCATTTCATAAAGTCCCTTTGTTTACTTCTGATTTAATTATGGCTGTTGCTAAATCGCATGAACTCGCAAGTTTAGATACAATTGCTTTTAAAGAAATAGAAAAGCTACCGCTTATTTTACCAGCAAGGGGGTTTAATTCAAGAGAGTTTTTGGATGAATTGTTTATAAAGAATAATATGAAACCTAGAGTTTCTATAGAGTTAAATGCAATTCATGCCTTATTTCGATTGGTTGAAGGGGGTCATTGGGCGACTGTAGTTACTGAAAAAGCACTAAAAGGCTGGGATAACCTTAAAGCAATCCAGATAACGGGAGTGGCTACCAAGAGAGATTCGTTTATGCTTACTATCGGAGGAGCGTATCAAAAAAAGGCAGTAAAACTGTTTGTAGAAGAATTTAGGAAAAGTATGTAAGGATTAGTTGATTTTATTTTAATAGCTCAGTTTTTTTCATGTTATTTGCAATCCTATAATAGAGAGGTGGCCGAGTGGCTGAAGGCGCACGCTTGGAAAGCGTGTATATGGCAACATATCGTGGGTTCGAATCCCATCCTCTCTGCAAATTTCAAAATAATATCTGAACCTCGAAATTTATTTATTTCGGGGTTTTTTATTAACTTTCTCCAATTATCAAATTATAAATTATAATGTCAGACGACCAAAAGAAACTTCTTGAGCAAAAACTTTGGGATATTGCCAACATTTTACGTGGAAAAATTAGTGCCAATCAATTTCAGGATTATATATTAGGTTTTATTTTTTACAAATACCTCTCAGAAAAACTGGAGAAAAAGGCAAATGAATTTCTACAACCTGACAATTTGATTTTTGCCGAAATTGATGAAAACAGTGAGCAGGGAAAAATGTATTTAGAGGCATTAAAAAGTTCAACTGTTGACGCTTTAGGCTATTTTTTAAAACCATCTGAACTATTTAGTAATTTGGCAAAAAAAGGAAATGCTAAAGTAATTAATGAAGAGGATGAAGAACAAATACAAAGCACTTTTATACTCGAAGATTTAGCTAATGTTTTAAGCAGTATCGAAAAAAGTACGATGGGTTCTGAGAGTCAGGACGATTTTGACCAGCTTTTTTATGATATTGATTTAAACTCTACCAAAATTGGGCGAACTACAAAAGACAGGAACGATGTTATCGTAAAGATATTAACCGCTCTTGATGCCATTGATTTTGATTTGGATAATACCGAAGGTGATGTCCTTGGTGATGCATACGAATATCTTATTGCGCAATTTGCCGCTGGAGCTGGACAAAAAGCAGGAGAATTTTATACGCCACAACAGGTTTCAAGTATTTTAGCAAAAATTGTAACGACCAAAAAAAGTAAGCTAAAATCGGTTTACGACCCAACTTGTGGTAGTGGATCATTATTGCTTCGCGTAGCAAAAGAAGTTGATGATGTAGGACATTTTTACGGACAGGAACAAAACCGTACAACTTACAATTTGGCTCGAATGAATATGATTCTGCACGATGTAAATTATCATAAATTCGATATTAAACATGAAGATACACTTGAGCGTCCACAACACGAAGGATTAAAATTTGAAGCCATTGTTGCCAACCCGCCATTCTCGGCAAAGTGGAGTGCCAACCCACTATTCTCTAACGAAGAACGTTTCTCGCAATACGGAAGATTAGCGCCCGGAACCAAAGCCGATTTTGCTTTTATACAACATATGGTGCACCATCTTGACGATAACGGAATCATGGCGTGCATTGCACCTCATGGTGTTTTGTTTCGTGGTGCCGCCGAAGGTCATATCCGAAAGTTTTTAATAGAAGAGCGCAATTATATAGATGCAATTATTGGTTTGCCTGCCAATTTGTTTTACGGTACGAGCATCCCGACTTGTATTTTGGTATTTAAAAAATGCAAAGAAAATCCCGATGATATTTTATTTATAGATGCCAGTAACGATTTTGAAAAAGTTAAAAACCAAAACGTACTGCGAGACGAACATATTAATAAAATTGTAGCTACTTACCAATCGCGAGAAGTAATAGAGAAATACTCTAATGTTGCCACTCTTGAGCAAGTAAAAGCTAACGATTACAACCTGAATATTCCTCGTTATGTAAATACGTTTGAAGAGGCTGTAAGTATTGATATAAATGTTATAGCTGAGCAATTGCAAAGTATTGATGGCAAAATGGAAACAGTTGATAGTACAATTGCTTCTTTTTGCGCAGAACTGAATATAAAAACACCTTTTTAATTATTAAAAATGACGAAAAGTGAATTCATAATATACAGTACAACCGGTGGTTTAACGAAAATTTAAACACGATTAGAAAATGATACTGTTTGGCTTACACAAGCACAAATGGTAAAGACAAAACTGTTGTTACTAAACATATTGCAAATGTTTTTAAGGAGGGTGAATTAGACGGAAAAGGCAATGTGTAAATTTTGTACATTACGATTTCTGGTTATTGATTTTTTTTTTAGATATGATAAAGTTATAATTATTAAGCTCATAGGAGTAATAATAGTTTTATAAAAAAATAATAGAATGGCAAAAAGTAAAAGTATAATTGTTGCAGGAACCCAAATAACTATTTTGTCAAAGGATGGAAAGGACGAATATATTTCCTTAACAGATATGGCACACAGCCAATTGCAAGAAGTTGTAATTATAAAATGGCTGAGTCTTAAGAGTACAATTGAATATCTTGGCGAATGGGAAGCACTATATAATCCAGATTTTAATTATACCGAATTCGGTATAATTAAAAATGAAGCTGGTAGTAATAATTTTGTGCTTTCAGTAAAACATTGGATTAAGAGCACTGGAGCAATAGGGCTTACTGCAACCGCTGGGCGATATGGAGGGACTTATGGACATAAAGATATCGCTTTTCATTTTGGAATGTGGATAAGTGCTAAGTTTCAATTATTATTAGTAAAAGAATTTCAAAGACTTAAAGAAGACGAAAACGAAAGGTTAAATCTAACATGGAATTTGCAACGAACTTTGGCAAAAGTAAATTACAAGATACATACAGATGCTATAAAAGAGAATCTCATCCCTCAATTACTTACCAAAGAAAAAATAAATTTTGTATATGCCGATGAGGCAGACTTGCTAAATGTGGCCCTGTTTGGAAAAACAGCCAAACAATGGAGGATAGAGAACCCAAGTGCAAAAGGAAATATTAGGGACGAAGCAACAATAGAACAATTGGTTGTACTTAGTAATATCGAAAGTATTAATGCCATGTTAATACATCAGGGAGTTATGCAAAGCCAACGGTTACAGCAGTTGAATGCTATTGCTATAACGCAAATAAAGTCATTATTAGGAAATATAAACCTTAAAAAACTTAACTAATGACTGCAGAACAAATTTTACAGCCAAAATTACGGTTTCCTGAGTTTGATGGGGAATTAAGATCTAAAATAATAGGAGATGTTTGTAATTTAACAACGGGGAATAAAGACACGCAAAACAAAATCGATGATGGAAAATATCCATTTTTTGTTCGTTCTCAAACAGTTGAAAGAATAAATTCGTATTCATATAATGGTGAGGCGATTTTAACTTCTGGAGATGGAGTTGGTGTCGGAAAAAATTTTCATTATATAAATGGGAAATTTGATTTTCATCAAAGAGTATATTGTTTAAATAAATTCAAAGATGATGTTTATGGGCAATTTGTATTTCATTATTTTTCAGAAAATTTCTTAAGAAGGATAACAAGAATGAATGCAAAAAATTCAGTCGATTCCGTTAGAAGAGAAATGATTTTTGATATGCCAATTCTGCTCCCTTCTTTACACGAACAAACTAAAATCGCCAATTTCCTTTCTTCAATAGATGAAAAAATCATTTTATTAAAAGAAAAAAAAGCTCTTTTAGAAGAATACAAAAAAGGAATGATGCAGAAAATCTTTAATCAGGAGATTCGATTTAAGGATGATAATGGGAACAATTTTGAGGATTGGGAAGAGAAAGTCTTAGGTGATTTTAAAGATTTAATTCATGGAGATGGAGATTGGATTTTGTCGAAGGATTTATCAATAGGTGGGAAATATAAACTAATACAATTAGGTAATATTGGATTTGGTAATTATGTAGATAAAAACTTAAAAAGTATATCTTTATTGAAATTTAATGAATTAAAGGGGACGTTGTTAAAAAAGGGAGATTTGTTGATTAACAGAATGGTTGATAGTAATTTGTATTGTTGTTTATTGGATAAGGAAGGAGATTATATTACAAGTGTTGATGTCTGTTGGATTAGAGAAAATTTATATTTTAGTAATTATTTTTTTATGTCCTTGATTTTATTTAAAGAGAATCAAATAAAATTATTAAACCTTTCTAGTGGTTCTGGTAGAGTACGTATCAGTAAATCAAATTTCTTTAATGAATTTAAATTTTCACTTCCATCAATTTTAGAACAAACCAAAATTGCCAATTTTCTTTCTTCAATAGATAAAAAAATCGCTTTGGTAGCAACGCAAATAGAAGATACGCAGGAATATAAAAAAGGGTTATTACAGCAAATGTTTGTTTAAAAAAAAATATGGAAAACAAGAAAATAGTAGATTACATTATAATAACTTTTGAATCTAAGGAATTAGTTGAATTTAAGGTTTTGGAGAAAATTAAAGAAGGTTATACTCTTTTGGGTGGTATTTCTATGGCAATAGATTCTGGAGAACTTAGATCTTATAATAATTTTGCTCAAGCTATGATTAAATATTCTGATAAATAATGACATCACAATCCGAATTAATTTTAGAACAGAATTTAATCAATCAATTAACTTCAAATGGTTATGATCGAGTAACCGTTATGAATGAAGCAGATTTATTGGTTAATCTTAAAAAACAATTAGAGAAACACAATAACAAAGTGTTTTCGGATAGTGATTTTAAGCAGATTTTAAATCATTTAACCAAGTCTAATAATGTTTTTGAGAAGGCATTATTGCTTCGGGATAAATTTGCTTTTCGTAATGAAGCTAATGAATTGGTATATATCGAATTCCTGAATATGGATTTCTGGTGCCAGAACGAATATCAGGTAACCAATCAAATTACGGTTGAAGGAACGTATAAAAATCGTTATGATGTTACGATTTTGATAAACGGTTTACCTTTGGTACAAATAGAATTAAAGAAAACCGGACTTGAGTTAAAAGAAGCCTACAATCAGATAGATCGTTATCAGAAACATTCCTTTTCGGCAAATACAGGATTATTTAATTTTGTGCAATTGTTTATTATCAGTAACGGGGTAAATACCAAATATTTCAGCAATTTTGGGAACAAGAAACCAGATTTTAAACAAACGTTTTATTGGACAGACGATAATAACAAACGTGTTTCTAAACTAGAGGATTTTGCAAATGTATTTCTGGAGAAATGTCATTTGTCTAAAATGATTACCAAATATATCGTTTTGCATGATACCGATAAAATGCTGATGGTTTTGCGACCGTATCAGTTTTATGCAGTAGAGCGTATTATTGATAGAGTTAAAAATACTAATAAAAATGGTTATATCTGGCATACTACAGGATCAGGAAAAACGTTGACTTCATTTAAAGCAAGCCAGATATTATCGCAGTTACCAAAAGTAGATAAAGTTGTTTTTTGTGTAGACAGACAAGATTTAGATTATCAGACAGCAAAAGAGTTCAATGCTTTTAAACCCGATTGTATTGATCCTACAAACAATACTAAAAACTTGGTTCGTCAGTTTAATGACAACAACAATAAGTTAATTGTTACAACAATACAAAAATTGTATAATGCGATTACTCGTGAGCATCACCTGAAAACGATGGATAATCTAAAAGATAAAAAGATTGTCTTTATTTTTGATGAATGTCATCGCAGTCAGTTTGGTGATACGCACAAAAAAATCACGCAGTATTTTGATAATTATCAAATGTTTGGTTTTACAGGAACGCCAATTTTTGTTGAAAATGCATTATCTAAAAACAAACAAAACCAAACTACGGCAAGTTTGTTTGGAGAACAACTGCATAGTTATGTAATTACAGATGCGATTAAGGACGAAAATGTATTGCGATTTTCTGTAGAATATGTAGGGAAATATAAAGAGAAACAAGATTCTCAAAATGAAATAGATATTGATGTAGAAGCAATTGATACACAGGAATTACTGGAAAGTAAAGATCGTATCGAAAAAATAGCAAACTACATTATTCAGCAACATCCCGTTAAAACACAAAATAAGACGTTTACAGCTATGTTTTGTGTAAGCAGTGTAGATATGCTGATTAAGTATTATGACTTGTTTTTAAAACTAAAAGAAGAAGGGAAACACAACTTAAGAACAGCAACAATCTTTAGTTTTGGTGCCAATGATGAAATGATAAGTGATGTAACCGACTTTGACGAACAAGATTTTAATCTGGTAGCCGATAATGATAATAGAGATGATTATAATTCTTATCATAAAAGAGATAAACTCGAAAGTTACATTACAGATTATAACCAGACTTTTAGAACAAATTACAGTACAAAAGACAGTGAATCATTCTATTGTTATTATAAAGATATTGCGCAACGAGTACGTGCCAAGCAAATTGATTTACTTTTTGTAGTAAATATGTTTTTAACTGGTTTTGATAGTAAATCATTAAATACATTATTTGTAGATAAAAATTTAAAATACCACGGTTTAATTCAGGCTTATTCCAGAACCAACAGAATACTGGGAGATAAAAAATCACAGGGAAATATTGTGGTTTTTAGAAATTTGAAGAAAGCAACGGATGATGCAATTGCTTTGTTTTCGGATAAAAATGCTAAAGAAATTATTATTCTGCAACCTTATGAAAAATATGTAGAAGAAATAAATGAAGCCTATGATAAATTAAAAAGTATTGTGCCAACGTATGAGTCTGTAGATGATTTATATACAGAAGATGAAGAGCTGGAATTTGTAAAGGCTTTTAGAGAAATCATTCGATTAAAAAATATTATTGCCTCATTTGTAGATTTTAGTTTTGAAGATATTGATTTAGATGAGCAAGAGTTTAATGAGTATAAATCAAAATATTTAGAATTATCAGACAAAGGGAAAAAGGTAAAAACTTCTATTTTAAATGAAGTCGATTTTGAATTAGAATTAATTCATCGCGATGACATTACGGTATCTTATATCCTTTTATTATTAGCAAAATTAAAAGGAATAACATTTGAAGAAAAACAGCGCAAACAAAAAGAAATTCTGGATATGGTTTCCGGCGATGTAAAATTGCGAAGCAAGCGAGAATTAATTGAGCGTTTTATTGAAGAAAATCTACCCTTAATAGACGATTCTAATATTGAAGAAGGGTATAATTCTTTTATGATAATAGAGCAGAAAAAAGCTTTTGATCAATTTGTAGCCGATGAAAAATTAAATGCCGATAAGCTAAGAAAATTAACTGAGGATTATTTGTTCTCACAGCGTATTCCAACAAAACAAGAAGTAGTTTCGCTTTTAGAAAATCAACCTTCTATTTTACAACGAGCCACTGTTGGAGATACTATTTTAGGTAAGTTTTTAAATTTTATTGATACTTTTTTTAATGATTAAGTTTATCTGTTTTTTAAAGGATAAAATCATTTCTCAACTGTAATCTTAAAACAAAAAAGAGATCTCAAATTTGAGATCTCTTTTGGTATAAACGTATGTTTTTAAAAGGATATTTATTTCTCTTTTAATAATTTCTCCAAATATTCATTTTTGTCTTTTTCAGATTGTAGCAAACGTTCATAAAGCTTTTCTTTCTCTTCATAAACTTCCATTAGTTTATCTAATGGATTGAAATTACAATGACTAGATTGTGGAGCAACAATACTTCCATTAATTTCATTATCATAAATGTTATTGAAATAATTAATCACATTTTCTTCTGTAAAATTTTTAATTGCTTCAACAGATACTCCAAGAGCTTTTGCAACTTCTTTCAGTTTCTCTTCGTCTATGTTTTCGCTGTTTTCCAGAACCGAAATTGCTTGCTGATTTGTTCCCAAAGCCTGCGCAAGAGCTTCTTGTTTCATGTCTTTAAGTTCACGAATACGGCTTATTTTTCGCCCTATATGATATGGTTTGGTTGTTGTGCTCATAAATCAAAGATATTTAAAATTCTTAAAGGAAAATATATTTTAGTAAAAACAGACTTGTTTTTGTAAGATACGGTTTTCATTATGTATGCAAAAATACAGTTTTTCAGATGATTAATTAAAACACAATCCATCAATTTTTAAATGCAGTATTTTTGTTTATGTTATAACATAGAAGTCTATCCTAAATCAATTTTTTCAAAGTTAGGCGTAAAGGCAAGTAAATCTGTAAACAGGAGTTTGTTATCTTTCGTTTCGTAGCTCCAATTTATAAATTGCAGATAATGGGAACGATCTGTATTGCCTAAACTACTTCTGTTGTCCAAAAGGTCTTTACAGTTTTTATTGTCTAGCCATTCGAATATTTCTGTAAAGGTTTTGCCTCCTTCTCTTATAAACGAAGCCAGTTCTGGAAGAATAGATTTTGTTTCTTCTGAAATATGGATGTTTAATCCATATCTCGATTCAAATTTTGAAATGCTGTACTTGTCCAAATCAGTTATGAATTTTGGATTTAGCTTTAATTGTTCCTCAATATTGGCTTTTTCTTCTGCAGATATTGGTTTCAAAAAGGTACTTGAGCAAAAGTCGGTTCCTACTTGTTTCTTGAATTTTGAATTAAAAAGACGTTTCAGTATTACAAAAGGTTCATCTAGAGTTCCAATCTTATCTTTTGTTATAGCACGAACGAAAAAATGATATTCTTCAAACTCAATAGGAACAAATTTCTCAATTCGATGAATCCCTTTTGCATAGGATTTAACCCATTGACCAACTTCAAAATCTTTATGCGTATTCATATTCTCAATAATGATATAATTTTAAACTACAATTTAATCTCAAATAAGCTAAAAGAACCTTCTTTGTAATGTTCCGGTAATTCGTTTGTCCATTCTATTGTGCTGATTCCTTTGTATTCAAAACCACAACTTGTGTAGTATTTGTTTATTCTTTCGTTTCCGCTATGCGTGTCTAGTCTTATATACGATTTACCATTTTCTTTGGCATATATTTTTACCCACTCTATGATTTTTGTAACATAAGAACGACCTCTAAATTTAGGGTTAGTAGCAATACGATGAAGATATACTGCAGGATCTTGAGCCGCTTCTTTCCAGATAATCAAATCATTAAAAGTAAGTACAAATGTACAAGCAACTTCACCTTCGTCTTTGATTATAAAATGTCGGTCTTCGGCGATTTCTTTTTCTATTAGTGCTTTTTCAAAACCTCTCCAGCTTTTATTATTGACTGTTTTTTGATAAGATGTAGCTTCATTATAGATATCGAAAACGGCATCAATATCTTCATTTGTAGTTTTAAAAAATTCCATTGTAGTGTTTTATTCTGTAGATTAATCAATTCCTCAAAGATAAATCTTTCATTTGCTATAAGCCTGTAAAATTATTAGTTTTTACTTTTTTCGTCGGTGTTAAGCCAAACTACATTTTGTTCCGATTTATGTTCTTGCCCGATAATATCTCGGTATAATTCTGGTCTTCTAGCTTTTATGTAGCGATTCCCTCCAGCTTGAATGCATTTTTCGGGAGTAATGATTGCTGTTGTAAATGAGTCATCAAAAGAACGGCATTCGGCAATTACATCTCCAAAAGGGTCAATAATCATAGAACATCCATTTTTCAATTGGTCATCGTCCATACCAATTGGATTGGAGAAAACGGCATAAATAGCATTGTCGTATGCTCTTGCAGGCAACCATTTCATTAACCAATCACGACCTTTCATTCCGTCAAATTCCAATCGTAACGAAGTTGGATCGGCTTCGCGATTCTCCCAAAGTTGAGGTGCAACAAAACCTGCGCCAGGTCGGGTAGAAGGAGTACACATCGTTACGTGTGGCATAAAAATAATATTAGCACCCAAAAGTGTTGTTGCACGTACGTTTTCGATGATGTTGTTGTCGTAGCAAATCAAGATTCCACATTTCCATCCCTTGATTTCAAAGATGCAATAACGATCTCCAGGTGTTAGGTAAGGATTTATAAACGGATGCAGTTTTCGGTATTTGGCAACCAAACCATTTTTATCTACGCAAACATAGGCTTTGAATAAATTATCATTCTCATCTTTTTCAAAAAGCCCTGCTAATATAACTATGTCATTGTTTTTGGCTATTTCTGTAAGTTTTAAGACGCTTTCTCCGTTTGGGATGACTTCTGCCAGGTTCAGCATTTGTTCTTTCGATAAATGCTTTGCAAATGTATATCCGGTTATAGAGCATTCGTGAAATGCAATTACATCACAACCTTCACCAGATGCTTTTTGCGAAAGTTTCTCGATTACAGATAAATTATAGTTTTTATCGCCGCTTTTATTCTCAAACTGAGCAGTGGCTATTTTTAGTTTTTTCATAATTGTACACTATTAATTTTAGACAAAAATAGTGTTGGCGATACTTTACAAATTGTATAAAACCGACATTTTGAAACAAATCATGGAATATAAATAGGTTAAAATAGTTTGAACACGAATTTCACGAATTTGCACAAATTCTAAATAAATGATTTGATTGGTGAAATTAATTCTACAAACGAAATTCGTGTTAATTAGTGAAATTCGTGTTTAATTGTAGATGACAGCATTATTAAATTGCTTTCGCAGGAAGAGTTTCTATAAAGTTATTGGTTAGTTTTCCGGCATTATACAAATATTCTCTGGGAGTCATTCCGGTATGTTTTTTGAATTCTCGTATCAGATGAGATTGATCTGAGAATCCTGCGTCATAAGAAATAGTGGTGAGACTGGTATCTTCTGATTTGTTTTTGAGTAGTTTTAAAAAGCCATGAATCTTCACAATATTGCCAAATTTCTTTGGATTTAATCCCACGCATTCTGTAAATTTTCTTTCAATATGTCTTTCAGTATAACCCGTATAATCAACTAATTGTTTGAGCGAAAACTGTCCTTTGGTTTTGATAATGAAATCTAATGAAGCCGCTGCAATCAATTGGTTTGATAGTGGTTTTTTCGCTTCAAGCGTTTTAAAAAAATGATTTAAAAGACTTAGTTTTTCCTGAATAGTAGCTTGTTCGGATAGTTTTTCCTGAAGTTCAATTCCTTCTAAGCCAAATATATCATCGATCGTGATTATGGTATCACGCAGTTCGCTACTTGTAATTCCTAATAATTGGTTGATTCCGTTAGGTTGGAAAACAACAATAACGATCGACATTTCACTGCCTGAATAAATGTCTTTAAAACCATTTAGTTGTCCGTACAAAAAAGAGCTTGGTAAGTAATTTTGTGCTTCATAATTGCTGAAGCCAGAAATAAGTTTACTTTTCAAAGAGAACACAACACCAGTATTACCATCAGAAAACAAACGGAGCTTCTGAGTATCATTACCTTTATTTTCTAAAAAAAGATAGTGTTTGATATAAGGTGATAATTCCTTTGGAGGTAAAACTTGCATGTTTTATAAAATAATTACTTAATCGAAGATATTCTCAATTATTGTCACTCCTCTGTTTTCTAAATCGAGTAGCATTTCTTGTTTTCTATGTTGTACATCATTTCCAGTTCCTATGTATTCCTTTAGCAGCGATATGTTGTACCCATTTTGAAGTCCATCGATTGCGGTTTGTTTTACACAGTATTCTGCTAGGAAACCACATAAAATAAGGGTTCGAATGCTGTTGGTTTTTAGGTAATTATTAAAATCTTCTGACGAAAAGCAACTATGTTGCGTTTTTGGGATTAGCTTAGAATTAGCATCAAAATCGATATCAATTTCATGACCATCAGTTCCTTCAATGCACATTGATAATCCAGTTCCGAATTGGTCTTTTTGATAATTTGAAAAAACAATTACCAGCCTATTCTTATCGACTAGTTTTGTTAATTGATTTATTCTGGACTTCACTTCTTCTATGTTGCGACTATCAGGATGTCTTTTTGCGTAAGCACCATTACTAGCCGTAAAATCTTTTTGAGGATCAATAATTACTAATAATTCTTCGGATGTTAATTTCATAACATTGCTTTTAATCTGTTTCTTTTGGTTTGTTATGAACTGACATTCTGCAAAATTAAGTATATTTTTCGAATTATGGTTTTGACTTCAGTCTACTTAAAAAACAGAGCAGGTAGCCTTGACAATATTGATTACTACGTTTTTTATAAGTTAAATTCGGTTGCTAGAATACCCTCAAGTTGATCGGGTTCGAAAGTATAACTTTGGGCTTTTCCGTTTTCTATAGACTTGAATGTGTTTTTAAAAAGTATTTTTTTACCTAATGGATTTTGTAAAACAACGACAAGATTTTGGGTAAAAAAGGAATCAGGATGTGTTGAGTTATAATGATTAGCTGGTTTAAAATCAATCCATTCCTGATGTGATAAATCAAATGAATATAAATCTTTCCATTCCTTATGTGATAAAGTTTGCAATAGATAATTTCCGTTTTCGGCTTTTACTATAGCAAATGTTTCAGCGCCTTGTTGTGCTGCTGTAGTATCATTTAGTTTTAATGGTTCTCTTATTCCGTTGCCACCAAAGCCTAAATCGACTAAATACTCTTCATCTTCAACAGTTACAATAATTGCTATATGCGTTTTAGGATTTTCAGCAGGAGTTACCAATGGACGAGCGGCCACAAAACGATACGGAATATCCATTTTTTGAAGCATTAGAGCAAACAAACCATTGAGTTCATAACAATACCCGCCACGTTTACGAGTAATGAGTTTATCGACAATATCGTCTCCTGCTAATGAAATGGTTTTTCCTGCCTGAACATCTAAATCTTCAAAAGGAATGGAGAACAACTGACATTGCATTAATTTACTTATGCTTTTGATATTTGATTTAATATCGCCAACAAAATGAATTCTGTCCAGATAATCTTGTAAAACAAAATTGTCTGAAACTATCGGGTTTGATTTTGCTTGTTTTTTCATTCTATCTGAATTAATTAAAATTATAACCAAAAAGCCAACCACTTTACAGGGCTAAAATAATTTCATTGAATTGTTGTATTTTGTTTTCTGTTTAATAGCTAATCCTTTTTGAAAATTTTCTTTGATCAAGCGGTCAACAATACAACTTAAATCTAGTATTGGAGGTTTTGCAACAAGTACTAGTGAGTAAGAAAGAGTACGTTCTCCTATTTCTAACTGTGATTGTTTGATATGAATTCCGTTGTTGATTAAGGAATCATTGATAAAGTACATTATGTTATCATCCCAAGTAACATCAAGATCAGAAGGCCCATTATATTCAGAGAGAATATCCATTGGAAATTCGATTATGATTTCAATCGGTTGCTCGTATGGAATGCTTATCTTCAGTTTATCTAAATCCATTCTAGTACTATTTAGCTACTATTTTACTCCATGAATGCTGCTGGATATTTTACTTTTCCGCTTACACCATCTAATCCATTTTCGGTTAACGAAATTACCATACAGTTTTCTGCGGGAACATCAAACGGCATTTCGATATTGTATTTGCTAGTAAGTTCGTATCCAAATCTAGGATAATAGTTTTCATGACCCAAAAGAATTATCGATTTGTAACCTAGTTTTTTTGCGATAGCATGACTTTCTAGAATCAGTTTTGCACCAATTCCTTTTCCCTGAAATGCTGGTTTTACCGAAACAGGAGCTAAAGCAAGTGAATCAAATACTTGGTCTTTGTTTTCGATTTGTAATTTGGTCAACAAAATATGTCCAACTATTTCATTGTCGATTTCGGCAACAAGGGATAATTCAGGAATAAATGCATCAGAGTTTCTTAGTTTTTCAACTAGAAATTGTTCTTTATGATCGCTGTATTCCTCATTTTTAAATGCTTCTTCGATGATTTCGAAAACTTTTGGGTAATCGTCTTTATTTTCTTGTCGTATGGTAATTTCCATGATTGTTTAAATTTTTTATTCTATCCAGCATGTTCCTGTAGAATATGTTTTTGCTTTAGGGTTCTAACAAATTACTTTCTTCCTTCATTAACCAGAAGCTTTAATGAATTGATATAATCGGTATCAAATTCTATTACTCTTATTTTGTTAGGATTAAAACTTAGCTCACCACCAAATTTTCCTCTTGTCTCAAGAAAATCAATAACCAGTTCTTCATCGTCTAATTTTATTAATTTACCAAGATAAACCGCTTTTTCGGATTTTTTTGCAATCTGAAAAATTTCATATTTGTTGGTTATAAAGGTAAGTATTGAAGATAAATCTCTTAGCGGAATTATTTCGTCTGAGTTGGTTTTCAATCCTTTCAGTCTAATGACACTTTCTGTAAATGCATTATCGCTATCTCGAGTTATTGACTTTATATTTTTGTTCTTTAAAATTACGTAACCATCAATTATAAAATCAACAGGATTATTTTTAATTAAAATCCAATCGTCGGTATAATCAATAAGAAAACCCGTAAAAATTTCTTTTCTGTCTTCAAATTCGATTGCTATTAATTGTCTTAGGTAATTGTCCATTATAGTGCTTGTTACTTATTGTTTTAAATGTTTTGGTTCTTGAATTTCTCCATTTCCGAATGACCAATTTTCGCTACCATTATTCTCTAATAAAATTATGATAATGTCATTTTTTAGAATTTCGGTAGTATTCGAAATCCTAGCAGCAATCTGAGCATATAGTTTTGTTTTTTGCTCTTTTGTTCTCCCTTGCCCAGCTGTTATCTGAACGTAAATAATATTTTCTGAATGGGTAATACCAAGATAACTCTTAGGAAATTTAATTTGGGAGGTTTCTAATTCTTCTATTACATGAAAATAATCATCTTGCGGGATATTGAACTCCTGAATTAAAGATTCGTGTATCGAGATCGAAATGTTTTCTTTGGTTTCTTGCGATAATTTTTTCGGTAAACTTATTCTAACAAATGGCATAATTGATTCTTAATGTTACTATTTTCCTCTTTTTACTATTTTAATTTTTCCACTTTTGTAAAGGTCGACTGCTTTCTCCAAAATTGACTTTATGGTATCTATTGGTAGGTCTTCGTTTGGATCAAATAACATTGTTTTCATCCGTGAGCGTTTTTCGGCTACTAATTCAGGATTGTCAAAGTGTTTGCCTTCAACGATTCCGAGATAGGGTTTGTTATTTGTTTTATGAACCCATAAATAGCAAAACATCTTTCCTTTATAACAGAAAAAAGGCATGCCATATTTTAAAGTATGGGTGATTTCAGAATCTTGTGAAAGAATAATTTGTCGTAATGCCAGCAAGCACCCTTTATTAGGTTCTTCTTGTTTTAGGTAGAAATTATCAAGCTCTAAACTCATTTTGTGTTTTTGTTTTTAATCTGTAGTAAAAGAATTAACCGCAAAGGTCGCAAAGTTTTTAATCCTTTATCCCGATAGCTATCGGGAGTGGCTAAAAAATTAACCGCAAAGTTTTGAGATTCGTAGTTTTTTTATTGTTTCACGCAGATTCTACAGATTTAGGCGAATCCAAGCCGATTTAATTTGCAAAAAATCTGTGCGCATCTGCTCAATTTTTTTTTGATCTGCGAGAAAAAATATTTCGCGACTAACTATTTTAATCTGTGGCAAAAGAATTAACTGCAAAGGTCGCAAAGTTTTAGAATCTGTTTAATCCGCGTTCCTCTATAGACAATTTAAGGTCAATTTCATCATTATATCTGTTTGCGGGTCATTTCCTAATTTAAAAATATGTTTGTCAAATTCAACAAAGCCATTTTTTTTATAAAAAGCCAATGCTCTATGGTTTTGCTCCCAAACGCCAAGCCATAAATAGCCTACATTTTTTTCTTTGGCAATTTGTAATGCTTTGTCATACAAAAGCTGCCCAACCTTTTTGCCTAAGAATTCTTGTGAAACGTAAATACGTTCTATTTCTAAGGCATTATTATCTTTTAATTCTGTTTGTGCTTCTCCTGAATTTGTTTTTAAGTATCCAATAACGACATCATTCAATACTGCAAAGAAGAATTCGGAATCAGGATTTTCAATTTCCTTTTTTAGTTTATCAAAGGCAAAACTGGTAGACAAATAATGGTTCATGTTTTCTTCCGTATTTGGCTTCGAAAAAGTTTCTAGAAACGTTTGTCTTCCGATATTTTGCAGTTTTTCAATATCATTTATCGTGACTTTCTCAATTTTAATGGTTTCCATGAATATTTAATTTATTCTGTTTTTTGTAAATTCTTCTCAAATATTGACTTTAGTTTTAACCATTTCTCATCTTGTAGTGACAAAGAATACCTAATAAGTTTAGTTCAGATGTTTAGTAATTTGTACTTTTTAATTCACTATTAAAATTGAATCAATCCAAGCGATTTACTTAAGTTCTAATTGCTAAAAAATGTAGTAGAGTGTAATTAGTTTAAGTGAAAACACGGAATTAGTTTTAATTAATATATTGATATTTAGGGTTTTTAATTCGTAAATAAACGAAGTCAATACTTGTATCAAATATAATAAAAAAAAATGTTTTAGAGTTTTTGAAGTTTATGTCTTTCGATTTCAAGATTAGAATATAAATAAGGGTTTGTGTATTAAATGATTTGATGAATTTTATTAGTACGTATAGCTTCTTTTTCCACCTTGTTTTTTTAGAAATACAATAATTATAACCAATTAGTTAGAATTCAAAAACTATATATTCTGAGGCAGATTAGACGGATTCGTTATTATGAAGACACAGATTTATTCATTTTTTTAATTAAAAAAGCTGAGCAGAATCAAGAAGTTATCTATAACCTTGACTATGCTCAGCTTATCAATAATGGCTTGTTTTTATAATAATCGTTTACTATACAACTAAACCAATACTACTGTTTCATTATTTTTTTTAAAATATAAAATTAATTTTTAACACATCTAATAGGTTTATTATACTTTGTATCTGCTGTAGCATTCGTAAAATAAAAAACATCGCTATTGTTTGTCAACCAAATATATTGAGTAGTTCCAGATAACGCCATCATTGCAACGCTTGCAAAATTTTGACCATAAGTACCACTCCCACTATTGTATGTATATCCTGTTGGCAACAGGTTAAAGCCTGAATTGTTACTGTCATTTGGAGCGTACCCTCCCCAGGTATATCCACCGCCATACGATGGCTGATATTTATTATTATTTGCCTTTGCTTGTTTGCCATACTTACTATTTTTTGCCAACAACAAACTACGTAAGTTAATCCATTCTGAAATTGTAGATACGTGCCATCCCTCTGGACAAGGATTAAGAGCCTTTTGGTAATCATTATATAATAAACCAAATTTAGACGCAAAATCTGCACGAGATTCAGTTGTACGTACATCATTTACAACATAAGTTACAGTACCGCTTTTCAGATCACTTGCATTATAAATGCCTGAAATCCCACTTCCAGCATATAGATATACTCCACCCAAACTTTTTCCATCTTTGTCTACAGTTGTGCGTAAGTTTTGGGTCATCCAGCAAGTATCTCCAAAAAGTTTTGCTGTATATACATTCCCATCAAGATCTGTAGCCACAGAACAACACGTACAATCTTTAATTGTAATTTCTAGTTTCGATTTACCCTCAACACCTCCCGTTTTATAAAGAGCTACTAGTGTAACTCTAACAGGATTGTCATTGTCTCTACCTGCTGCAGTAGTCATTAAAGATTGCTTATATTTAATCGTAACTGTATATTTTGCTCCATTCCCTAAAGTGGCTGGTATGTCTTTTTGTACTTGATAACTCTCCACTGCTTTTTCAGGATCATTAATAACAAAGCGTAAATTTGTATTACTTGAACCAATACTTGTAAATGTATAAGTGTACGATTTATTAAAATCGGCTCTGTGGGATTCTCTAGATGAGAGTAGCCCACATTTAGCATTATTACTTGATGCAGAGGCAATATCAAAACAATCTTCTCCAGCTATAGCACCACTCCCTTTTGGAAGCGTAGTTTCGTCAATAACATCAATTGTTCCAGCTGTGGTTGTAACGGGTTTGTTACTACAATTGTTTACAACACAGCTATAACTACCACTATTATTCGTTTTTAGATTGTTTATTGTGTACGTAGCCGAAGTTGCTCCAGAAATTGAGGTACCATTAAACTTCCACTGATAGGTAATAGGTGCTGTAGCCGTGTTTGATCCCTCTGCGAGTACTGACATAGTTACCGAGTTACCCGTAAGAACTGTTCCTGTAGGAGACATGGTAGTTTTTTTTATAACAGCTGCAATACAAGCAGGAGCTACTGTCACTTTCTGATTCAATTTGTTACTAATACCACAACCATTTTCTGCCTCAATTGTTATATTCACTATTGCATCTGCATTAGGAAATTTTATACGAACGGTATTTGTACCTTGTCCATTTTCTATTGTTGCTCCATTATCTGCTGTCCAGGTATAGGATGTAGGATTAAATGTATCGGATACCTGAAATATTTTTGTTTGGTTGAGCTCGGCTTTATCATAAACTGCCTTCCATTCTAAAACTGGAAAATCAGACAAGTCTATCAAAAGTGTAGCTGATAAAGAACTAATACAACCGGATTGATTAATTGCTTCTACTTGGTACGAACCTATTTTATCAACAGTAAGAGTTTGGCTTACTTTATCAGGCATAAGTACTCCTTCTTTGTACCACTGAAAAGTAAAAGGACCACCAGTTACAGTTGCTGTTAACTGAGCATCTACACTACCACAAATAAGTGGCGGATTAGCTGTAATTACTGGAGTTGCTGGTGCTGTTCCTTGCAATTTTTTAGTCTCGGTAAATTCTGCTGAACAAAGAACTCCTGTATTATCTGAAACGACACAACGCAGTATAATATTATTGCCACTAGAAGGCGCCGTTATCGTAAGCTCTTTGCCTTCACCAAGATACTCTAGGCCGTTATACCACTTAACAGTCACAGCATTTGTATAATCGCTAGGTGGGTTACTTAATTCTAGTTTTAAACGCCCGTTACTACAAAAATCATTTAATTGTGACAGTAGTTTTCCATTAATCGAAATTATCGGTTGTTTAAGCGGTTTGCTTGACTCATCTACAGATACAGTAACGCTTTTGCTAGGTAAAGAACTACAATTATCGCGTTCTATAACAGCAGTCCATTCTCCCTTATCTGCTGCTTTAAGAATAATTGCAGTCCCTTTTTTAGTTGTTTTTTTTCCATTTTTATACCAAGTAAGCTCACTGAGTTGTGAAAAATTATAAGCAGTTAGTGTAACTTCTCCTGTAGCTCCACAGATTATTCCGTTATTAGTTGCATATAAAACTGTATTATTGTTTGGTGCGGTACCAGAACCTGTAGTGACTTTTATATTATCCGAGACACTATTTGCATTTAATTTATCGCAACCTATTGCTCCCACATATACCTTATAAATACCTGATTGGGTTGCTCTAAAGCTCGTTCCTTGTCCTTGTACAATATTATTAATTGTCCAGATATAATTTGCCCCAGATTTAACGTTTGTTACTTCCATAAATACATCTCCACCGATACAAAGCACGCCATTGTTGCTCACAGCTATTAGCGGCTTTGCTACTGTTAAATCGCATAATTGAGTATCACCATCTTGTGTAAATAAAAACTCTTTATACTCTCCTGTACAATTATTTGTAGAACGTACAATCGCTGTACGCGAAGTCGCAGTTAAGTTAGGCTCCATTTTTATAGTAAATGCTCCAGTATTACTATCTGTAATGTCGATAGAAATAAAATCACTACCTGTTATAACTGTATGAGTATAAGGAATCTTTCCTGTACAAGGAGGAGTTTCTATAGGGATAAAAGGGCCTACTATTCCGCCTTCTGGAGGATAAACAGGCTTGGAGGGATCATTTGGCTTAAAGCCAATATCAGCATTACCAGAACATAAACTTACCCATTTGTTTGTATTCCAGTACTCTATACATTTGGTATCTATATTATATATTGTAAGCCCTATTGCTTTTGCATCACTAATAAAGCTTGGCGTAGTAAGATTGTCTCTTTCTACTGTGGTAAGTTGAGGCATTCTAATACCTCCTTTAATTTTTGCTGTAGATAATTCCAGCAAGGAATAACTGGCAGGCTTTGAAACCGATCCTATAACTGTTTGTGCTAAAATTACTGTAGGCAACAGTAATAAAAAAGGAATTAAAAATCTCATTCTCATTCTAGTTCTCATAATATTTTTAATGTTTGTAAAGTTTAATTAATTTGAAATTTATTTATGTAATCCTATATCTTCCAATCGGGCATATCTACCTGCTATCTTTCCTTTTTCTATTACAAAATAGGTAGGTGTCATGATTACTCCATAAGGATGGAAAATATGATTGTCTGGATCATTTAGTTTGTACTTCCATGAAAAATCCTTGGTGTTTTCTTCTAATTCATCTTTAGTAGGATCTACCGAAATGGATACTATTTTTATCTTATTTTCTGTTAGTTTTTCTGAATAGGCCTTCAATTCTTTTATTTCATTACTGCATTTATAGCAAGCACTGTCGTAAAAAAACAATAACAGTTTATCTTTAAATAAAGAGCTCAGTTTAGTTTTTTTATCTACTAAAAAATCAGGTGGTGTTTCTCCTATTTGCACTCCGCTACTTTTTAAAAGTATAGCTAGATGACGGGTTGGAGATTTGATCATCCCTGAATTATAGATCTGTTGTACCAACTGATTTTTAATATATTCCCAACCATATTGTTCGCATATATCTACCAGGTTATTGGCAAACTCGTCTAATGTTGCTTCCTGCTTTATGTTTTTCATGATTTGTAAAGCATCAGCGATTAGTTTATCATCATCTTTTATTCGATTGTTATACATTATTACCCAATAAGTAAGCATTGTTTTCCAAAATGGAGAATGATAAAGTACAGGCATGTCTACATTTAAAAATTCTGAGCGCAGACTTTCTATGGCAGAATCTGAAGCATTCGCTGCTACTAAAATTCGATTGAGATAGTCCATTTCTTTCTTCAATTGATTAACGTATAATTTAGGATTAGCAATTACTTCATTTCCCAAAAGATAATCTTTGAGAAATTGGTTTTCTTCAGATCCTATAAATTGTGATGTACGCGTATCAGGATAGGCATAGATCGATGCAACTGAAAAATTCTCATTGTTCAAAATCATATCCATTTTTGCATCTTTATCTATAATAAGCGATACCATTCCTTGATAGTTTTTAACCGAAGTAGGCAGCTGTAATTTTGCGTTTCCTTGCTTGTCTAAATAACCTTTTACTATCGTATCAGATTTTGTTCCTTTATATTCAATTAATGCATAGCTTTTTGAAGGGAATTTTATAAATGAGATAGTAATATTCTGTGCCCATGTGGCACAATTGTAAACAAAAAAGAGCGTCAATAGTATTCTTTTAGTTATCATTTTTTTTACTTTAATTTTTTAATATGACAGGATATCTTATACTATTTTGGTAAAATAGAACCAAAGGCAAGACATCTTTAAAATAAAAAACACGTGTTTTTTATTTAAGTTTTTAGATATGATGTTGGGGCAATAACAATCAGATTATTTCGTGGGAGGACAGCAAGATGAAAAATATACTTGTTTTATAATCTAGCTGGATTTGGGTGCGAAGCAATAATTAGGCGTATGATAATTTTTGGCTACAAAGGGGGAGTGCAAAAGTAGCGTGAAATTATAATTCAGAACTATTTTTAAACATTACAATTTATTACAAGGCGTATTTTATTTTGTAAGTGGTTGTTTTTTAGTAGGTTGAAAATTTAAAAAAATAGCTTTTTATTTTTATTTTTTTAAGAGATAAAAATAATGAGAAGAAAATTTTAATCAGGGGATGACAAAAAACACCATTTATGGCCTGTCTAAAACATATTTTTTTGTCTTTTTAAATCAATAATTTTTGAGATACAGAGTCAATTCTAAACCTATAATTTTTTTTATAATTTATAGAATTAGCTGTGTTTTTTTAGAATCAGATAAATACAAAAGAAAGGTTTAAAGATTCATCATCCAGATTGTAAGATCGTCCTCTGAAGAAATCATATTGAACTTTTTTCGTAATCGAGATTTTCGGGTTTCAATAGCTCCTACTGACAAATTTAGATTTTGTGCTATTTCTTTTGTTATAAATCCTAAACGAATCATAGCACAAAATAATAGATCGTTATAATTAAGCGGAACAATGGCTTTTTGATTTAATTTGTCATAAAAGTCGGGTTCTAATTCCTGAAATTTAGTATTAAAAGAAGGGTCTTTATCAACTGCTAATTGCCATACTTCCTGTAAAGTAACTTTGTTAGAATCTGCTAAACGCTCTAATTCTAATTCTTTCTCATAAAGTAGTTTGGCTTTATTTTTTTTAGCTGCTTTTGTGTTTTTTAATTTCTTAATAAGAAAGTACACTACAATACCTGAAAGTAATAGTACACAACTTAGGATAACGTTAAAAATTAGTCGGGAAGACTTAACGTTGTCGTCATGTTTTTTTTCTATATTTTTAACAGAAACTTCTAAGGCATCTTTTTCTGATTTATTGATCTCTCTGTTTATTATTGTAAATTTTTCCTGATACGCTCTTGATTTCTGATCATCACCCAGAATAGCATAAATAGTTGATAATTTAGAATAAGCATTACTTAAAATATATATTTGATGCGCTGTTTTTGCTTTGTCTAATATGGATTCATAGTAATAAATTGCGGAGTTATAGTCTCTTTTTCCTAAATGAATATCTCCTAAATTTTTATAAGCATTTAGTTTAAGGACGGTAGTATCTTTTTTATCGAGTAATTTAAGGGCTCTCTGAACATAATAGGCTGCAGAATCATATTGCTTAATCTGAATAAAACAAGTGCTTATATTTAAATTAATTTGTGCTATAGATCTTTTCTTCCCTTCCTGATGAGTTGTTCTTTGCTGAAATTCAGAAATACATTTTCTGTAATAATAAAATATAGAATCGTTAGTCTCATCTTGTTTGCTTATAGTCATTGCAATAGAATTATAAATGTTTGCTTTGAAACTGTGTTTATAATCTTTATTTTCTATTTTATCAGCTAATCTCAGGCTTCTGTTAAACTCTTTTCTTGCTCTTTGATAAAGACCTGTTCTGCTCAAGCAATCTCCTTTTAAACGGATAATACCAATAAATAGGGTACTATCTTGTATTTTAGGCATTTCTTTCTCTGCAAGGGTAATATATTCTAGTGCTGTTTTAAAATCTCCTAAAAAACCATAATTAGAAATAATGAGTTCGTAACCAAGAATGATTCCATGAGGATATTTTATTTTTTCAGAATGTTTTATAATATCCAAAGCCAGTGGTTTTGTTTTGCCATTCATATCGTATATATATTTTTCGCATACTACGATTAAACTATCGATTTGTTTCTTGTTGTAGTTTTGAGCAGAAACAGTAATACTTAAAAAGGAAAATATAAATAAAACAATTAAAATAGTTTTTTTCATTTTATCAAAATTTGTCTATTGTGCAATAGTATTGATCATTTTCTAGTTCGTTTTTGTATTTACGTACTATAATTTTCGAAAGAGTTTTTGATGTAATCTGAATAAGAATAGGCGTCAATTGTGCTTAAAATAAGATAACACAGATTGATTTAATACAATAGATTCTCTTTTTTGTAAAAAAATAAAAGAGGGTTACTCTAACAAATAAACAAACAAAAATAAATTAATGCAAAGCGATTTACTTCATATCTAAATTAGTAAATAAATCGGTTAGCTATTATTATTTTAAAGCACATTTTTTTGGGGCAAAAGTAAGTTTTTTGTTCGATTTGTGATAACTGAAGTATTATTATTTGAAAGAAATAGATTTCTTTTTGAGGATTCTTGTAGTGAAAACCTATGTTTCTATGTATTAGATAGGAAATAATCACCTGAGTAAAAAGAAGAGTAATTAGATTCAAGGGCTAAATAAATTAGTATGTAAATGACCCTTGAATTTATAAGAAGAAATATGTTTTCTAAAAGTAGTATTCCAAGATTGTAAGCAATTTTAGTTTTACGCAAAACAATCCCAAACTTGTCATTTTACTATTCTCATTTTACATCTTACCCTTTATAGGCTAATTGCTTTCTCATTTCAATATTAAAATTGAATTGTTCTTCAACTGGAATTTCCTTACGGCTATTCTTGTTTATGTCTTTGCCTTCTTTACTCCAAAGAAACGGAATAAAATTAAAAACGGAATTACCATCTAATCTAGAAACTTCTGCTTGCCAGTTGTTCCATCTTTGGTTGCGGTAAAATTCATCCAAATCATTATTGAAACAAAAAGATAAAAATTCACTGTATGTTATATCAAGTGGCTCATATTCTAAATTGTCTGGAGAAAAATAATATATGTTCCCCAAATCACTTCCCAGATCACCACCATTTAATATAAAAAATCCACCGAGAGCATCATCAGCAATTAATAATAATCTTGGATTTTCTCCAAACTCTTCAGTGAATTTTCCAACATTCCAATCGGGTAAGGAACGATCGAGTTTTTCACTACCTGAGCCTAGAATTCTAATCCAGCCATTATCAACTAATATTCCCCCTGTGCTGAAAATAATTGCACCCATTGGGGAGCGTGTAGAAACCTGAGTTTTATACAATGCTTCTTTTGCTTTAGCATCGTCAACAGTTAGAATTTCTATTTTGTTATTTGCTTCCTTAATCCATTCGGTTACAATTGGCCAACCTGGATCTGTAGTGTTTATTAATTCTTCGACGTCTCTCATTTCACATTTCACATTTCACAGTTTACAGTTTACATTTCACATTTCACATTTCACATCTTACACTTTTAATACCAATGATTATCTGATAAATCAGGTTCAGCATAATTTATAATCTTGTTTTCTTCTAACTCAATTAATTTTTGTCGGATCGGTTCGTATTTTAAAGCTGCTGGAATTTGTATTACAAAATAGTCATTATTGAATTTTTCAGACTCACAGCCAAGTTCATTAAATACTTCACGTAAATCGTTTATTGGCACATTTTTATCTAATACAATAACTTGAATTGTTGAATTTCCTGAATGTTCAATAGTTTGTTTGTAGACTAATTTTTGTTCTGTTTCGTCAAATGTTGCAAAGACAACATCTTCACAAGAAACGGGTGCATAAAACGGAATATTATCCAATTTATACAATCCATTTTCAGCATTAATTGTTGTTGCCCATAACGTTTCTACAGCCGATTCGTTAAGAATATTACTGAAAAATTTAAAAACTATTTTGACATATTTGTCTTGTTCTTCTGCCATTTTATTTAAATGCTATTGTTTTATTATAATTTATCGCCCCATTCGCTTGGGTCAAAAGGTTCGAATTCTCTTTCGGAAAAAGCTTCAGTTAAAATTCCAGAATTGCACAACCAATTTATAGTTTCTTCAAGTGTTTTACCTGCTTTGTATATCATTTCACTATTTCTTGGTAAAATGAAATACTCGTTTTTGTAGAGAATAATTTCGTCACCGTCAAATGTATCTCCAATTCTTACTGAGTCTAAAACCTGCTCTTTTGTTAGAACAGTTGCTCCCTCATCCCAAAACCAATATTCGTTAATTCTTTTTTTCCATGCATCAACAGTGAGTACAATCGTTTCAGGAAGATAGATTCTTACGTAGGTTCCGCCTAGAATGCCGCTTCCGTACGTTACAACATATTCCTTATAATTGTTGTCAAAAGTGATGTTTAAAGTTTGTTCGCAAGCCTGAATGTCTTCATCATCAGCAAGAAACAAGTCGGTTCTGTGGGTGTTGTAATTCGGAATTACTTTATAGTTATCGAAGTTCATGCGTTCTGAGTTTTTAGTAGCTAAGATATGGCTTTTTTTATTGTTGAGAATACTCTTTTTCTACAGAAAAGCCGTAATCACAACTTTGCGATTACGGCTTTTATCAGATATTAGGAGGTGAATTATACCAATTTTGCAGCGACAAGATATTCTGCAATTTGGATTGTATTTGTTGCAGCACCTTTTCTTAAGTTATCAGCAACAATCCACATGTTTAAAGTGTTTGGCTGGCTTTCGTCACGACGAATACGACCTACAAAAACATCATTTTTACCTTCAGCATAAAGAGGCATTGGGTAAGTAAATGTGTCAAGGTTATCCTGAACAACAATACCATCCGTATGATGTAAAATTTCACGTACTTCATTTACATCAAAATCATTTGTAAACTCAACATTTACAGCTTCGCTATGTCCACCAACAACAGGAACACGAACTGCAGTTGCAGTTACAGCAATAGTATTGTCACCAAGAATTTTTTGAGTTTCACGAACTAGTTTCATTTCTTCTTTGGTGTATCCATTTTCTTCAAAGCTATCGCAATGAGGGATAGCATTTCTGTGAATAGGATATTTATAAACCATTTCGCCTTTTACTCCAGCGTATTCATTTTCAAGTTGCTTTACAGCTTTTACACCAGTTCCAGTGATAGATTGGTAAGTAGAAACAACAATTCTTTTGATATCGTATTTTTTGTGCAACGGCGCCAATGTTAAAACCATTTGAATAGTTGAACAGTTTGGGTTTGCTATAATTTTATCTTCTTTGGTTAATGAAGAAGCATTGATTTCAGGAACGATCAATTTTTTTGTAGGATCCATTCTCCAAGCTGATGAGTTATCGATAACGGTAGTTCCTGCAGCAGCAAATTTTGGAGCCCACTCTAATGAAGTTTCACCACCAGCTGAGAAAATAGCAATATCAGCTTTCAAATCAACAGCAGTTTGTAATCCAACAACCGTATAATTAGTTCCTTTATATTCGATTTGTTTACCAACTGATTTCTCAGATGCAACCAAAATTAATTCTGTAACAGGGAAATTTCTTTCTGCCAACACTTTTAGCATTACTTCGCCAACCATACCGGTAGCGCCTACAATCGCTATTCTCATTTTTATATTTTTTATTGTGAATGTTTGTTATTTGAAGTGCAAAAATAGGTATAATGAAGTTGAAAACAAGCGGGTTCACAAAAAACAACAAAATGTTATATTTGTAACAAAAAAGAAAAACCGTTCCCATTTTGAACGGTTTAGTTATCTATATGACCTGCTATGATGTTTTTACGCAAATTTGCCCAATTCGACTCTCCTTCCCAATAATAACATTCAGACATTCTATAATTGTCAAGATTTAATTTGTGGAATTCATTTGCACTGTTATAAGCATCGACGCCAATTTTTCGCAGTATTAAATTTATCTCCCCTTCGTCAATTTTAAGAGCATTTTTATATAGTTCACCGTAAAATTCGAAACTTAGATAAGTAATTATATATTCTTCGAGTTCAATTTCTTTGGCTAAAAAATGAATTAATTCATCACCAAACCGTAAATTCTCATTGCCGGAATAATAATCTAAATTTAGTTTTAAACTCCAACGGAAAAGATGATCTTCGTCTAAAAAAATTATAGCAAAATCGTCTTCAAATGCAACTGCTAATCCATAAAATTTTATCTTATCAATATTAATTGGCATACGCCCAATCAAAGCACTTGTGTCGTGTCCCATTGTGTTTCTTAATTTATTTTCTTTATAAAAAAACCGTTCAGATTTTGAACGGTTTAGATAGACAATAGTGTAGCGGATTATTTCTTTAATAAATCTCTAATTTGAGTCAATAATTCTTCTTGTGTCGGTCCAGCTGGAGCAGGTGGAGGGACAACTTCTTTTTTCTTAGCATGGTTTATTCCTTTGATGATTATAAACAATACAAAAGCAACAATTAAAAAGTTAATTACTGCCGAAATAAACAAACCGTATTTTACACCTCCAAAAGCGGTTAGTTCTTCGATTGTAGATAAATGCGCAGCATCTAATGCAGGCTTTAATAACAACGGAGTAATTACATCTTCGATAAAAGAGCTTACAATTTTACCAAAAGCTCCACCAATTATGACACCGACAGCTAAATCGACCACGTTGCCCTTCATTGCAAATTCCTTAAATTCAGATAACATTCCCATATTTGATATTGTTTTAGTTTAAAATTTTTTCTTACTCGAAAATAAGTAATATTTCGCATATTTTAATTAAATATCGACTAAAATATTATTGACGGAAAAACACACGCTTCACACGTTGCGAAATACTAGTTAAGATTTCATACGGAATTGTTCGTAATTCCCGTGCCATTTCGACTACAGTTGGGCTTTCGCCAAAGATCACCACATCGTCACCTTCTTTACAATCAATGGCACTTACATCAACCATGAGCATATCCATACAGATGTTTCCAACAATACGTGCTTTTTGTCCTTTTATAGTTACAAAGCCCACTCCATTACCCCAAAGTCTGGCAATTCCATCGGCATAACCAATTGGAATTGTAGCGATTCGAGTTTCTTTTTCGGCCATAAAGCGACGTCCATATCCTACGCTATCATCAGCAGGAATAGTTCTTACTTGTGAAATAATCGATTTTAACGTGCTTACATTTTCTAAATATTTTTGTTCAGCAGGATCATTAGAAACTCCGTATAAACCAATTCCTAAACGAACCATATTGTATTGTGCCTGCGGGAAATTACTAATTCCAGAAGTATTCAAAATATGACGAATTGGATTAATATCTAATGCTTCTATTAATTTAGAAGACAATTTTTCGAATAAGTCAATTTGAGAAAGAACAAAATCAAAGTGCTTTTCTTCATCACTTGTAGCCAAATGCGATAAAACACTTTTTACTTCAACAGTTGTATTTCCTTTTAGAGTAGTGATTAATTCATCGAGCGTATTGGCTTCAAAACCCAATCGGTGCATTCCTGTATCTAATTTTATATGAATCGGGAAATGATGTAGTTTTTTTTCGTTAGCAATTTTCAAAAAGGATTTCAGCCCTTTTAAACTATAAATTTCGGGTTCTAATTGGTGCTGAATAATGGCAGAAAAACTAGTCGACTCGGGATTAAGTACCATTATCGGGAGTTTTATACCGCCGTTTTTAAGTGAAATTCCTTCATCGGCGAAAGCCACACCCAAATAATCTACTTTGTGATGTTCGAGTAATTTGGCGATTTCAAGACCGCCATTACCATAACTATATGCTTTAACCATCACCATCATTTTGGTGGTTGGATTTATTTTAGATTTAAAGAAATTAAGATTATGACCAATAGCATTGAGGTTAATCTCCAGAATTGTTTCATGAGTTTTCTCCTCAAGTAATGCTACAATTTCTTCAAACTGAAACGAACGTGCTCCCTTTATTAGAATGGTTTCATTTTCAAAATCTAATGATTCATAATGCGCAATGAATTCGGCAGTATTGGGAAATGTAATGCAATTGGTGAATTTATCTTTAAACGACGAAATGGTTGAACCAATACCAATAACACGGGTTATTTTATTAGATTCGATAAGTTGAGCCACTTTTGAATATAATTCGTCATTTGTAAATCCGCTCTGAAGAATGTCAGATAAAATCACGGTTTTCTTCTTGAATTTATGCTGACTTTCCAGAAAATCTAATGCTATTTTTAGCGATTGAAAATCCGAACTGTAACTATCATCGATTATACTGCAGTTGTTGATTCCGTTTTTTACTTCCAAACGCATTTCTACAGGATACAATAAATGCATTCGATTCTCGATTGTAGCCGAATCGTATTTTAAGTACAACAAAACCATTAGACACGAAATAGCATTTTCTATCGAAGCATCGTCTTGAAACGGAATAGTAAATTGGCTTTTTTCGTTCTTATATCGGTACTCAATTATAGTGCTGTCGTTATGAGTCTCTTTTGTAGAAATTAAAACAGCAGCATGTTTATCCGTAAAACTCCAAGAAAACAATTTTCTGGAATCCAACATATATTCGGCAGCAAATTGTGTCAAACAAGAATGAACAACCTCTGTTTTCTGATAAATAATTACAGGAGTTTCTTTAAACAAAAGTAGTTTTTCATCAATCTTTTGTACAAGATTTAAAAAACCTTCATCGTGTGCCGAACCAATATTGGTAAGAAGTCCGATAGTCGGTTTGATGATTTTTTCTAGTTTATCCATTTCAGAAACGGTAGAAATTCCAGCTTCAAAAATACCTAGATTGTGTTTTTCGTTAATTGCAATAATAGACAACGGAACGCCAACCTGAGAGTTGTAGCTTTTTGGACTTCTTATAATGTTATGGTCAGGACTCAATAAGAAATTAAGCCATTCCTTAACTATCGTTTTGCCGTTACTTCCAGTCAATCCGATAATAGGAAAATCAAAAAGACTTCGATAGTAAGCAGCTACTGTCTGTAAAGCCGTTAGTGAATTTTCGACAACTATATAATTAGCTCTTTGTGTATAATTTTCAGGAATATGTGTTACCACAAAATTATGAACGCCTTTTTCGATTAGATCTGGAATATAGTCATGCGCATTATTGTTTGGTCCGCTTAAAGCGAAAAATAAAGTTTTGGGTCCGTTTTGTAAAGAACGGCTATCAATAGAAAGATGGTCGATGTTAATGTCAGAATTGCCACCAAACCATTTAGCATGAAGTATTTGAATTATGTTTTTAAGATTTATAGGCATCGAATTATGAAGTGTTTTATGTTGGATGTTTTTTGTAAAATGTTTTTTGTAAAATGTGAAATGGTAGTTGTGATGAGTTAGAAAAACATATTGTTGTTTGAAACATTAAAGGTAGAAAAGAGTTTTTTAATATTTTCTTAAAAATGCAATTATTCAAATTGTAAAGTTTGTCTATAATGGAACGCGGATGACACGGTCCCGATAGCTATCGGGATATTAAAGTAAAGACGCGGATAAAAGCGGATTTTTTAAAAATGATAAGATAAAAATCCGTTTTTATCCGCGTTTCGCCTTGGCGAATCTGCGTCATCCGCGTTCCCTTTTTAGTTGCTGTTAAAATTTTGAGCAATTTATAGAAAGTCATATATTTTTTTATATTTGTTCAAGACAATAAAATCAAGCCGTTGAAAAAGATTCTTCCAGCAATTTCTTATTTATTTCATCCATTGTTTATTTCGATGTATGCGAGTATATTTTATCTTTTTTTTAAAGAAGATGCATTTGCCAATGAGGAGAAATTCTTTATACTTTTTCAGATATTAATTATTACGGTTTTGGTTCCAATATTGTTTTTCTTGCTGCTTCGTTCAACAGGAAATGTCGATTCGATTATGATTCATGAAACTTCACAACGTAAGATTCCGTTGGTACTTCATTGTTTTTTAATCATTTTATTGGTTAAGCGTAGTGTCGTGATTATGCGATATCCAGAGTTGCATTTCTTCTTTTTAGGAGCATTGTTTAGTACTATAATTGCACTGGTATTGTCTTTTTTTAAAATAAAAGCCAGTTTGCATATGATAGCCATTAGCGGATTAACGATTTTCGCAATTGGTTTAAGCCGACATCTTCAAGTACCATATATGATGTATTGGGTTGCCTTTTTCATATTAATGAATGGTTTTGTAGCTTCATCCCGTCTGGAAATGAATGCTCATACCAATAAGGAACTCATTATTGGATTGCTGATAGGGATAATTCCGCAAGTACTATTTTTGGTTTTTTGGTTATAATATATAAAAGATTACACCAATATTCATTGTTCTCATATCGATACTTTGAGTACTCGTTTTTGCTGATTTAAATAAAGGTTTTAAACCATAATAGGCATAAATATTCCAGGTATTAAATCCTGCTGACATATACACACCGTATTGGAATTTTTCGAAATCACGATTGTTTTTAATGATTACTTTTTGTTCTGAATCTTTGTAAACAGAACGGTCAAATAAAACATAACTAAATTTTATACCGCCGTATATTCTCCAGAATTTATAGCTCTCAAATGTTGAAGTTCGCCATCTGAATTCAATAGGGAAATCGACTAAGTATTGAGTGAATTTGTTTGAGTTAACATTAGAATAATTTATTACATTATAAATAGGAGCATCACTAGTTCCCGTTATTCCAATATTTTGAAAGTAATTTTTGTAACTCAAACCTAAACCAGCTGCAATTGCAATATTTCGGTTTTTGTTAATAGGCATATCTCTTAGAAAACCAAAGCTTAATCCTGCTGAAAATTTCTTTTGTGATAATCCTTCTGGAGCATTGTTCAATGCATTATAGGTAACCGCAAAATAAAACTGATCTTCTCG
This sequence comes from Flavobacterium sp. EDS, assembly GCF_020991525.1. Taxonomy (NCBI): domain Bacteria; kingdom Pseudomonadati; phylum Bacteroidota; class Flavobacteriia; order Flavobacteriales; family Flavobacteriaceae; genus Flavobacterium; species Flavobacterium sp. EDS. The sequence continues at coordinate 292,103 of NZ_JAJMOZ010000004.1, forward strand.
GTATAGAGAATCAATCTTTACTTTTGGAGCCTCAGTAGCAGGAGTCTTTTCTTCTTGAGAAAAAACATTTAGAAACGATACTAAAAATAAACAACTAAAAAATAATCGCATATTGGATTTTGGTTTTAATGATTGTTCCAAGAGTATAGGGGGATTTTAGTATTATGAAATAAACTATACAAATATAAGATTTTGGAGGTTCAGTTGTGATTTGATTGCGGTTAATTTTTTTGCCACTCCCGATAGCTATCGGGATAGAGGATTAAATGGATTTAAAAAAGGTTACCACAAATTGCTCAAATTAACACAAATGTTTTTTTGAGAGTAAAAGCTACACATATAGCATTTAAACTCTAAAGACAAACAAGCCACAATATTGTCACCCTGACGAAGGAAGGGTCTCCACGAGTTACTCGACAAAGTTTATGGTCCTTCGATTCCGCTCAGGATGACAAGATTGAGGAAAAGCTTTGCGACCTTTGCGATTAATTTTTTCATCACAGATTAAAAAAGGTTACCACAAATTGCTCAAATTAACACAAATGTTTTGTTGAGAGTAAAAACTACACATTATAGTATTTAAACTCTAAAGACAAATAAGCCATAATATTGTCACCCTGACGTAGGAAGGGTCTCCACAAGTTACTCGACAAAGATTATGGTCCTTCGACTCCGCTCAGGATGACAAGATCGAGGAAAAGCTTTGCGACCTTTGCGATTAATTTTTTCATCACAGATTAAAAAAGGTTACCACAAATTGCTCAAATTAACACAAATGTTTTGTTGAGAGTAAAAACTACACATTATAGTATTTAAACTCTAAAGACAAACAAGCCACAATATTGTCACCCTGACGTAGGAAGGGTCTCCACGGGTTACTCGACAAAGATTATGGTCCTTCGACTCCGCTCAGGATGACAAGATCAAGGAAAAGCTTTGCGACCTTTGAGGTTAATTTTTTCATCACAGATTTAAAATTTTATCAGCTTTTCAACTAATTTTTTTAGTAGACAATAAAAAAACTTTGAACCTTTGCAACTTAGTGCCTCAGAACCTTTTTCCTATAGTGTTCATTTCGCTTACATGTTTTTTATACCTTTGTAGCGCATGAAAAGAAAACAGCTCATAATAAGTATTTCTTTGACGATGACGGTATTGTTCTCAATGCTGTTTCAGTCATTCCATAGTTATGAGCATATTGTTCAAGAGTTTTCAAAAAAACAATGTCATCACGAGTATAATGTAACAAATACCGAAATAACGCATCAGCACCATAATTTAGATTATTGCTATGTGTGTCATTTTGCAATAAGTAGTTATATAACACCTGAAAGATTTACTTTTCAGTTACCCGTTTTTCATGATGAAATTCCTTATTTCTTCACCTTTTCGGAAACAGCTATTTCATTTTCCGGAAGTTTATACTCCCTTCGAGGCCCTCCTATAGTTTAGATTTTTGGTATCCGATATTTTCGGAATACAACGTATTTACCCAGTTTTGATTTTTATAAAAATCAAACAAAATTTTCGTTTATAGATTCGAATGGTAAAAATGGTTTACCAATTCTGATAGTTATCGGAGTTGTTGAGCGTATTTATACAATTTTTTGAGTTTTTTTTAAATGGAGAAATCATCTAACTATAGTATCATTTACAATGAAAAAAATCATAATAGCCCTAATTTTAGGGTTCTCGGGCTTACTTAATGCCCAAAATACAGTTTCAGGAACCGTAACCGATTTGCAAAATCAACCCGTTCCAGGAGTTTCAGTTTATGTTTCAGAACTACATAAAGGAACTACAACCGACGAAAATGGAAAGTACAGCTTAAATAATCTTCCAAAAGGAGGACTGCGTATCGCATTTACGTTTGTAGGGTATACAACTCAAAATAAAAACATCGAAAAATTATTAAAAGAGAACACCTTGGATATCTTGCTTACGCAAGCAGCCTTTGAAATGGATGAGGTAATTGTGTCAACAGCTTTTAGCAAATTACAATCACAAAATGTAATGAAAGTGGAACATGAAACCATTAAAACATTACAGCAAAAAGGGACTTCAACATTAATAGAAGGGTTAGCAACAATACCGGGAGTTTCTCAAATTTCTACAGGAACTTCTATTGGTAAACCCGTAATTCGAGGATTAAGCGGAAACCGTGTTTTAGTTTATTCGCAAGGAGTTCGATTAGAGAATCAACAATTTGGAGACGAACATGGATTAGGATTAAATGATTCAGGGGTCGAAAGTGTTGAGGTTATAAAAGGGCCAGCATCTTTATTATATGGTTCAGATGCTTTGGGAGGAGTTTTGTATTTTAATCCAGAAAAATTTGCTGATGCAGGAGATTTTAAGGCAAATTTCAGTCAGAAATATTTCACCAATACACAAGGAAGTAATTCTTCAATTGGGTTAAAAACATCTACAGAAAACTGGAAGTTTTTAGCACGTGGAAGTTTTAATTCACATTCTGATTATAAAGCAGGAGATAGTGACCGTGTGACAAATACGCGTTATAACGAAACCGATTTTAAAACCGGAATAGGATATAGCAATTCTAGTTTCTCAAGTGTTTTACGTTACAATTACAATAAATTAGATTTAGGAATTTCAGAAGAAGGATTTGGAGAACAAACAACAACAAAAAATACAGAGTTTCCTAGACAAGGAGTTTTTAATCATTTGTTGAGTTTGAATAATGTGTTCTTTTTTCAGAATTCAAAATTAGATGTCGATTTAGGATATATCACAAATGACAGAAGTGAGTTTGAAGATAGTAATGAAGCTGCATTGCACATGAAACTGAAAACATTTAATTACAATGCAAAATATCATTTGCCTAAAATGGGAAAAATAGAAACCATTGTTGGAGTTCAGGGAATGCACCAAACCAATGCTAACTCGGGGGAAGAATATTTAATTCCAGATGCAACAACAAATGATTTTGGAGTTTTTGGAACAGCAAACTATGAGTGGAAAAGTAATGTGTTACAGGCAGGATTACGTTTCGATAACCGAAATGTAACTTCGATTGCACACGGAACAGAAGGAGAAGAAGGCTATTTTCAGGCATTAGACAGATCGTTTGATAGTTTCAACGCATCGTTGGGGTATAAAACCAATCTTGCAGATAATCTGACAATGCGTTTGAATGTTGCTTCAGGATTTAGAGCACCAAACTTAGCAGAACTAACATCAAATGGAGTACATGAAGGAACAAATCGTTATGAAATTGGAAGTGGCGCTTTAAAAACAGAGCAAAACGTACAAACCGATTTGAATCTGGAATATAAAAACAGCCATTTTGAGTTTTTTGTAAATGGATTTTATAATCATGTAAACAATTATATCTATACTTCGCCAACAGGAGAAATAATCGATAACAATGATGTTTTTGCTTATGTACAGGACAATGCTAAATTGTATGGTGGAGAGATTGGATTGCATTTTCATCCACATCCATTAGATTGGTTGCATTTTGAAACTAGTTTTGAAACTGTAACGGGTAAAAAACAAAACGGAGATTACCTGCCATTAATTCCTGCAAACAACTGGAATAACACAATAAGAACCGAGTTTAATATTAAAAACTGGTTCCATGATGGATTTGCTACTTTAAATGTAAGTTCTACTTTTAATCAGGATAATGTAAGTGGTTTCGAAACAGCTTCAAAAGGATATTCATTAGTTAATCTAGGTTTTGGAGGAACAGTGAAATTTGGTAAAACTGCTTTTGATGTAAATATAAACGGAAATAACTTATTCGATAAAAAATACATTGCGCACTTGTCTCGATTAAAAACTGATGGGATTCCTAACATAGGACGCAACATAGTTTTAGGAGTTAACTTCGATTTGTAAGATAATAATTCCTAAAGAAGACCTCTAAAAGCGCTAACGATATAGTTGGCGGTTTTTATATTAATTAGATAGAAAAAATAACTATTTTTGTTACAAACCAAATATTATAACAATGAAAAAAATTAGTATTCTAATGGCTATAACTGCAACTACAGTGGCGTTTGGACAAAGTCAAAAATCAAACTCAATAAAATACCCTGAGACCAAAAAGGGAGAAACTATTGATACCTATTTTGATGCTAAAGTAAGCGATCCATATCGTTGGCTAGAAGATGATAAATCTGCAGAAACAGCGGCTTGGGTAAAAGAGCAAAATAAAGTTACCTATGCGTATTTAGACCAAATTCCTTTTCGTGATGAGTTAAAAAAACGAATGGAAAAGTTATGGAACTATGAAAAAATTGGAGCTCCTTCTGTAAAAGGAAAAGCAACATATTATTCTAAAAATAATGGATTGCAAAACCAATCTGTTGTATATAGAAAAGGACAAAATGGAAAAGATGAGGTTTTCTTAGATCCAAATACATTCTCAAAAGACGGAACCACATCGTTAGGAGGATTGGATTTTACTAAAGACGGAACCATAGCTGCATATTCTATTTCTGAAGGAGGAAGCGATTGGAGAAAAGTAATTATCATTGATGCACAAACTCGTAAAATATTAGAAGATACAATCGTAGATGTAAAGTTTAGTGGTATTTCTTGGAAAGGAAACGAAGGATTCTACTATTCTAGTTACGATAAACCAAAAGGAAGCGAATTGTCTGCAAAAACAGATCAGCATAAATTGTATTTCCATAAATTAGGAACAGCTCAAAAAGAGGATAAAGTTATTTTTGGATTAGATCAAAAAAGAAGATATGTTGGAGGTTATGTAACCGATGATATGAAATATTTAATTATCACAGCAGCTAATTCTACTTACGGAAACGAGTTGTATATTAAAGATCTAACTAAAGAAAATAGCCCAATTGTTACTATTGTAGATAATTTTAAAAGTGCCAATTCAGTAATTGAAAACGAAGGATCTAAATTGTTTATTCAAACCGATTTAAATGCACCAAACAAGCGTATTGTAACAGTTGATGCAAATAATGCAAAACCAGAAAACTGGAAAAACTTTATCGCAGAAACAGAAAATGTATTGTCTCCATCAACTGGAGGAGGTTATTTCTTTGCACATTATATGAAAGATGCTGTTTCTTCAGTAAAACAATATGATTATACTGGGAAATTAGTTAGAGAGATAAAATTACCAGCAGTAGGAACAGCAGGTGGTTTTGCAGGAGAAAAAGATGATAAAGTAGTGTATTACTCATTTACAAATTACACCACTCCAGGAACTATTTATTCTTTTGATGTTAAGTCTGGAAAATCAGGAATTTATCAGCAGCCTAAAGTTGATTTCAAAAGTGCAGATTACGAATCAAAACAAGTATTCTATACGTCTAAGGATGGAACAAAAGTTCCTATGATAATCACTTATAAAAAAGGATTAAAATTAGACGGTAAAAACCCAACTATTTTATATGGTTACGGAGGGTTTAATGCAAGCTTAACGCCATCATTTGGTATTGCTAATGCAGTTTGGATGGAAAATGGAGGAGTTTACGCAGTTCCAAATCTTCGTGGAGGTGGAGAATACGGTAAAAAATGGCATGATGCAGGAACAAAAATGCAAAAGCAAAATGTATTTGATGATTTCATCGCAGCAGCAGAATATCTTATTGCTCAAAAATATACCTCTTCAGATTTCTTAGCGATTCGTGGCGGTTCAAACGGAGGATTATTAGTAGGAGCAACAATGACACAACGTCCAGAATTAATGAAAGTGGCGTTGCCAGCAGTAGGAGTTATGGATATGTTGCGTTACCATACATTTACTGCAGGAGCAGGATGGGCATACGATTATGGAACGTCTCAGGATAGCAAAGAAATGTTCGAATATATCAAAGGATATTCACCAGTTCACAATGTAAAAAAAGGAGTTCATTACCCAGCAACTATGGTAACTACAGGAGATCATGACGATAGAGTAGTACCAGCACATAGTTTTAAATTTGCAGCCGAATTACAGGAAAAACAAACAGGAGATAATCCAGTTTTAATCCGTATCGATGTAAAAGCAGGACATGGTGCAGGAAAATCAGTAGCAGCTACAATTCAGGAAAATGTCGATATTCAGGCATTTACATTGTACAATATGGGATTTAAAGCATTACCTAAAAAGTAATTTAAATAATTTTTCAGCCACAGATTAAGATTAATTTATTTGGGGCTAATTTAATACTAACACGGATTTCACTAATTAACACTAATTAGAGAGATCCGTGTTTTTTTGTACAATACAATTAAATCATTTTAATCCTTTAAATCTGTGGCAAGAATTAACCGCAAAGAGCGCAAAGTTTTAAAATCATTTTAATCCTTTAATCTGTGGCAAAATTAACCGCAAAGTTCGCAAAGATTTACACATAGAGCGCAAAGATTTAGAATCCCTCTAATCCTTTTAAATCTGCGAGAAAAATAATTCGGACTAACTATTTTAAATCCTTTATCCCGATAGCTATCGGGAGTGGTAAAAGATTAACTGTAGAGTTTTTAAAATTCATAGCTTATTTTTAATGTTTCTCGCAGATTTTGCAGATTTAGGCCGATTTAATTCGCAAAAAAATCAGTGCGCATCCGCTCAAATCCTTTTATCCCGATAGCTATAGGGAGCAGTGAAAAAATAATCCACGAATTGGTGACTAGCTTTTTTAAGCAATTCTTTTCTCTTAAATTTGGAACAACTAAAAACCAAAAAAATGGAAATTGTTAGATGGGGAATTATAGGCTGTGGTAATGTAACCGAAGTTAAAAGCGGACCAGCGTTTCAAAAAGCAAAAAACTCAGCTCTAGTAGCAGTAATGCGCAGAGATGCTACCTTGGCAGCGGATTATGCTAAACGCCACAATGTACCCAAATGGTATTCGAATGCTGTCGATTTGATAAATGATCCAGATGTCGATGCTGTTTATATAGCAACGCCACCATCATCACATAAAGAATATACGCTTTTATGTGCCAAAGCAGGAAAGCCCGTTTATGTCGAAAAACCAATGGCACTAAATTTTGAAGAATGCAACGAAATGATACAAGCTTGTAAAGCGAATAATGTGCCATTATTTGTAGCTTATTATCGCAGATGTTTACCACGTTTCCTAAAGATAAAGGAATTAATCGATAACGGAATCATAGGAACACCAAGACATGTAAACTGTGTTTTGTATCATTCTTTTGAAGCAAGATACGACGACGAAATCAATTTGCCTTGGACAGTTTTACCACATATTTCAGGCGGTGGAATATTTGTTGATTTAGCATGTCATACATTAGACTTTCTAGATTTTGTTTTTGGACCAATTAAGTCGGTTCGAGGTCATGCCACATCACAACTTATGGCATATCCAGCAGAAGATAGTGTTTCGATGTCGTTTCTGTTTGAAAACGGAATTCACGGTACAGGACTGTGGAATTTTGGTAGTCACAAACGACATGATATTGTCGAAATTGTAGGCGATAAAGGTAAAATTTCCTTTTCAACTTTTGGCAACGATCCAATACAGCTCGAAGATAAAGACGGAAAAATAGAAAGCTTCCCGATAGAGAATCCGTTGCATATCCAACAGCCACTTATAGAAACCGTAGTGCAGGAAATTCTAGGCGCTTCTGGTTGTCCGTCTAATGGAATTTCAGCAGCGAGAACCACTTGGGTAATCGATGAAGTTTTAAAAGGATTTAGAGAAGGATATAAAAAGTAATAAGTGTGAGAGGTGAAAAGTTAGGTGTGAGATGTGAAAAGTATATTGTGAGATGTAAAGAATAAAGAGTAAAGAATAAAGAGTGAAAAGTAGAGGTTAAGTAATTTTGATATACTATACATCATACATCCCACATTTCACATCTTACATCCCACATTTCACATCCCACATTTCACATTTCACATCATACATCTTACATGCCACATCCCACAATAAAGGCGCTTTTCTGTAAGTAAAAGGTGTTATTTCTGCTGTTTTAGATTATCTTTAATATTCCTATAAAAATCTACGCTTAAATGAAACATTTTCTTCAGTCGGCTCATTTTAAAAAGTATGCCAAACGCATTATTTTCTTTTTCTTAGGACTCATTGGTTTGGTATTAATAGCATCAGGCGGATTGGCGTTTTACTTTAGTCATAACAAAACCGAAATTGTTTCTAAAATAAATAATAAGATAAACGACAATATCAGTGGGGCAATTGATATAGGAGATATTCAGTATAAGTTTCTTACGGGATTTCCTAATCTTACATTGGCATTAAAAGATGTTAATCTAAAAGATAGTTTGTGGGCTGAACACAAAAGAACATTTCTAGTGGCAAAAGAAATAGAAGTGCGATTAAATATTATGAGTTTACTATCTGATAAAATAGACTTTCATAAAATCGAAATAAATGATGCAACACTCGATTTGTACAACGGCCCAAACGGAATAACAAACACGGACATCTTCAGAAAAAAAACTAAAAAAGAAGAAAAAACCAACACTAAAACAACATTGATTGATGAAATAAGCATGACCAATGTGCATTTTATTTCTGAAAACAAACCACGAAATAAATTATTCGATTTTGAAGTAATGGCCTTAAAAGCCAAAATTAATTACGATGGGAATAATTGGAACACCAATCTTTTTGTAGATACAAATGTAAAAAGTATGGCATTCAATACCGAAAAAGGAAGCTTTGCCAAAGACAAACGAATCAGAGGAATTATTGCAGCGGTATACAAGTCAGATCAAAACAAAATTACAGCCAATGTAGATGGACTCGAAATAGGAGGAGATAAATTTGATGTTAAATCCAGTTTTGATGTAGGTAATGAACCCAGTTCCAATTTCTTGATTGAAATAAAAACAAAGATTCTCTGGAAGGATGCAACCAATTTATTGGCAAATAATATTAGTTCAAAACTAAAATTCTATGATTTAAAAAAACCGATAGATGTAACCTGCATTCTCGATGGAGATTTTAATGCCGAAGGCGATCCTAAGATTAATGTAACAGCCGTAGTAAAGAATAATGAATTGCATATTCCAGATGGATCTATCTCAGATTGTAGCTTCAATGGTAAGTTTACAAACATATTCAAAGAAGAGCTAGGATGTGAAGATGCAAATTCGGCGGTGATAATAAAAGATTTTAAAGGAGCCTATAACAAAATGGCGTTTGTAATTCCGGATGCAATGATTCATAATTTTGATAAACCAGTAGCGACGGGAATTTTAAATGCCAATTTTGAAGTTGAAAAACTCAACAGTATAATAAATGCCGATTTAATGCATTTTTCTAACGGTCAAGCTAAAGTTGATTTTAAGTTTGAATGTGATATCGTTGATTTATATTTCAGAAAACCAAAATTTATAGGAAGTGTTCGCGTTGCAAATGCTAGTTTAAAGTACGTTCCTAAAGGGCTTAATTTTGAAAAAACAAACATTCAGTTAGATTTTACCGAACAAGCACTTTTGATTAAAAAATTCGTGTTTAAAGATCGTCATAATACAGTTTATGTAGAAGGAAGAGTCGATAATTTTTTGAATCTGTATTATGATGCTCCCGAAAAAATGTTAATCGATTGGAAGATTTATAGCCCGAGTATCGATGTGAAACAATTTATAGGAGTTATTGCCGCAACGCAAAAAAAGAAACAAGTTGCAAAAAAGACAGCCAGTCGGGAGAGTTTCTCAGATCAGCTTCATACCGTTATAAATAAATGTCAGGTAGTATTGCAACTTAATTTAGATAAGTTAGTCTATGGAAAATTAACCGCTTCAAATGCTAAAGCAACTATTAAATTAACGAATTCCAATGTAACAGTACATGATGGATTTCTGAAAACATCAGGAGGAGCAGTAGCTTTTTCGGGAGTATTGAGTCCTAAAGGGAATAAGTACAATCTTCAATCTAATGCGCAGGTTAATGATGTAGATATTACCAGTTTCCTAACATCATTTAATAACTTCGATATTAAGTCATTTGATGCAAAAGATATAAAAGGAAAACTAACAACCAAAGCAAATATTGGAGGATTAATGGATGCTCAAGGCAATTTAGTGCCCAAATCGGCAACTGGAAATGTTAGTTTTAAAGTCAATAACGGCGCTTTGGTAAACTTTGAGCCAATTGTAAAAATCGGGAAGTTTGCCTTTCCGTTTCGTGATGTAAAGAATATCACATTCAGCGATTTGTCAGGAAACCTTGTTTTAAGAGGACATGATATCGATGTCTTGGATTTAAGAGTAAGCTCGAGTGTTCTGAATTTTGATGTCGAAGGAGTTTATTCTATTGACAACAATACCAATCTAGCGATGACAGTTCCACTCCGAAATTCTAAAAACGATGCCAAACTAGCCACCAAAGCCGAACGCGACGCCATTCGCAACAGAGGAATTGTTTTGCACTTACTAGCAGTTGATGATGGAGGCAAAATCAAAATTAAATGGGGGAAAAAGGATAAGTAAGGATATCTTATAATTGAAAAAATAACTTCAAATAAGAATAATAAAATCTATATTTGAATGCAATCATCATAATAAAAAATGACTTCAAAAAAACTGTGGACGCGTGAGGAATTAATACTAGCTTTCAATTTATATTTAAAGTTACCTTTCGGAAAAATGAATAAATCTACCCCCGAAGTCAAAAAACTTGCTGAAATACTTGGTAGAACACCTAGTTCAATAGGAATGAGATTAGGGAATTTTGCAAGTGTGGATCCTTTTCATATAAATAGAGGCATTGTTGGTTTAAAAAATGGCATCAGACAAACTCAACCTATTTGGGATGAATTTTTTAATAATCAAGAAGAGTTAGTGTTTCAAAGCGAGAAAATTTTAGCAGAAAAAGAAAATACTACTATAGAAAGCAAATTTGAAGATATACTCTCTGATATAAAAGATTTAAAAGGAGAAGATGTTGTTAGAGAGGTAAGAACTAGAGTAAATCAATCCGTTTTTAGAAAAATGGTTTTATCTAATTATAATAATAAATGTGCAATTACGGGAATTGATATTCCTGAACTTTTGTTAGCTAGTCATATAATACCTTGGTCGAAAAATGAAGAACATCGGTTAAATCCTGAAAATGGAATCTGTTTTTCGGCACTTTACGATAAAGCTTTTGATAAAGGATTGATAGGAATAAATACAAACCATGAAATTGTATTTTCGAATGCAATTAAAAAGAAAAGAGAAACGGAATTTTATCAAGCATATTTTTCTCCAATTGAAAATCAAAAAATCAATATTGCTCAAAAATATTTACCTAGAAAAGAGTTTCTTGAATATCATCTTGATACAATTTTTAATTCTTTGGCTTGATAATTATTATGGAGTTACTCGTGAAGATTTCTCATTCTTCGAAATGACAATACTGCGTAGATTTGCAATCAACTAACTCCACGAAATATCTTCCTAATCCTGAGATGGAGCCAAAAGACACACAAGTAGCTCCATAAAATACGTCCCCAATCTTGTCTTTTCGACGCAGGAGAAATCTCCATAAGAAATTCCATAATCTTCTTGTCTCAGTATGATAAAACAAGCAAAATAAGTTCGATCTATCTCAGCCAAATTAGCTATGTTTTCTTGAGGCAATCCTTTTAGTTTTTTAAGCTCAATTTTTGGCTTAATATTCTTAGAAGCCAATTTTGTTAAATGTTGTTTATAAAAGAATGGAGTGTAGTCTGCCTTTTGTAAGTTTGAAATAAAAAATCACTATGGAAGCGAATGAAAATTGCAAGTTTGATTATTGGGAGTTTATAGAAAAATATTACCCAAATTATTATTCGTGTGAAGATATTCTTTTAAGTGATATTTTGTTTAGAAAATTAAATAATGAACAAATTTGCGATGAAGACGAAGAGATGATTAAAGATTGTGATGTGAAAGCTGAATTACTAAAACTAGATCAAATGCTTTTTTCAAAAGCTCTTGCTTCTTATTTCGATAAAAGTCCTATGTAAACTTAATTTTATTTAAAAGAAAACAATTTCAGTAGTTTTAGTTAACTGAAAACAAGATTATAGAACAAAAGCCACTATTTACAGTGGCTTTTTAAATTATTCAACATCCAAATAAGGGTTTAAAATTTCAGCTAATTCATTCAGCCAATAAAAACCATTTTCGAGAGTTGTTTTTTCGAGTTGAAGGGTTTCGCATTCTCGCATTAGACTTAGCGCAAGAATGTGATTTACTTGTCTAATTGTCTTTGCCATGTTTTGAGGCGCAATTGAATTGTTGAAAAATTCAACTAATCGCGTTTCTGTTTCTTTGGTAAGGGTGTTTGTACTCATAATCTGAAAGTTTAAGGAATATAAAACCCGCATGGGTTAGCTGTCCTACGCCTTTCAGAGCGTTGCAGTTGTTTCCAATACCGCCAGCATACCACACGGGCAAAAGTTTTGTCAAGTTCATAATCTGAAAGTTTTAGGACTGCAAACATATGAAATTTCCCGCGAATTACCTTGGTATTTAACTTGTCTGTTAGTGCAGGGTTTCTGTTGTGATTTCTTCTTTGGCGGAAAGGCAAATGGGGTGAAAAAAATCGTAATTTATTTTCATAATGTTTTATTAACTCTTTCGTTTTTTTATTCAAAATTTGATAGCTTTGAGAAACAAACATTAAATATATAGTAAGATGAAAATTCAAATCAACACCGACAAAAACATAGAAGGACACGAAAGATTAGAAGCTTATTTCTCTGGCGAATTAAATAAATCGTTGGCACGTTTTGAAGATAAGGTTACACGCATCGAAGTACATTTTGGAGACGAAAACGGAGAGAAATTCAGCCTAAACGACAAGAAATGTGTGATTGAAGTTCGTCCTGTAAAATTACAGCCTATTACTGTTACCGATCACGCCGATACACTTGAAAAAGCTTTTCAAGGTGCTTTGGGTAAAATCAAAAAATCACTTACTACAACTTTCGAAAAAATGAAGGAGTATTAATTTACATACCTATATAATTGTAAAATGGCATTATCTAAAATTAAGATAATGCCATTTTTTATTTTAATAAAGCAATCATTTCTTTCCAATGCAATATTTTGACTCTTTCATTAGCCCCATCAGCACTATTAACCATTGCTTTGGCAATATCACTAGCTTCAATGCCTTTGTATTTGCTTAGACTAGCTACGAATAAAGGGTTGATGATTTTAAAGAGTGTCTTTAAACCTTTTTCAAGAGGTCGGTTTTCTTTTCTATTTCCTAAAATCATCGAAGGACGAAAGATATACGTATGATCGAAATTTAGGTTGAGGATATCCTCTTCGGCTTCTCCTTTTGTCTTAGTGTAAAATACAGATGAATTTGGATTTGCTCCAACTGCGGAAACCAAAAATACAGCTTTTGCTCCATTCTCCTTAGCCAATTTTGAAGCTAATACAGGATAGTCATGATCAATTTGGTAATATATTTTTTTATCAGGGGTTTTCTTTTGCGTGGTTCCAAGAGCGATATAAATTTCGTCTGTCTGAATGCCTTTTACTACGTTGTCTAAAGAATGAAAATCACCAATAAGAATTTTTAGTTTAGGATGCTGAATGTTTAGGTCTTTCCGAACAACGATAATGATTTGTTCGTAATTAGGATTGTTTAGCAAATATTCAAGTATATAAGATCCAACTAGTCCGCTTGCTCCATAAATAATTGCTTTTTTCATAAAATTGAGTGATTTGTTTAGCGTAAGTTAGAAATTTTTGCCACAGATTTCACAGATTAGAATGATTAATCTTTTTTAATCCCTTAATCTGTGGCAAAAAAACAACTCTCTAACTTTTATCTAAAGCTCCAACATAGCAATATAACTATATGTTTTTAGGTATTTATATTTTGTTTCACGCAGATTTTGGAGATTAAGCTGATTTTTTTCTACATGAATCTTTGTGTTACTCTGTGGATCCTATGTGAATCTCTGCGAAACTCAAAAAATAAAATTAAGATAATAATAACGCTTTTCCCTGTTGTAAGAAGTAATTTTGTAGCCCCAAAAAAAGTTGCTTGTTTTTGATAAAAGGACAAGCGAATTAATTTGGGTATCGAATAATAAATCATTTAAAATAAATTCATGAAAAAGCAATTACTCGCATTATTAACCGTAATTTTTATAGGTTTTGGTGCAAATGCGCAAGTTAAAACACCTGAGACTACTGTTTTGGTTCTTATCCATTCTCAGAGCGGAGGAACATATAAAATGGCTAAAGCTATGGCAGAGGGAATTCAGGAGTATCCAAATACAAAAGCAACAATAAAAAGAGTTGCTTCGATAAATCCAAAAGAAAAATTAACTGTTGAGGTAGAGAAATTGCCAGTGGCAACAATCGAAGAATTGGCTAATTACGATGGAATCGCTTTTGGTAGTCCAGTTCATTTTGCAAACATCAGTGCCGATATGAATTACTTTTTTAGCAAAAGTATTCCAATTTGGACATCAAGAGCTTTAGAAGGAAAACCAGCAACTGTTTTTATGTCGGCTGGATCGGGAGCAGGGAAAGAAGCGGCAATTTTGTCTTTTTGGAACATCCTTGCCTCACACGGAATGGTAATTGTACCTACAGGAATTATGGGAACAGCTACTTTGGATAAAACAGTTCCACAAGGAAATACTCCTTTTGGAGCAACTTCATTGGCTGGATCAACAGGAACAAGACCTTCGGCTAGCGAATTGAATTTGGCAAAAGAACAAGGTAAAGCTTTGGCAAGAGTAGCTTCGGGCTTAAAAAACACAGAAAGCGCTAAAATGCTCAAACTAACTCCAGCAGAAAAAGTAGGTTTTGATGTGAATAAAGTATTAAAAGATAATAATATTGTGATTCCTGAAGCTCCTATGCCAGTTGGGAATTACGTACCCTTTACCATTTCGAATAATAAAGTGTACATCAATCAAGTTGCATTAAAAGATGGTAAGATATTAAATCCAGGTAAAGTGGGTGCAACAGTTACAGACGAACAAGCCAAAGAAGCAACGTATCAAACCATGCTAAATGTTATTGCGGTATTAAAAGTAGCTTGCGGAGGTGATTTGAATAAAGTAAAACAATGTGTACAGTTAACAGGATATTTTAATACAACACCTGAATATACACAACATGCAGGTCTTATGAATTCGGCTTCTAATTTAACAGCATTGGTTTTTGGAGAAAAAGGAAAACATGCAAGAGCGACAGTTGGAGCAGTTTCGTTACCGATAAATTCGGCAGTTGAAATTCAGGCAATTTTCGAAATCGAATAAAAATAGATTTAGATTAAAAAGACAAAACCCGAATACATGTTGTGTATTCGGGTTTTTGCTTTATATGAGGTCGATTATGATCGATACTTTATGATTTTGGTAATGCTGCACCTACGGCAATATCACAACGGTGGCCTTCTTGTCCGTGTGGCGGATTCATTCCAGGAGCAGTAACATCGGTATTTGGAGCAGGAAGCGGAATAGCCATTTGTTGACTAACCGTACCCGATTCAGATTGTGTTTGTTGAGTAGTTGTTTTTGGAGCCGCAGAATTTAATGGTGCACCTACAGCAATATCACAACGATGTCCTTTTTGTCCGTGAGGAGGATTCATTCCTTTGGCTGTAGTTGTTGTTGGTTGAGCAGTTGCTGTATTTGTTACTACAGTTGTTGTAGGAGCCGTTTGGGTTTGTGTAGTTGTTTGTGTTACTTGTGAAGGAGCTGCAGAGTTTAAAGGAGCTCCAACTTCAATGTCGCAACGGTGACCAGGTTGTCCGTGAGCAGGATTAATTCCTCCAGTGGCACCCATTACAGTGTTTGGATTTGCTGCTGGTGCTGGTGTTTGAACTGCCGAATTTGCTTTTGTCGTGTCTTGCGCCAATCCTAGTTTTACCAATTCAGACGCAGGAGTGCTTTCTTGAGGTTCTAATCCTTTTTTACAAGAGATAAAAAGGATTGAAGAAATGATTAACGAGCTTATAAAGATTTTCGAATTCATGGTTGAGTAATTTTAAAGTTCTCAAATATACTCGTTTTTGATTGATTTTATAAATCATTCGTTGTTAAAACAAGTTTTTAGCTAGCCTTTTTACTGCAAAGGCCACAAGGATTTACGCAAAGAGCACAAAGTTTTATGCTCTTTTTGGTTAATTTTTCAGTTAGTACTCCTGTGTAAAAACCTTTGAGCCTTTGTTGCTTAGTACCTCAGTGCCTTTTTTAAAATAATAAAAGAGGTTTAACCATGTAAGTAATGTAAGAGCATTTAAGTTTACGCCATATTTATATATGAACTACTATTTCTTATATGGTTTTAAAAAGACCTTTGAACCTTTGTAACTTAGTCCCTCAGTACCTTTTTTATGCGTATTCTACAGCAAAATCTTTGAACCTTTGTGACTTAGAACCTCAGTACCTTTTTTAGCCACATATTTACTATATTTCTGCTTTAAAAAAACAACTAACCAAATACTATGAAAAAATCAATTTTACTTCTTTTATTCATTACCTCTTTTGCGCAAGCACAAACTGTTGAGGTCGATAAAATCAATAAAACTCTTGATGCTTGGCATAAAGCTGCAGCCGATGCTAGTTTTGAGCCTTATTTTGCTTTAATGGCCGATGATGCGATTTTTATCGGAACAGATGCAACCGAAAATTGGAACAAAGCCGATTTTAAAGTTTGGGCGAAGCCTTTTTTTGATAGAGGGAAAGCGTGGAATTTTACAGCATTAGAACGTCATGTCTTTTTTGATGCAACAGGAAAAACAGCTTGGTTTGATGAATTGCTAGATACTCAAATGAAAATTTGTCGCGGATCGGGTGTTATGGTAAAAGTGGGGAAAGAATGGAAAGTAAAGCATTATGTTTTGTCTATGACGATTCCAAACGACAATGTGGATGAAATTATTAAAATTAAGGCTCCAATTGAGGATGTTCTAATTACTAAATTAAAGAAAAAGTAAGTAAAGACTTTGTTTTTAGTCTTTTAAAAACAAAGGTTCTAATTTCGTTATAATAGGATTGCTAATTTGATATATTAATTTGAACCTCAAAATGGGATACTGGCAATAAAAAGCTTTCAAAATTGTAATATTGATTATAATTTAATGATAGCCCGCTATTTTTTAGCCTTTAAAAAGTAAAATACTTGTTTTTTTATAACTTTGACCCCTATAAAAATGGGGTTAAAGTAAAGTATTTTGAAAATGAAAACAGAAAAGTGGTGGGTTATTTCCTTTGTCATTATAAGTATCGTATCTATAACGGGTGCATTTTGGCCAGCAGTTAGTGGAACTGATTGTGTCCTTTCAGAATTTGGAACCACAGATCATATTGTTCCTGCCGATGTTGCTTGGATGCTTACCTCTTGTTGCCTGGTTTTGATTATGACTCCTGGGCTTTCCTTTTTTTATGGAGGAATGGTTGGAAAAAAGAATGTAATATCAACGATGCTTCAAAGTTTTATTTGCCTTGGAGTAGTAACACTTTTGTGGGTTGTAGTTGGTTTTAGTCTTGCTTTTGGTGAGCCAATAGGGATTCATTCAGGAGGAAATTTTTATAGCTTCGTAGGAAATCCAACAACATTCGCCTTTATGGATTATGTGGGTGTTTTGCCTCATAAGCAATTAGCAAATACGATTCCGTTTATGTTGTTTGCCTTGTTCCAAATGAAATTTGCAGTTATAGCGCCAGCAATTATTACAGGTTCATTTGCGGAGCGTGTTCGGTTTATCTCGTACCTTCTTTTTATCTGTTTGTTTACCATATTTATTTATGCTCCTTTATGTCATGCAGTTTGGTATCCTACAGGAATTTTAGGAACTTATTTTGGAGTTAAAGATTTTGCAGGAGGAACAGTTGTTCATATGAGCGCTGGTTTTGCAGCACTAGCAGGAGTTCTTGTATTAGGAAAAAGAAAAAATAGCCGACATATACCGACCAATATTCCTTTTGTATTATTAGGAACCGGAATGCTGTGGTTTGGCTGGTTTGGTTTTAATGCAGGTTCAGCTTTGGCAGCAAATGGTGTTGCAGCAATGGCTTTTGCTACCACAACAACAGCATCTGCAGCAGCAATGTTAACGTGGGTATTTTTTGATAGAATAAACGGGCGAAAAGTATCAGCTTTAGGAGCGTGTATAGGAGCAGTAGTAGGATTGGTTTCGATTACTCCAGCAGCCGGATTTATATCCGTGCCAGAAAGTATATTTTTTGGATTCAGTGCTGCACTAGTTTCAAATATGGTGGTAAATGCTACTTTCTTGAAGAAAATAGATGATACTCTAGATGTTTTTGCTTGTCATGGAGTGGGAGGGATTATGGGAATGATTCTTACTGCAATCTTTGCACATGGCGAAAAAGCAAGTTTGCTTCACGGCGGATGGATGGTTTTTGCTCACCATATGATAGCATTGGTCTTGGTATCGATATTTACTTTCTTCGGAGCTTATTTACTATTTAAGGTAACAAATCTAATTATCCCAATGCGTGTGTCAGAAGAATCAGAGCACATCGGATTGGACTTATCTCAACACGACGAAACGCTAGAGCCTAAAATGAAAAGTGCTGTTTAATTAGGTGATTTTATAAAGAAAACCACATCAAATGTTTTTGTAGAAAAAAGCCATTCGATGTGGTTTTTTTCATTTTTGAAATCCGATGCGTTTCATTCGTATATATTCCTTAATTTTGCCGAAATATTTGTAAAAAAGTGGGAAGTAAAAATAAACTAAAGAGATTCAAGGAGAACGAAACATTTGATAACGTTTTTCAACCAACGAGAGAAGAAGTTGTAGGCGATTTATTTCCGCTAAAAGGGAAATGGAATGCAGACTTCTTTAAGAATGATAATCCGTTGGTACTTGAATTAGGTTGTGGAAAAGGAGAATATTCTGTAGGATTAGCAGAGAGATATCCGAACAAAAATTTTGTTGGAATCGATATTAAAGGAGCTCGTTTCTGGCGTGGTGCTAAGACTGCTGTAGAAACAGGTTTGCACAATGTTGCATTTATTCGTACTCAAATCGAATTGATAAACCATATTTTTGCCGAAAATGAAGTAGATGAAATCTGGATTACTTTTCCAGATCCTCAAATAAAATACAAGCGTACCAAGCATCGAATGACTAATTCGGAATTTTTACAGTTGTATAAAAAAATCCTTAAAAAAGATGGTGTTGTCAATTTAAAAACAGATAGTGAATTTATGCATGGTTACACCTTAGGGTTGTTACATGGAGAAGGTCATGAGGTTTTGTATGCAAACCATAATGTGTACGTAAATGAGGGAAGTCCAGAAGAGGTAACTGCTTTTCAAACGTTTTATGAGAAGCAATACTTAGAAATTAATAAGGCAATTACGTATATTCGTTTTAAGATTAAAGCGTAGTTCTTTTTTAAAATTCCCAATGCCCATTTTTTAATACATGATACGTAGCGCATGACATTTATTATCCCTTTAATTTTAGGTTTTATTACGGCTTTTATTGGTATTATTCCACCAGGACTAATAAACATGACGGCAGCTAAAGTGAATTTAAAAGAAGGGAGAAAAAATGCCTTGTGGTTTGTTGTTGGAGCAGTACTTATTATTTTCTGTCAAGTATATTTGGCGATTTTATCGGCAAGAATTATTGATCAGCGACCAGATGTTGTAATCTTATTGCGCGAAATTGGTTTTATAATCTTTGCTATTCTAACGATCTATTTTCTTTGGATTGCAAAAGAGCCTAAGAAAAAGAAAAACAAGATTAAAAATAACAGCAAGAAAAGTCGTTTCTTTTTAGGAATGTTACTTTCAGGGCTTAATTTTTTTCCAATTCCGTATTATGTCTTTGTTAGTGTAACACTGGCTTCCTATAAATTGTTTTTGTTCGAAAACTATTTTATATCTGTGTTTGTAACGGGATCAGTTTTGGGATCGTTTACCGTTTTTTACTGCTACATTGCTTTTTTTCAAAAGATAGAGCAAAAAACAGATTATATACTTAAGAACATGAATATCATTATCGGAAGCATTACAGGGGTGATTTCGATAATCACACTTTTTAATATTATACGATATTATTTCGCTTAGTTTTTACTTAAAAATAAAGCCATGGCAGAGGATAATTTTTTCGAAAGGGTATATGTAATTGCAAGACAGATTCCGTACGGGAAAGTAACATCGTATGGTGCTATTGCAAAGGCTTTAGGAACTTCACGTTCAGCAAGAATGGTAGGTTGGGCAATGAATGCTTGCTATAATAGGGATGATGTACCTGCGCATCGTGTAGTAAATAGAAAAGGATTGTTAAGTGGCAAACATCATTTTGACGGAACCAACCTAATGCAGCAATTACTCGAAAATGAAGGTATCGAAGTCAAAGACAATCAGATTGTAGATTTTGAAAAGCATTTTTGGCAACCAGCAATAGAGATTTAGTCTATTTAAAATGTGATGAATTCAGTTTTCAGTTCCAGTTTCCAGTTAAAATTTTTTTGCGAATAATTTTAAGTTTCAGGTTTTCGACTGAGACCGTAAACTGCGACTGTTTATTTTTGTTTCAAGTTTTAAGTTTCAAATTTCAGGTTGTGATTGTGATTGTGACTTCAAACTGTGACTTCAAACCGTTTTTAGGATGTAATCAGGCAAATCACAAAATTCGTTCTGTTTTCATCGGCTTGGTAGGTTAAATAGCCACCGTGAGCTTCAATAATATTCTTTGAAAGCGTAAGCCCTATTCCTGCACCTTCTTTTCGGGTTGTAAAAAAGGGAAGGAATATTTTATTTCTTATTTCAGGGTCAATTCCTTTCCCAGTGTCGGATATTGTAATAAAAAAACGATTGTTTTCGGTCAATGCCGATAAGAATATTTTTTTCTCTTGTCTTTCTTTTAAAGCAAAAATACTATTGGTAATCAAGTTGATAATAACTTGTTCCATTTGACTTTTATCAATGAGGATGTTACGGGAACTGTTGATACTGTTTATCAATTCAATTCCTTGTTCCTTTAAAATTGGCGACATGATTTTTAAACAATCAGTAAAAAGAGAATTAATCGATGTTGGGATTTTATTTGGAGTAGGCAACATAGTTAGTTTTCGATAATTTTCTACGAAAACCTGTAAATGATCACTACGGTTTATAATAGTCGATATACTATTTTTGATGTCCTCAAAATCATCTTCTTCAAGCTTTTCCTGATCAATTATTTGAAGTAAATTTTGCGAAAGCGAACGAATTGGAGTTAAGGAATTCATTAATTCGTGTGAGATAACCTTCATTAAGGTAATCCAGGCTTCTTTTTCTTTTTTGTCAATAACACGCTGTATGCTGTCTAGCAAGATAATAAAGTATTCTTTATTTAATGATTTTGTAAGCGAGGTCTGGAGCGTAAAAGTTTGTAAATCCTGTTGCTCAATCTTAACGCTGATAGCTGTTTTTAATTCGCTAAAATGAGTGTTTTCAATTTCGTCGCACAATGATGGAAGGTGATTTTTAAGGTAACTCCAATGACTTACTTTGGGTACATTAAATAGGGAAGAGAAATAATCATTCATTAAGAAGATATTCCAATCGTTATTATCTTTTTCCAGAATTAAAGTGGCAGTATCTATATTGTTTAAAATAGAACGATAAATTAATTCTTTTGATGTTTGTTCTTGTTGCTTTTCTTTTAAAGTATCATATAATAGAGCGAGGTTCTTGAAACTGCCTTTTTTTTCTTCTTTAGGAAAATTGGTCGAGTAGTCATTTTGAAGAATAGAGAGAATTGTTTTGTCATAAAAGCTCATTTTTGCTTTGATAAAAGAATACATTTCTATTAGAGCAATAATAAGAGCAACACCTACCAATATGCTATTGTGGTACAGTTCCTTTTGTGCAAGATACAACGAACTAAAAAGGATGATTATAACAATAAAAACACGTAAAAATAAGAGGTTGTAAAATTTCCAGTTTTTCATTATTCGATATTTTTTAAACCATATTTTTCAATTCTTCGGTAAAGAGAAGCTCTGGATAATCCTAGTTCTTCGGCAGTTTTGCTAATGTTTCTGTTGTTCTTAAGTAAAGATTTTTCAATAGCATTTTTCTCCATCTCAGATAAAGGATTTTCGTCATCAATCAGAATGTCTTCAAAATCAAGGATGTCTAAATCATTTACAGTAATGATATTATTTTCGGATAGAATTAAAGCTCTTTCAATTTTGTTTTCCATCTCACGCACGTTTCCTTTCCAAGGATATTTTTCTAAATACTTGGCAACGTTATCATCAAAGACTATATCAGGTTGATTGTATTTTTCTCCAATTTGATTAAGAAGGTATTCAGCCATTGGTACAATGTCGTCTTTTCGCTCGCGCAAAGCAGGCAAAGTAATTTCCATGGTATTGATGCGATACAATAAATCTTCACGAAATGTTTTGTTTATTACTTCGGCTTTGATATCGCTATTAGTAGCCGCTATTATGCGTACGTTTAGAGGTCTGGCTTTACTTTCGCCTAAGCGTGTGACCGATTTGGTTTGTAAAACGTGCAATAGCTTCGCTTGTAAGTGCAAAGGGATATTTCCTATTTCGTCTAGAAAAATAGTTCCCTCTGAAGCAGTTTCAAATCGTCCCGGAGTATCGGTTTGAGCATCTGTAAATGCTCCTTTGGCATAACCAAATAGTTCGCTTTCGAATAAATTATCGCTTAAAGAGCCTAAATCTACATGAACAAAAGGGTTGTCTTTTCGTTGCGAATTTTGATGGATATGTTGTGCAAAAACAAATTTACCCGTTCCGTTTTCTCCTAAAATTAGTACGTTGGCATCTGTTTTAGCAACTTTATCGGCAATTGTATAGGCTCGCTTTATTTTATCAGAAGTTCCGGTGAAATATCTTTTTTCTTCCGTTTTTACGATTAGTTTTTTTGATTTTTTTCGACTTTCATTAACCGCATTATCAATTGTCGTTAATAGCTTTTCATTGTTCCAAGGTTTTAAAACATAATCAAAGGCACCTATTTTTATGCCTTCTACAGCAGTTTCTATTTTTCCAAAACCAGTCATCAAAATAACAACAGTTTGTGGAGATAGTAACTTGATTTCTTTTAGCCAATGAATTCCTTCGCGGCCATCTTCAAAACCAATACGATAATTCATGTCTAATAAAACAACATCAATTGGATTTTCGGATAAAAGAGAGATGATTTTTTTTGGGTCGTTTGTAGTAAAAATAGATTCAAACTGTTTTTTTAGAATCATTTTTACTGAAAAAAGAATTTCTTCCTGATCATCGACAACTAATATATTGGCTTGTTTTTTTCGCATGATATGTTTTTATGTTCGGTTATGAACGGTCAACTGTTCATTATCGAACACTACTTTTTTTGATGGTTTTGAAACTGCTTTATAAATCAACACTTTATAGATTTTAATTCTTTTGGCACAATATTTACCTATTGGTAATCAGTAAATTATTAGAACACATGGATAAAGTAATTCCTCGTAAAAGTAAAAAAATTAGGTATTTGGCAATAGGAATCGGAGCTTTTTTAGCATTGGCAATTGTAGTCTTTTTTTCTTTTAACAAAAAAAGAACCCTTAATGTGAAGGGAGATGAATTGATTATAAAAACGGTCGAAACAGATTTCTTTGAAGATTTTATGGTTTTTCAGGCAAAAGTTGAACCTTTGAATGTGATGTTGGTCAATGTAACTGAAGGAGGATCGGTTAAAGAAATATTTGTTGAAAATGGAGCAACAGTTATTAAAGGGCAATCATTGGCTCGATTGTATAATCCGAATACTGAACTTAATTATCTTACACAAGAAACAGCAATCATAGAGCAGATTAATAATCTGAATACTGGGAAATTAAATATTAGAAATCAAGAGCTGAATTTGACTAAAGATTTAGTTGCGATAGAGCATGATTATAATGATGCAAAACGTTTGTACGATATGAATTCGAAATTGTATGATAAAGATGTGATTTCTAGAAATGATTGGAATGCATTTAAAGAAAGTTTGCGTTTTCAGGATGAACGAAGAAAAACAATTCAACAAAGTATTCAAAAGGAGAAACAAACGAATCAATTGCAGATTTCACAAATCAATCGTTCGATTCAAACGATGGAAAAGAGTCTGGATATTTTAAGGAATAATAAAAAGAACTTTTTAATAACGGCGCCAGAATCAGGAAGGTTAACTTCATTTCAACCCGTTTTAGGAAAGACATTTCAAGCGGGAGAAAGTATCGGTAGAATAGATTCTAGACAAGGTTATAAATTGGTAGCTGAAGTAGATGAATTTTATTTAGAAAAAATGCGCGAAGGACTAAAAGGGCAAGTTGATTATCAGGGGAAAACTTTAGAAGTAATTGTGACAAAGGTAATTCCAGAGGTTAAAAGCGGTCATTTTTCCGTTGAATTAAATTTTATTTCTAAAGATAAAATTGCTTTACAGGATGGATTAAGTTTTGGAATAAAATTAATTTTATCTGAAAGAAATAAAATCCTTGTTTTGCCAAAAGGAAGCTTTAATCAGGAGACAGCAGGAAAATGGATTTTTGTTGTAAACGGAAATAAAGCAGAGAAAAGAACAATAAAATTAGGAAGAGAAAATCCTTCATATTATGAAGTTTTAAGCGGGTTAAAAGAAGGTGAAAAAGTCATAGTATCTTCTTATCTAGATTATAAAGATATGGAAGAGCTTTCGATACGTTCGAAGTAAACTAGCATTCAATCTCGGTTTACATTTTATAAAATATAACATTCAATCATCAATCAAAAAATACAATCAATAACAACAAATATTTTAAAAGATATGATAACAATACAAGATTTAACTAGAGTTTTTAGAACGGAAGAAGTAGAAACAGCAGCGTTAAGCGGAATTAATTTAAAGATAAAAAAAGGTGATTTCTTAACAATAATGGGGCCTTCGGGTTGTGGAAAATCTACTTTGCTTAATATAATCGGGCTTTTGGATAGTGCAAGCGGTGGAAGTTATAAATTATTGGATAACGAAATGGTTGGACTTAAAGAAAAAGGAAGAGCTAATGTACGTAAAGAAAATATTGGATTTATTTTTCAAAATTTCAATCTTATCGATGAGCTATCAGTTTATGATAATATAGAGCTGCCTTTAATTTACAATAATGTGAAGGTGTCTGATAGAAAACAAAAAGTAGGAGCAATTGCAGAGAAGTTAAATATTTCTCATCGATTAAAACATTTTCCGCAACAGCTTTCAGGAGGACAGCAACAACGTGTTGCAGTTGCAAGAGCTTTAGTAAATGATCCTAAGATTATTTTGGCAGATGAGCCAACAGGAAACTTAGATAGTAAAAATGGTAACGAAGTTATGGAGCTCTTAACTGATCTGCATGCCAAAGGAGCAACAATACTTATGGTAACGCATTCGGATTACGACGCATCTTTTTCTCAAAAAACAATTCACATGAAAGATGGGATTATTTTTTCGGAAAAATTAAATCAAAGAAATGTAGATGTTTTTAAAGTATAGAAATCATGATAAAATTGATAACAATAGTAATTATAGTAGTGATAGAATTTTGTAAAACATTGTTTTTATAAAACATTTTAAATCAATCAATCAATCAAACTAAATCATAAATAAGATGATATTTAACTGGATAAAAATATTTGTTTATCATTTAAAGCAAAACAAACTGTTTTCGTTTTTAAATGTATTAGGATTAAGCATAGGAATTGCAGGAGTTATTTTTGCAATTTTATATTGGAACAATGAGAATTCGTATGATCAATGGAATCCTGAGAAGGAGAATGTATATCAGGTTCTTAATAGTATAGATGGCGCAACAGAGAATATATGGAATTCAAGTCCAGTTCCCTTTGGAGTAACATGTAAGGCTACAATTCCTGAAATTGAAAATATTACTTTTTTTGATAGTTGGTATTATGAAGATATACTCAAATATAACAATCAAAAATGGATGGGTAAAAAAATCATAGTTGCTGATTACGATTTTTTTGAAATATTTCCATTTCCAATTGTTAAAGGTGCTAAAAAAGATATTCTTAAAGAGAAAAATAGTGTTGCCATTTCGGAAGACGAAGCAAAAGTGGTTTTTAAAAATGAAGATCCTATAGGGAAAACTCTTGTCAAGGATGGAAATGTTTTTATTGTAAAAGCAGTTTATAAAATCATGAGACCATCTTCTGTTGAACCTAATTATGTTTTCGGAGGGCTTTTGAAAGAGTATGAAATGGATCATTGGGGGAACTTTAGTCATTCGCTTTGTATAAAGGTGAAAAAAGGAACAGATGCCGCAAGTGTTTTAAAGAAAATGCAACATGTGGATTTCGTTAACCGAACAATGAAAGATGCGAAAGAAAATGGACAGACTGTTGAGCAATATGTGAAAGATAATGGAGTTATTACTATTATTTTGGATCGGCTAAAAGAGGCTCGACTTTATGGCATAGGTTCTAGGATTGGAGGGAGTTATCCAGAAGGTAGAGGGGATTTGCAGTTATTGTATATTATGGTAGGTTTGTCTGGACTTATTTTGGCATTATCCTTAGTAAACTATATTAATTTAGCAACAGCATCAGCAATTAAACGAGCTAAAGAAGTTGGTGTACGAAAAATTGTTGGAGCAAATAAATCTCAA
This sequence comes from Flavobacterium sp. EDS, assembly GCF_020991525.1. Classification (NCBI taxonomy): domain Bacteria; kingdom Pseudomonadati; phylum Bacteroidota; class Flavobacteriia; order Flavobacteriales; family Flavobacteriaceae; genus Flavobacterium; species Flavobacterium sp. EDS. The sequence goes on from NZ_JAJMOZ010000004.1 coordinate 318,631, forward strand.
ATTATCTGGCAGTTTATATTCGAAACAGCAATAATTGTTGTTTTCGCTATTCTTTTGGCGTTAGCAATTGTAGAGCTTTCTTTGCCTTTTTTTAATGACTTTTTGGGTAAAACACTTGCGATGCACGGGGCTGAATTTTATCTGCAAATCATCATTATTTTTGTTATTGTAATTATTCTGGCGGGTATATTTCCTGCTGTTTATGTGGCTAATTTTGAAACATTAAAAGTTTTAAGAGGGAATTTTTCGAGGAGTAAAAGTGGTATCTGGATTAGGAATTCGATGTTGATTTTTCAGTTTACAATTGCAGCCTTTTTTATCATAGGAGCATTAGTTGTTTATTCTCAAGTAAGTTATATGATGAATAAAGATTTAGGTTTCAGCGGAAGTCAAGTAATTAGTATTTCATTTAATTATAAAGACCAAGAAAAAAGATTAGAAAAGTATTTTACGACCAGAGATGAATTGATGAAAATAACTGGCGTTAAACATGTTTCTACTTTTGCGGGTTCCTTTGGTCAAGGAGCGAATTCAAGTTCAGGATTTAAGCACAATGGCATTTTTGTTCAACCTCAAAATGTAACAATGGATTTTGGTTTTCTTGAAATGATGAAAATTAAGATGAGTCAAGGACGAGATTTATCGCCTCAATATGCATTAGATACAATAAATAATTGGTTGATAAACGAAACTTGTGCTAAGATGTTAAATCTTAAAAACCCCATAAATACGGTAATTAGTTCTGGTTGGGGAAATAAAGATGGCAATTTAAAATTTAAGATTGTAGGTGTGGTAAAAGATTTTCATATTCTAGGTTTTAAAAATAAAGTTCCACCGATGGTTTTTGTCAATATTAAAACCTTAAAATGGGATAATTTAGAGAATATATATGTAAAAGTTTCACCTGAGAACTTGACTGAAACATTGTCTAAATTAGAGACTTACTGGCAAAAGAATATCAATCCTGATTATCCTTTTAATTATCAGTTTGTAGATAAGGCATTTGCAAAAACATATAATGAGCAGATAAAACAGAAAAATTTGTTTTTTGTACTTAATGTTATTGTGATTATTATTGCGATTTTCGGTTTATTTGCATTAGCATCATTTTCAATGGAAAGAAGGTTGAAAGAAATTGCAATCAGAAAAACACTTGGCGCAGAAACAGATGCTTTACTTAAAGAATTGTCGAAACAATATGTGCTTTTTTGCCTTATAGGCTTTGTAATAGGAATCTTTCCTGCCTATTTTTTACTTAATAAATGGTTGGAGAATTTTGCTTTTAGGATTGATGTTTCATTCTTGCCATTTATTGTTGCATTGGTTGTGTTGCTTTTGTTAACTTTGGTAATCGTTTTGGCAAAAGCATATCAAATAACTAAGATAGATATACTTAAATATCTTAAATACGAATAATTAATCTGAGCAATTAATTAGAATTGAGTTTTGGTTCCAGACCCGACAGTGTAATCGCTGGTCGGGTCTTTTTTTTTGAACCAAATAATATAGAATAATTGGTAAAGTGTAATTATTTGTAAACTATGTTTTAGCTTGATGAATTGTTAGTTAACTGTTTTGTCAGGAAACAATAGTGAGGATAAACTACTATCTCTATCATATACATCTTTGTAAAAACTGATTTCGCCTGCATCATTTACCCAAGCCGTAAAGTATCCAATATAAACAGGTATTTTGTTTTTTAGCATGCAAACAGTTTCTTTTTCTCCACTCATAGCATTATCAATACGATCAATAGGCCAGTCTGGATAATCTTTCAGGATGGCAACTGCAAGGTCTTTTGCTTTTTGAACATTTATACAACCATGACTAAAAGCTCTGTCTTGAGCAAGAAATAAACTTTTGGCAGGAGTATCATGCATGTAGATGTCATTTGGGTTCGGAAACAAGAATTTTACTAATCCTAAAGAATTATTTGGCCCTGGCTTTTGCCTGATAGTACCGTTGAACCACTCCATGTTGTGGTCTTTTAAATAATTCTTATCAGAAGCTATTAAAGACCTTAGCTCATTTTTGACAATACTTTGCGGAACTGTCCAATATGGGCTAAATACGATTCGGTCCATTTTGCTACTAAAAATTACTGTTTTGTTAAGTCTAGATCCAACAAAAACATCCGAAACCAATTCGTAAGCTCCGTTTTTTACATAAACTAAATGGTAAGAAGGAATATTTACCATTACATATTCTTTACCTTTTTCTAATTCTGCAGGAATCCATCGGCAACGTTCCATATTTAGCATAATTGTTCTTATGCGGTCCTCGATAGGCTCATTCATCTGACTAATTTGTTCTGCATCAATTTTGTAATTTAATGCTAAACCATATTTTCTTTTATAATTTAAAACAGCATCCATTAGTTCTTGGTCGTATACATTTCTTTTGGAGTCTTGTTTTAAATCTCCAAGAACCACTAAACGATGTCTGATTTGTCCAATAGTTTTTGAGCTATCAAGAGGTTTTAGTATTTGTATTGATGGATCCATAGTTATTGGTTCCCAATCATTGGTTTTTTGAATTTTACGGTATTTGTCTAAAACATCACGTAATTTATAATATTGACTAAATAAGCCTATTTTTCCTTTATCTAATAACTTCGGATCAACTAATAAAGAATCTAATAATTTGTCATAAGAGATGCTTTTTTTGGGTAAAAACCATCCTAAATTCTGAACTTGTTTTGCGTCAAGTCCTTCATAGACTTTGTTAGTGTAAAAGACATATAAAGAAGTTAGTAATAATTCTGTGTCGGATTGTGAAGGCTTATTGGCTTCGGTTTCGTTAAAAATAAAATCAATTTGATCTCTGTATGGTACAGTCGATTTTACTCCCTCTTTTTCAAGCATGTTTACTTTTTGATATAACAAATGAGCAAATTCTATAAGTTCATTATTGTCATACCATATCATTTTATAATTTCGACTTTTATAAAGCTGATCTACATCAGATTGATAAGTGCTGAATTTGGGATAGTTTTTAAAGAAAGAAGCAATTGTAGCATTGTTAATTCCGGTGATTGTTTTGCTGTTATTAGTTTCTTTATGAACATTAAAAAATGGAGGGTACTCATCAAATAAAATATGTTTTTTGTTGGAGTTAAATGAAGTCAAGGAAAATGCCAACATTAGGATTGCGGATAATAAAGTAATTTTTCTCATAATTATTTGATTAATACGGTGACATGTTAAAAAAAGTCTGGCACTCAATGTATTAATAAAGGTAGGGAAAATTTAATTGCTATATTTAATAATATTATATTTATATATCATTGAATACTTGATTTTGCAATTTGAAAAAAATAAATCTCTTGTTAGTGAAATGTTTTATTATTCGTGAAAAATGATTTAGCAATAACTTCAAACGATTAACCTATCAATAAATCCAATTTAAAACCGTTAGAATAAGAACTTAATCAGTTATCTTTGTAATCCGAAATCGGTTTAAATTAATATAGTTTTTGAAGCGATTATTGTCAATAGAAAATAGTAAGTTAAAATGAAATTAGACAGAAAAGAAATCCTTAAAGCTTTAGAGACGATTACTATAGCTGGAGAAGGCAAGAATATGGTTGAAAGTGGAGCAGTTGCAAATGTTATAACTTTTGGTGATGAGGTTGTAGTTGATTTAGTTTTGCACACACCAGCGATGCACATAAAAAAACGTGCAGAGGACGATGTTAAAAAAACAATTCATGAGTTAGTTTCTGCAGATGCAAAAATTAAAGTAAATATTAAAGTTGAAACACCTGAGAAAAACGAAATTAAAGGTCGTGCAATACCAGGTATTAAAAATATTATTGCTGTAGCCTCTGGAAAAGGAGGAGTTGGTAAATCGACAGTAACAGCAAATTTAGCTGTTACATTAGCTAAGATGGGTTTTTCAGTTGGAGTATTAGATGCTGATATCTATGGGCCATCTATGCCAATTATGTTTGATGTAGAAGCGGAAAAACCAGTTTCAATTTTAGTTGATGGAAAGTCAAAAATGAAGCCTATTGAAAGTTATGAAGTTAAAATACTTTCTATTGGATTTTTTACTGCGCCAAGTCAAGCAGTAATATGGAGAGGTCCAATGGCTTCTAAAGCTTTAAATCAGATGATTTTTGATGCTGATTGGGGAGAATTAGACTTTATGTTAATTGATTTACCTCCAGGAACTGGTGATATTCATCTTTCAATCATGCAATCACTTCCTATAACTGGAGCGGTTGTAGTAAGTACTCCGCAAGCTGTAGCTTTAGCAGATGCTAAAAAAGGAGTTTCGATGTTTATGCAAGATAACATCAATGTGCCTGTTTTAGGTATTATAGAAAATATGGCTTATTTTACACCAGAGGAATTACCTGAAAATAAATATTATATCTTTGGAAAAGAAGGAGCTAAGAATTTAGCAGAAGATTTAGGTGTCCCGTTTTTAGGAGAAGTTCCAATCGTACAGTCTATTCGTGAGGCTGGGGATTACGGTCGACCTGCAGCTCTACAAACAGCATCAGCTATCGAAACTGTTTTTGAGGAGATTACTAGAAACGTTGTGCAAGAAGTGGTAAATCGTAATGAAAGTTTGCCTGCTACCGAAGCAATAAAAATTACAACAATGGCAGGATGTTCTGCAGTAAAGAAAAAATAAATTAGATAAATTAGATAATTTAGATAATGAGAAAAATTAGATAATTAAGATATTAGATAATTAGCAGTTTTGTAAAATTAGAGAGTTTAGCCTTTTTGATTTATAATTCTTCTAATTATCTAATTGATACATTTTTTAATTGCCTCTTTCTCTAATTGAATATTAAAATTATGACAACAGAAGAATTAACAAGCAATGTTTTAAAAGCTCTAGATGAAATCAGACCATTTTTGAATTCAGACGGTGGAGATATAACATTGGTCTCTATAGAAGATGATAAACATGTTAAGGTTCGTCTTGAAGGAGCCTGCACAAGCTGTAGTGTAAATCAAATGACACTTAAAGCAGGAGTAGAAACTACAATCAAAAAATTTGCTCCACAGATAGAAACTGTGGTAAATATTATGTAATTGTAGTGGTTTTCTATAGTTAAAATGATTTTCTCTTTTTTGGTTTATCTTAGGTAATCACTAGTGTTAATGTGAATGTTTTGGCATTTGTATAGCTATTTTTGAAGTTTAGTGGTATATCTACAAAATGAGGTTGTTTTCATTTTGAAATTAAATTAATTAATAAGAAAATGATGTTTAAATTAACGAATAATCATTTAAATAACAGATTAAGTTAGTTTTGGTAAAAAAAAGTGTTAAGAATTAGAAGGTTTTCAGTGGTATTTAGTAAAAATTTAACTTAAATTTGCGCTATAACCTCAAACCTTAATATTTATGAATAATTATTTTAAACTAATAGTTCTGTTAATTTTTACTTCTTCTACTTATGCGCAACAAATCAGTGAAAATCTATATGTAGATAAAGCTTGGGTTAATGAATATGAAGAATGGTCTGACTTTAAATTTACAGGTCAGATAGTTATTTCGCCTACATCTGAATCTGATGAAGCTAGTTTCAGAATTACTAGTTATGACTTTTTGTATAACCTCTCAGAAGGAAGAGCCAAGTTTAGAAACAAACAAAGTTATACAAGTGCAGAGTTTTCACATCCTCGAAAAATAAGATCAACAACAGATAAACAGGGTATTGTTAATGCTACGTATGAAGGTACTCTTATTTTTCAGAACGGAAATGATTATTTTTCGGTTGTTGCATTGGCTACAATACTTAATAAAGACAATATTATAGGATTAAAAATGCAGTTAAAGGATAATTCGAAAGAATATGCATTTTCTTTTAAACGTAGCAATTAGTATTTTGAAAAGATAATGTATTTTTGTTTTCTTAAAATGCGTTAATAATCAAAATTCGGATAATTTAAAAATGGATGTATTAATAAAGATCAAAGATAGAGAAGGAGTTGTTCATGAACTTCAGGCTCCAACTGATATGGCAATGAATGTAATGGAGCTGTGTAAAGCTTATGAGCTTCCTGTAGAAGGAACTTGTGGTGGAATGGCGATGTGTGCATCTTGTCAGTGTTATGTACTAAATGATGTAGAATTGCCAGAAATGGGAGATGAAGAAGAGGCGATGCTTTCAGAAGCTTTTTATGTTAAGCCTAATAGTCGTTTGGGATGTCAAATTCCAATAACAGAAAGTTTAGAAGGGTTAGAGCTAGAATTGGCCCCAGAATATTAAAAAATAATTAAAAAGGCGAGAAAATTTTTCTCGCCTTTTTAATTTATAGCAAGTTTTGCTATAGGCAATATGCGTTCAACAAATAAGGTGTATGCAGATTCTGAAGGATGTAATCCGTCTTGAGTAACTAAACTAGGATTGGATAACCCTTGTCGCGTAATATCAGTTATATTGACAAATTGGATGTTATTGGTTTTGCAATAATTTTCTGCAAACGCATTGTATTTGTCTATTTCTAATGAGATTTTTTTGTTATCAGATAATGGCGATTGCCCAAAAGGAGTGTAAGCATAGTCGGGTATAGAAATAACGATAACATTAGATTTTTCTTCCTTTGCTAAAAAAACAGCTTTGCTTACCAATTCAGGGAATTCCTTTTCGTATACAGAAAAAGGGGTATTTTGAAGTTGATTGTTAACTCCTATTAATAATGTTACTAAATCGTAATTTGAGCTTGGATTCTCAGTCTTAATAGCCGACAATAAGTTGGAGGTTGTCCAGCCTGTTTTTGCAATGATTTTTAGCGAAAAAGATGTTGTTGGGTATGTATTCGACAGGTTGCGTTGTAATTGTTCAGGGTAGTTACAAGTTTCGCATACGCTTTGACCAATGGTATAGCTATCGCCAAGGGCTAAATAATTTATTGTTTTTGCAACGAGAGGTGGTGTTGTAATAACAGGTGGGACAATAGCTGTAGGTGTTTTAGGTGTTTCGCTTTCAGAATCACAGCTAATGGTAGGGATTGCTATTAAAAGTGTAAGTATTATTTTGAATGCATTTTTCATAATAGGGTTATTAAGATATTCGTAGTTCTCAATAATACTTACGCTAAAAATACTATTTTGGTTTTTACACCATTTCAATTTTTATGCTAATTTTTTCTTCAATAGCATTCCACAATCCAATTCTTTTCTCTAGAGAGAGGATAGATATTTCTTGAACTTCAGACCATTTTTTCGGATTGTTTTCACATAAATCAGTAATCATTTTCATTGCCATAGGGCCATGTTCATCTGCGTCAAGTTCAATATGTCTTTCAAAATAATATATAAGCTTGCTTAAATCTGTGTCAGGAAAGTTTTCTTGAAAATTTCTTAAAATTGCAGTAAACATATTTGGAATCAAATCTTCTCTTCCAAAAGTAAAAGCTGCGGCAATTTCGTGTGGTTTACCTTCTTCAATTACTCTAAAAGTAAAGTCTAAGAAGGCTTTAATATTAGGGTGTAATTGGCTTTGTTTAATTGCGACAAATATATTTTGTAAAGAGTTTACTTCATTTAGAAAACCTTCGATACTTTTTGTACTTGCTCCACAATCTTCCATTGCTTCAAGATACATTTCGTAGTGACTTAGGCGACGGCCATCAATACTTAGATCTGTTTCTTCTGCCAGTACAATTTCATTGATTAGGTATCTCGTTTCAGGGTTTTTGCTGGCGAACCAAGGTGTTGTTGTGCAAGTAAGTTTTGATTGTAGTGCTTTTAGTAAAGACATAAAATCCCAAACTGCATATACATGACTTTCTAGAAAGCAATGTAAGTCATCAATACTTTGAATTTTTTTATATAAAGGATGCTGTAATAGTAGGTCTTTTTGAGGTTGAATGCTATTGTTTATAGTCTCAATATTCATGCTGGTAATTTTTTACAAATATAAAAAAGCTTCTTGGTAAGAAGAAGCTTTTGAATTGATTTTATATATTTTTTAATAGATGATTTCTATTTAAAAGCTGATATCCCAGTAATATCCATTCCAGTAATTAATAAATGGATGTCATGAGTTCCTTCATAGGTAATAACACTTTCTAGGTTCATCATGTGACGCATGATTGAGTATTCACCAGTAATTCCCATTCCGCCTAATATTTGTCTGGCTTCGCGAGCGATGTTTATTGCCATGTCGACATTGTTTCTTTTTGCCATCGAAATTTGAGCAGTTGTTGCTCTTCCTTCGTTTCTTAAAACTCCTAAACGCCAAGTTAGTAATTGTGCTTTTGTGATTTCAGTAATCATTTCGGCTAATTTCTTTTGTTGTAATTGAGTTCCTGCTATTGGTTTGTCGAATTGGATTCTTTCTTTGGCATATCTTAGAGCAGTGTCATAACAATCCATTGCGGCGCCAATTGCACCCCATGCGATTCCGTAACGAGCCGAATCTAAGCATCCTAAAGGAGCTCCTAATCCAGATTTATTTGGTAATAGGTTTTCTTTTGGGATTTTTACATTGTCAAATATTAATTCTCCAGTAGATGATGCTCGAAGTGACCATTTATTGTGAGTTTCTGGCGTTGTAAATCCTTCCATGCCACGTTCAACAATTAAACCATGTATTCTGCCTTCTTCATTTTTGGCCCAAACTACAGCGATATCAGCAAATGGAGCATTTGATATCCACATTTTTGCCCCGTTTAATAAGTAATGGTCTCCCATGTCTTTGAAGTTGGTAATCATACTTCCAGGGTCAGAACCATGATTAGGCTCCGTTAATCCAAAACAACCAATAAATTCACCAGTGGCAAGCTTAGGTAAATATTTCATTCTTTGTTCTTCGTTTCCGTATTTCCAAATAGGATACATTACTAATGATGATTGAACAGATGAAGTTGAACGAACTCCTGAATCACCACGTTCAATTTCTTGCATAATTAAACCGTAAGAAATTTGATCTAGTCCTGCTCCACCATATTCTACAGGTATATAAGGGCCGAAACCACCTATTTCTCCTAAGCCTTTTATGATTTGTTTTGGGAATTCTGCCTTTTGCGCAAACTCTTCGATAATAGGAGATACTTCTCTTTTTACCCATGCTCGGGCTGAATCTCTTACGAGTTTATGTTCGTCGCTTAATAAGTCGTCTAGGTTATAATAATCTGGTGCTTGAAATAGGTCTGGTTTCATAATTTATGTTTTTTTTCAAAAACAAATTTACACAATATAGATATAACAAAACAAAAGTAAATTGTTATATTTTTTAAGGATTTATAAATAATAATCAGAATAAAATTGTGATTATTTTATATTTTCTGCTGTAAATTATTATTTGCTTATTGGTATTATTGCACTAAATTTGGAATAATTCAAAATTAAAAAGTTAATGAAATTTGTTAAATGCCTCCTATTTCTTTTTATTACAAGTGCCGTTTTTTCTCAGAAAAATTCGGAATTAAGCAATAAAAAATATGTTTTATTACAAGATAAAGTGAGGTTATATACAAACTCTAATGCAGATAGTGCTCTTGTTTTTGTAAATAAAATAGAGAAATCGGGTAACTATTTGCATAAAGGTTTTGCAAGTGGAGCCAAAGCATATTTGTTTCAAATTAAAGGAGATAGTGTTAAATCAAATAAGTATTACCAGCAAGCTTTTGTGTTTTTAGGAAAACTAAAGCAATCAAAAGAAAAAAGCATATTGAATAGTGATCTATTAAATTATGGAGGACTTATAGACTGGAGGAAAAATAATCTGAAAGCCGCTTTTGATAAATTTGAAAAAGGTTTGGATATTGCTAAGAAGGAGAATGATTTAATACGAATGGTCAAATTCTACATGAATATTTCATTAATCAATGTTGAAGTAGGAAATTATAAGGTTGCAATTTTATCTCTCAAAGAGTCAAATAAAATAACAGATAAGATTAAATATTCATTTTCGGAAGAAAAATTCACAAACTACAAGAGTAATATTAATTTTAATTTAGGACGAGCCTTTGAGAAGGCTTACGGGAAAAATTATTCTAATCCGAAGCTTTTAGATTCAGCAAAACAGTACTACACAAAAGCAATTTTATATTCTAATAACTATTTAAATACAAAACTAAATTCTAAAATGAGTTTAGGGAATATTTATTTTATGAAGCATGATTTGGCTAATGCTGAAAAGATATATTATGATGTCTTGTTGTTTAGTGAAGAGAATAAATTACTTCCCGAGTTATTTTCTGCTAGTTACAATCTGGGAAGTTTATTCTTTGAAACAAAAGAATACGATAAGTCATTGTATTTTTTCAAAAAAGTAGATTCTATATATAACCTTACCAAGGTAGATGACTTGTATTATATTAACTCTAATTACTATTTAGCCAAGATTTATACCATCAAAAATGAACCTCAAGAAGCATTAAAATATTCTGAAAAATACTTTGATAAGTTCGAGACCATTCAGTCAAAAATTGATAATGAAGCTTTAGAAATTAATTTTCGATTGGGTAATGTGAATGTCAAAAAAGAGATGGAAGAGCTTCAGTCTAAAAATCAGAATAAAATTAGATTTTGGAATTTGATGATTTTTATTCTTGTAGGACTGGTGGTTGTTTTGGTTGTTTTGTACGTAAAAAGTATTAAGAAAAAAAGAGAAACAGACAGAAAAGTAAATGCTTTAATCGAAGAGTATAAACAAAGATTAGAGTTGAACAATACAATTCCAGAAGTAATAAATGAGACTGAAGTCGTTATAGATAGTGTGCCTAAAATGGTTGCTAAAATGAATTTAGATTCAGAGAAAGAAGAAGAAATATTCGAAAAATTAAAACAGTTAGAAAAGAAGTTTTATTATCTAAATTCAGATTTCACTCAACAATCTGTAGCTAAGAAAATTAAGACAAACACCAGTTATTTATCTTATGTTGTAAATAAGAGGTTTGGTAAAACTTTTAGTGAATATTCAAATGAATTAAAGATTAATTATGTTATCAACGAATTAATAGCGAATCCAAAATATAGAAAATATTCAACTCAGGCGCTTGCCGAGAGTGTAGGTTTTAAAAATGCAGTTTCTTTTACAAAATCCTTTAGTAAAAGAACTGGAGTAACACCAACTCAGTTTACTAAAAAACTAGAAACTACAGAATTCTGAGGGTAAAACTGTAGTTTCTAATTTATTCCTCTACTAAGTTTGACCAGGAGGTCTCACTGTTCCTGGCGGGATAATACTTGCTATCATTTTAGGATCTGTAGTAGGATCTGTTATTGGTTCTTCACCTCCAATAACCATTTTGTAATGTTTTTTCGGAAGTTCATTTTTTTTAAAATCGTTCAATGTTAAGGCAGACTTTTTCATATGTTTATTTGTTAGAATATCAAAATTAGGTAAAAGCTATTGTGATAATTTGGATTGTAGTTTTGGTAATGTTTTCTCGTTTTTGATTTCTGTAAATATCTGATTTATATTTAATTAAGCGTGTTTAAAATGCTTAACTATTTATAAATTATGTATTCATTTTTTTTATAAAATTGAAAATTTAACTTTTTTTATCTGAAAGATTAGTAATATTTGTGATGTTCCTTTTCGTAATAATTAAGATTATCACCATGATTAAATTAGTTGACAAGTACCTTGAATTGAATAATTTTTTAAACGCTAAAAAGGAGTTCGAGGATCTGTTCCTTTCGCATCCCAACTATCCAAGTCTTTTTGCTATTACAGATTCATTAAATACATTATCAATAGATAATATTGTTATAAAAGTTCCAAAAGAACAATTGAATGAATTACCTAATTCTTTTCTAGCAATTTTTAATAATGATCTAGTTCTGGTTGATAAAACAGAATCTTCTGTTGTGATTGAAACAGAAAAAGGAAAGAGAGTTACATTAGCGATTGATGATTTTTCAGAGGGTTGGAATGGTGTGGTATTGGCAATAGAGGCAAATGAAGCTCAAGAAGAAAAAATCGTAAGTGAAAACCCTAAGTGGTTAAAATACGGTATTTTATTTTTAGCATTAATTGTGTTATCTAGTTTCTATAATGATTATAAAATATATGACTATGGTCTTTTAATTACTTCCTTGTTAGGATTGTTAATTAGTGTTTTTATTGTTCAAGAGAAATTTGGTATCGATAATCAGATTGTTTCTAAGTTGTGTAATATTAATCCAAGTACTTCTTGTGAATCTGTTATTAAATCAGACAATGAAGGGGCTAACAAATGGTTAAGCTTTTCAGATTTACCGTTACTCTTTTTTATGACTTCGGTACTAGCAATATTAATAGGGTCAACAAATTCTTTTCTTGTTGGTTTTCTGAGTTTAATGGCTTTGCCAGTGATTGTATATTCTATTTGGGTTCAGAAATTTCAAGTGAAAAAATGGTGTGTATTGTGTTTGTCTATTGCTACTTTAATGATAATTCAAGGAATAGTATGGGCTTATGAATCAGGCTTTAGAGTGAATTTTACATTGACCAATCTTTTTCAATATTTGTTTTCTTTAATCGTTGTTTCGTTATTATGGTCTGTGGTAAAACCAGTTATTGAAGCTAGATTAAAAGCAGAGGAATCGGTAAAGAACTTAACTAAGTTTAGAAGGAACTTTACTCTCTTTGAATTCTTATCTAAAGAGATTACTACGCTAGAAGGGTTCGATAAATTAGAAGGAATACATTTTGGTAATAGTAATGCTACAGCGAAAATTTCTATAATAATAAGTCCGAGTTGTGGACATTGCCATAAGGCCTTTCAAGAAGCATTTGAATTAATTTGGAAATTTCCAGAGAAAATATCTTTAAATGTGCTTTTTAATATTAACCCTGATAATAATCAAAACCCTTATAAAGTTGTTGTAGAGAGGTTGTTAATGATTAATAATGTTAATCAGGAAAATATTGTAGAGGCAATATCTGATTGGCACATAAAAAAAATGGGATTGGAGCTATGGCTAAAAAAATGGACTGTCGATTCCATTTCTATGAAAGTTAATCAGCAAATTCAAGAGCAATATGATTGGTGTTCACAAAATGAATTTAATTATACACCAGTAAAAATTTTAAACACAAGGCTATATCCAAGTGAATATGAATTAAGTGAACTGAAATATTTTATTAATGATATTTTAGAAAACAACGAAACAATAGAGAGGGATTCTTTAGTGTATATGTAAAAATGCTTATGGAATTCTTACAAGTAATGACATAGCTTTATTTGTCTTAAAATGATTAGAAATATTAACAAATTCAAAAAAAACATTATGTTAAAAACCATTTTAAATTTAGCAGGAGTACAAGAATTAACAAGAAGTGAGCAAAAAACTTTTCATGGAGGTAGAGCTTGTAACCTTGATGGTTCATGTCCAACAGGAAGTAAATGTGTATCTGATTGTAGGTTTAATGAGATTTGTAGGCCAAATAGTTATGCCGAGTGTTAATCATCTCAGACTAGACATAGGTTTACTTTTTATGTCTTAGTTTTTAAATATAGACACAAGCTTCAAGTGTCTTAAAATGATTGAAGTAATAACAAAATCAAAAAACCAAATCATGTTAAAATCAATTTTAAAATTAAAAGGAGCTCAAGTATTGACTGCAAATGAGCAAAAATCTATTAATGGAGGTGCTAAAACATGTCAAGCTGGAGAAAGTATCGTATGCTGTCCTAATCAGAATATATGTGTATGTGCTCCACCAAATACTGTTTGCATGGAAATTTAGGAATTTATGTAATTAAATAGAATCTTAAATTTCAAATGTTTTCAAATGAATCAAAGTATTAATAAAATCAAAAACCAAATTATGTTAAAGAATATTTTAAATTTAGAAGGAGTTCAAAGAATAGCTAAAAATGCGCAAAAAGAGATTAATGGTGGGCAAATTCCACCAGATGGAGAATGTAATTCTTATGTTATCCTAAATCTAGATGAAGAATCTTGCAAGAGATATAATCGTAATTATAGACCGATGTATATTGGAGATAATCAATGTTCAATTATGATGGCTCCTTGTTAGGAAATTATAATTTAAACGATAGTTTTAATTAATCATAATCTTCCTTATTATTTAATTAAAATATCCTTAAAAATAGTAAAATATTAATCAAATTTTAAAAATATCAGTTATGTTAAAATCGATTTTAAAATTAAAAGGTGCTCAGGAATTAACTAAAAATGAGCAAAAGGATATTAACGGAGGATGGGTTCCTGAACCAGGTAAATTTTGTCCAAGTGGTACATGTCAATATTTTGAAGGAGGGCCATGCAGAAGACCATCTGATCTTTGTATTTAATTTTTTTAAATAACCGTTAAATAGCTTCGATTCTGTTAAAATAGAATGGAGCGGTAATAAATCCTAAAATAATAAATTATGCTAAAAGATATTTTAAATCTAAAAGGAGTTCAAAAAGTAACGAAGATTGAACAAAAGGCAATTAAAGGAGGTACAGAAAAACCTAAGGATACTTGTGCGCCAGTTGGTGGTGTAGAATATTGTTGGGCAGATAACGCTATGGGGAGATGTGTTCCTTGCAATGGACAATAAAGTAGTTGAAAACAAAATAAAAGTAAGTTTTAAATAATCATATTTTAAAAAAAAAATCAATTATGTTGAAAAGTATTTTAAATCTAAAAGGCGCTCAAGAGTTAACTAAAAATGAGCAAAAAGTTGTTAATGGTGGTGCATGTGTTATTCTTTGCTGTCCAGATGTAGAATGTGTGTGCGTACCAAGAGGAACTGCATGTATGTTGTAATAAATAAGAATATAAGTGTCTAGTTCTAGTCACTATAGTGTAGTATTAACCTAAAATTATATATCATGTTAAAAACAATTTTAAACTTAGAAGGAGCTCATAAGCTAACCAAAAATGAACAAAAAATGATTAGTGCAGGTGGCGCTCCTATTTGCGAAACTGGATTTTGCGCACGTAAAGTATTAGTAGAGGGTGAATTAGAATGGCGTTGTGTGCCTTGTTAATTCAATTTGTTCAATTCTAATAGATATATCATGTTAAAGAATATTTCAAAAATAAAAGGTGCTCAAGAATTAACTGAAAATGAGCAAAAAAGTATTCAAGGAGGGCAAACAAACTGGGAGGTTTGTTGTCCTGAAGATGGTATTGCATATCCTGATTGTAAGTATATTGAATGCCAAGTTTAGTTTTCACTACATTTTGTTAAAGCGTTGAACGCTTAAGTTAATTCCTGTTAGGATATTCAAACGGGTTTACGGAAAACTAATATAGTAATGAGCAAAAAAATCAAAGGATGTACTGTTTATTTTAGCAAGATTGTTTTTTGAAAATTATGCTCGTTGTAGGAAATATTGATGTTTTTATTAATTAATTCTAAAAGTTATTTTATTATGTTAAAAGCTATTTTAAATTTAGAAGGAGCTCAGAAATTAACTAAAAATGAGCAAAAAAGTATTCAAGGAGGTTTGATGGATTGTATTGATCCTTCTACAAATACATGTAAAAGATATCATAGATCTTGTGCGCCTCCTTGTCGTATAGAGCTTATAGATCCACCGATTGAGCCTTAAGTAAAGGACTTGATCAAGGTTTTAATTTAAACGACGAGTCATAAATGTTTTAGGAGTTTGTTGTTAAATATATTTCTAAAATAAAATTATAATTTGTTAAGAGTTAGTTTATTCTTATTGGAAAAGATGATAAAGAGGATGTAATTTCCTCTTTATTATTTTATATTAGGTTGTGAAAAAAAATGCTATATTGTCCTTGTAAAACAAGATTTAAAATTGAAAAAATTCCCAAATTATATACAAGCAGATTTTAAGGACTGCGGACCTACCTGTTTGAAAATTATAGCCAAGTATTATGGAAAGTCCATAAATATCCAAGAGCTACGTGATTATAGTGAGACCACACGAGAAGGGAGTAATTTGTTATTTTTAAGCGATGCAGCTGAGAAAATTGGCTTTAGAACTTTAGGGGTAAAGCTGAATGTGCAAAGTTTAGAAGAAGCTCCGTTGCCTTGTGTCTTGCATTGGAACAAAGAACATTATGTTGTCCTTTATAAAATAAAAAAAGGGGTTTATTATATTTCAGATCCAGCCTTTGGATTGATAGAATATAATCAGAAAGACTTTATTAAATTTTGGATAGGAAATAATGCAGATAATTCTACACAAGAAGGAATCGCTTTATTGTTAGAGGCTACTCCGCGCTTTTTTCAATCAGACTTTGATAAAGAAGATAAAAAAGGCTTAGGATTTGGATTGTTATCGCAATATGTTTTACGATATAAATCGTTTTTAATTCAGTTGAGTATAAGTTTGCTAGCGAGTAGTTTGTTGCAGCTTATTTTTCCTTTTCTTACCCAGAGTATTGTCGATGTTGGAATACAAAATCAAAACATACATTTTATTTATTTAATTCTGTTTGCGCAACTCTTTCTTTTTGCAGGAAGGACAGGATTGGAACTTATAAGGAGTTGGATATTATTGCATTTATCCACACGAATAAATATCTCTTTAATTTCGGATTTCTTCATTAAGTTAATGAATTTGCCAATCTCATTTTTTGATGTGAGGATGACAGGAGATATCATGCAACGAATAAACGACCATCGTCGTATAGAAAGAATTCTTACCACTTCATCGTTAAATGTATTGTTCTCAGTAATCAATATGATTATAATGGGTGGCGTTTTGGCTTATTATAATCTTCAGATATTCTTAGTGTTTTTTGCGGGAAGTATATTGTATTTCGGATGGATAACCTTATTCTTAAAACGAAGAGAAGAACTTGATTATAAGCGATTCTCTGAGGTTAGTCAGGAGCAAAGTAAAGTTATGGAACTTATAAACGGAATGCAGGAAATAAAACTGCATAATGCCGAAAAGCAAAAAAGATGGGGATGGGAATATGTACAGGCAAGGCTGTTTCGTGTTTCTATAAAAGGATTGGTTTTAGAGCAAACACAAACAATAGGGTCATCAGT
This sequence comes from Flavobacterium sp. EDS, assembly GCF_020991525.1. NCBI lineage: Bacteria > Pseudomonadati > Bacteroidota > Flavobacteriia > Flavobacteriales > Flavobacteriaceae > Flavobacterium > Flavobacterium sp. EDS. Next base: position 335,531 of record NZ_JAJMOZ010000004.1, read on the forward strand.
TATTAATGAATTAAAGAATATTTTTATAATTTTCCTTTCGGCAAAATTGGTAATCGATGGTCAGATTACACTTGGGATGATGTTGGCTATAAGTTCTATTGTAGGAAGTTTAAATGGACCCATTACCCAACTTATTGAGTTTGTACGAGAAGTACAAGATGCAAAAATATCATTAGCTCGTTTATCCGAAATCCATGATAAAGAAGATGAGGTGCAACAAGAAGAGCATCAGACACAAGATGTTCCACAAGATAGTGATATAATCATCAAAGAGTTGTCGTATCGATATTTAGGTTCAGATATTCCAGTTTTAGATAGTCTAAACCTAATTATTCCTGCGCACAAAGTAACTGCTATTGTAGGTGTCAGTGGAAGCGGAAAAACTACTTTAATGAAGTTATTGCTAAAATTCTATGAGCCTAATAATGGCGAAATTAATTTAGGGAATACCCAACTTAAAAATATTTCGCAAAAAGCATGGCGTAATAACATCGGAGCAGTTATGCAAGAAGGGTTTATTTTTAGTGATACAATTGCTAATAATATAGCAATTGGAGTTGATAAAATAGATAAAGAACGATTGATGTATGCTGCAGATGTGGCCAACATAAAAGAATATATCTCTAGTTTGCCACTTGGTTATAATACCAAGATAGGGTCAGAAGGTGTTGGTATGAGTACAGGGCAAAAACAACGATTATTAATTGCAAGGGCGGTTTATAAAAATCCAGAAATGTTATTTTTTGATGAGGCAACTTCAGCATTAGATGCCAATAATGAAAAAGCTATAATGGGAAAATTAGATATTTTTTTCAAAGACAAAACGGTTGTGGTAATTGCACACAGATTAAGTACAGTAATGAATGCTGATCAGATTGTTGTTCTAGACAAAGGAAAGATTATCGAAATTGGAAGTCATTCAGCATTAGTAGAACAAAAAGGGAATTATTTTGAATTGGTTCGTAATCAATTGCAATTAGGAAATTAAAACATGGCAGAAGACAACACAAAATTTGAATTAAGAAGCGAAGAAGTGCAAGATATTCTTACTCGAGTGCCACATTGGATGATACGATGGGGAACGGTTTTAATCTTTGCTATAATATGTATGTTATTTTTTGTTTCCTGGTTTCTTAAATATCCAGATGTAGTAGGCACAGAGATAAGTATAACTACATCTATACCACCTGAGAAATTAGTGGGAAAAACTACAGGTAGAATCGAAGCGATTTTAGTAAAAGATAAAGAAAAAGTGGCAAAAAATACACCACTTGCAATTATTGAAAATGCAGCAAATTATAAAGACGTCTTTATTTTAAAGAACACAGTAGATAATTTTAATATAAATGACAGAAATAAAGAGTTTCCTTTTGCTCTGTTAAATAATATGCAGTTTGGTGAGTTAGAAAGTGCTTATGGAGTATTTCAAAAAGATTATGCAGCCTGGAAGCTTAATGAAAACTTACAGCCTTTTCAAGTAGAAAATAATGCTCAAAAGTCTGAGCATACTCAAATTAAAGAGCGATTAGCTATTTTGCAACAACAAAAAAGCATTAATGAAAGCGAATTGCAACTCCAAAAGAATGATGTAAGCCGTTTCGAAGCTTTATATTCAAAAGGAGTTATTTCGACACAGGATCTGGAAAATAAAAAGTTAAGTTATCTCCAGGCAGATAAGAATTATAAAGGGTTGCTTTCATCGATATCGCAGTTGAAATCGGCACTTATAGAAAACTCTAGATCAAGTCAGGGTACGAGAATAAGCGGAACCAAAGAAGAAGTGAATTTAGAGCGTAGCTTAATGCAATCTTATTATCAGTTAAAAAAAGGAATCAAAGATTGGGAGTTGGCTTATACATTAAGATCATCAATTCCAGGTGTTGTTACTTTTTTACAAGTATGGACAGAGAATCAAACAATTACTTCGGGGGAGAATGTTTTTTCGATTATTCCAGATACCGAAAAAGGATATATTGGCAAAGCCAAAGCGAAGGCTCAGAATTCAGGGAAAATTAAATTAGGACAACAAGTTAATATTCGATTATTTAATTTTCCAGATAGGGAATTTGGTGTCATCAGAGGTAAGGTTAAAAATATTTCACTTATTCCAGATAAAGATGGAGATCTATTGTTGGATATCTCACTCACTAAGGGATTAGAAACATCATATAATAAGAAGATTCCTTTCCAGCAGGAAATGAAAGGAAATGCTGAAATTGTAACTGAAGATCTTCGATTGCTAGAAAGAATACTATATCAATTTAAAAGTCTTTTTAGACAGAATTAGAATTTAGTTGTATTGATTTTTTGTCTGTTTTAAATCAGTGAAATCTTGGGTTGAAAATTTAACAAAATTGACTCCTTATGTTTGTTGTTTTTAGTTATGTGTCTGTCTTTTACGTAGTTATATTGTTATCTTTCATTTTGGTTTTTTTAATATTCCATGTGTTTGTTTGAAAAAGTTATTTGAAGATACTATTCTGTTTAAAGCTGATAATTTGTTTGAGCTTGAAAATAGATTTAAAATATTCTTGCGCGAGATTAGACATAAGACTCAAATGTCTTTAAGTGGTTGGGTTATTAACGAAACTATAAAATCTAAATTATGTTAAAAAGCATTTTAAACTTAGAGGGTACACAGAAATTAACCAAAAGCGAACAAAAATTAATTAACGGAGGAGCAGTAGGAGATTGGACATATTCCGAACAAACAGGTTATTGTGTCTATTCTGTTGAGGCTTGTGGTTTTGGTGTTTATCCGAAGAGATATCCTGGAAACTGGTGTTGCCAAAAATAGTTTTTAAAAAGATACTAGAGAGGAAGTTCTCTTTCTCTCTTTTTATTTACATCTTTAAATAAAAGTCCTTAGTTAATTCGATATATTCTGGAGTATAAACATGTCTTTCTGTTTCGATAATTAACTCGTCGATAGAGATAGTTGTCTTTTCAATGCGATTAAAGGCTAATAAGCTACGTTTTATGTCGCTTGTGGGTGTTCCTTTCACTCGCGTAATTTTAAATGGAAATAATTCGAATTCTTTCGCTAGCGTAATAAACCTATCTTCTTCTTTAAATGGAATAATTACTGAAAAGATACCGTTTTCTGAAAGTAACAAATCGGCTGCTTCAATTAAATCTTCAAAAGGCATAGCGTCTTGAAAACGGGCTAAATCTCTCTGTTCATTATCAGTTTTGTAATCTTCACTATAGAAAGGTGGATTCGAAACGATAATGTCATATTCATCTTCTGGTTCCTCCATGAATTCATCTAGTCCAGCATGATAGCAGAATAGTCTGTCGTTCCAAGGAGCATTCTCAAAATTGTCTACCGCTTGTTCGTAAGCAGTTTCGTCAATCTCTAAAGCATCAATTTGTTCAGCAGTTGTTCTTTGAGCTAGCATTAAAGCAATAAGACCTGTTCCGGCTCCAATATCTAAGATGCTAAAAGGATGATTGGTTATAGGAGTCCATGCGCCTAATAAAACTCCATCAGTGCCAACCTTCATAGCAGTTTTATCTTGTTGAATAGAAAATTGCTTGAATTGAAACATAATGAGTTATGATTGTAGATTAACGATTTTTGATTTCGCTGAAAAAAACTGAATATTTAAAAAAGAGAACTGAATACTTCTCTATAGGTACATTTCAACTAAGCCTTCAGGTAAATTCATGATAACTTTTTTGTTGTCACGATCTATTTTTACCAAGAAATGATCAATCATGGGGATTAACATTTCTACTTCGCCATTAATAACTTCAAAAAGAGGTTGTGCTGTAGTGTCGTTTACGGAAGCTATTTTTCCAAAAATACCTAAGCGTTGGTCTTCTATTTCAAATCCGATAACTTCGTGGAAATAAAATTTGTTACCAGTAAGTTTTGGTAACATACTTAAAGGAAGGTAAATTGCGTTGCCTATAATGGCATCAGCATCTTCCTCGGTGGTCATATCTTCAAAACGAATTCTTAAGAAATCGTTTTTGTGTAATGAACTAGTTTCAATAAAAAAAGGAACCAAGTGTTTGTCGCATTCGACAAACACTGATTCCAAGTTTTCGTATAACTCAGGTTCGTCTGTGTCTAGATAAGCCAAGACTTCACCTTTGAAACTAAATTTTTTAGCGATTTTACCTAAATAAAAACATTCTTCTTTACGCATTCCCGCTAATTATAATTATGCTTCAGTTGTTTCGTTATTTTCTTCAGCAGCAGGAGCTTCTTCAGCAACTTCTTCTGTAGCAGGTGTAGCAGCAGCTATAGCGTCAGCTTCAGCTTTTGCAGCAGCAGCTAAACGTTTTGCGTTTACATCTTGTTCAGCTTTGAAAGCTTTAGCTTTAGCATCAGCTTGCGCTTTTGTTAAACCATCTTTCTTAGCATCAACTTTTCCAGCTTTAGCTTCTAACCAAGTAGCTAATTTTGCATCAGCTTGCTCTTGAGTTAAAGCACCTTTGCGAATACCACCTTCAAGGTGATGTTTCAACAAAGCTCCTTTGTAAGAAAGAATTGCTTTAGCAGTATCAGTTGGTTGCGCACCGTTGTTTAACCATTTAACTGCACTATCAAGGTTTAAGTCGATAGTTGCTGGGTTTGTGTTTGGATTGTAAGTACCAATTTTCTCTAAGTATTTACCATCTCTTTTTGAGCGTGCATCTGCAGCTACAACCCAGTAAAAAGGTTTTCCTTTTTTACCGTGTCTTTGTAATCTAATTTTTACTGACATAATCGTATGATTAAATTTTGAGGTACTCGACCTCTGTTAATTAAGGGTGCAAAGATATAATTTTATTCTGAATTACAATTTCTTATTTATGATTAAAAATTTAAGTACCTAATTAGTCGGTTTTTTATGCTTCTTTTAAGAGTGCTATTTGATGATTTTGTTTTTTAATTAATAATTTTGCTGAAATTTTAATAGAATTATGAGAAAATGGGTCTTTTTACTGTCTTTATTCGTGTTGTTTGTTTCTTGCGACAAGGAAGAGGTGGTGTCTAATAATCCTGCTTTTCAAACTCTAAAGGATAATGTTTTTTGGAGAGCTGCGAATTTTAGCGCAAGCATTGACAGTGATGGTAAGCTTATTATTATAGGTAATTTGGGTAGTGAGAGTGTTATTTTGCAAACTGCTCTGGCAGAAGTTCAGACTTATGTTCTAGGTATTGATGATATTTCTACTGCTACCTATACAAGTACATTGTCAAAAAAAGGAGTTTTATATAAAACGGGAAAGGAATTAGGAAGTGGTCAGATAGTTATTACTCAGTATAATAAAGAAATGAATACTATTTCAGGAACTTTTACATTTGTAGCACCAGACAATAAAGATATTATGGCAGTCGAAAAATCGGCTCGTTTTAAAGAAGGAGTTTTTTATAAAGTACCAGTTACTTTGACTAATTCATCTGATTAGATAATTTTAAAAGTTATGAAAAAAGTATTTGAGAGTCTTCTTACTTTTTTTTATTGATAATAAAAACATAAATAAGCTAATTTATAGTAGATTAGAAAAAAATAAGATTACATTTGTTGCATATTATAAATAAGTACATATGAATATTTTTGTTGGAAGCCTTCCATTCAGTATTGAGGAAGCAGATTTAAGAGAGTCTTTCGAGGCTTACGGAGCAGTTGATTCAGTTAAAATCATTACTGATAAATTTACTGGAAGAAGTAAAGGATTCGGTTTTGTTGAAATGACAAATGATGATGAGGCTCAAAAAGCGATTGACGAATTGAACGGAGCTACTGTTCAAGGACGTGCAATCGTTGTAAACAAATCTGAGCCAAAACCAGAAGGCGAAAGAAGAAGTTTTAATAACAACCGTGGAGGAAATGATTCTCGTGGTGGTTATGGTGGAAACAACCGTGGTGGAGACAACCGTGGAGGTGGAAACAGAGGAGGATATTAATATTTTTTTCTAAGATATAAAAAAAGGTGTCAATATTTTGACACCTTTTTTGCGTTATAGAATTTTGCTTTAAGTTTTACGTTGTTTCAAGTTCTACGTTGTGAAACCTTAAACAAAATAAATACTATAAGTTTGCAACTAACCAATCTCCAACTTCGCTGGTCTTGTATGCTTTGGTTCCTTTTGGGGCTAAGTCCTCAGTAACGATTCCTTGTTCGAGTGATTTGTTAACAACCGCTCTAATTGCTTCTGCTTCGTCTTTCAGTCCGAAAGCATCTTCAAACATCATAGCTGCGGATAATACAGTAGCTAGTGGATTGGCAATATTTAATCCGGTTGCTTGTGGATATGAGCCATGTATTGGTTCATATAATGAAGTATGTTCTCCAACAGATGCAGAAGGCATTAATCCCATTGAACCTGAAATTACCGATGCTTCATCAGTTAAAATATCTCCAAATAAATTTTCGGTAATCAATACATCATATGAGTTTGGCCATTGTACTAATCGCATTGCAACAGCATCAACAAATTCATAAGAAACAGTTACTTCAGGGTAATCTTTTTCCATTGCTTGTACCGTTTCTCTCCATAAGCGAGATGTTTCTAGTACGTTTGCTTTATCTACGCAACATAATTTTTTGCTACGAGTCATTGCTAACTCGAAACCTTTTTTAGCCAAACGTTGTACTTCAGCTCTAGTATAAACACAATTATCGTAAGCAGTTTCTCCATTGTCTTTTCTGCCTTTTTCTCCAAAGTAAATACCTCCAGTTAATTCTCTTAAGAAAACTAAGTCAGTTCCTTCAATTCTTTCTCTTTTTAGAGGTGAATTGTCTATTAATGAAGGGAAAGTAAATGTTGGTCGAACATTAGCGAATAAACCTAGTTTTTTACGCATTAGCAATAAACCTTGTTCAGGTCGAACGGGAGCGCTAGGATCGTTATCATATTTTGGATGACCAATTGCTCCAAATAAAACCGCATCTGCTTTCATACAAATGTCGTGAGTCTCATCAGGATAAGGAACTCCAACAGCGTCAATTGCGCAAGCACCTGTAAGTGCTGGTGTCCATGTTATTTCGTGATTGAATTTTTTTGCAATAGCATCAGATAATTTTACAGCTTCATTAATTACCTCAGGGCCAATTCCGTCTCCTGCTAAAAGGGCGATGTTAAATTTCATTTTTTTTTAAGTTTCTATGATTCTGAGTTTCTAAGAATCTAAGTTTCATCTTAGTAAGTCAGAGATTTTATTTATAATATTTTGTTGTTAAGGTTCAAAGGCTAAAGCTAAAATGACAAAGATTAGAAACCTTTGTCCCTTCTTTAATTAGCTACATTAAGCATTTTTTGAGTAGCAATAATCGCAGCAACTGTTTGATCAGAATCTAATCCTCTGGTTTTAAATTCCTTTCCGTTATCTGTCCAGGTTATGATAGTTTCGCATAAAGCGTCAGAACTACTTCCTGGTGGGATTCGAACGGCATAATCAATCAACTTTGGTAAAGTCATTTTTTTGCTTTTGTAGATTTTTGTCAATGCATTCATGAAGGCATCAAACTGACCATCACCCTGTGCGTGTTCTTCTATGATTTCTCCATCAAGATTTAAACTTAATGTTGATGATGGACGTGTTCCTTTCGAGTGCATTAATACGTAAGACTGTATTGTAATTTTGTCTTGATAGGTATGACTGTCTAAAACGTCAGAAATGATATATGGTAAGTCCTCTTTGGTGACCGTTTCTTTTTTATCTCCCAATTCGATAATACGTTGGGTAACCAGTTTTAAATCCTCTTGATTTAGTTTTAGTCCTAATTCCTGAAGGTTTTTTTCGATATTGGCTTTTCCGGAAGTTTTTCCGAGAGCGTATTTACGTTTTCTTCCAAAACGTTCTGGAAGTAAATCATTAAAATATAAATTGTTTTTATTATCTCCATCAGCATGAATTCCTGCTGTTTGGGTAAATACATTGTCTCCAACAATTGGCTTGTTGGCAGGAATTCTGTATCCTGTAAATGTCTCAACTAATTTGCTAACAGAGTATAAAGAGGTTTCTTTTATGTTAATGCTTACTTCAGGTAAATAATCATTGATTACTGCTACGGTACTTTCGAGTGGTGCGTTTCCTGCACGTTCACCCATTCCGTTTACAGTGACGTGAAGACCTTTAATACCAGCTTTTATAGCTTCCATAACGTTAGCAACACTTAAGTCGTAATCGTTATGAGCATGAAAATCAAAATGAATATTAGGATATCTGGCTGTGATTTTTGAAATGAATTCAAAAGCTTGAGATGGGATTAATACGCCAAGAGTGTCCGGAAGCAAGATTCTTTTTACGGGTTGCTGTACTAAAAAATCTAAATATTGAAAAACATATTCAGGAGAATTGCGCATTCCGTTGCTCCAGTCTTCTAAGTAAACATTAGTTTCAATATTGTTTTGTTTTGCCAATGCAATAGTTTCTGCAATTTCAGAAAAATGCTGTTCAGGTGTTTTTTTTAATTGATGCGTTAGGTGATTTAAGGATCCTTTGGTTAATAAATTCTGAACCTTAGCTCCCGATTTTTTCATCCATTCAATAGAAAGTCCTCCGTCAACAAAAGTCAAAACTTCGATTCTGTTGGTGTATTCTTTTTCCTCTGCCCAAGACATGATGCCTTTTACACCTTGAAATTCACCTTCGCTAACACGTGCCGAAGCGATTTCTATTCGATCAATATTTAATTCTTCTAACAGTAATTGTGCAATGGTTAGTTTTTCTGCAGCAGAAAAAGACACTCCTGATGTTTGTTCTCCATCACGGAGTGTCGTATCCATTATTTCAATTTTTCTTTTTTCCATTGTAAACTTGGTGCTAATACCTATTTCTTTGTTTGAAATCGTATAAGTGGTTTGAAATAAAAATCATAAAAGCAGTTACTGAGTTCAGCCCTAAAGCTTAAACTTATATAACTGCTTTCTATATTGTAGTATTAATAAGGAAGCTTATCGGCAAAAGTTACGATGTCTCCTTTTATGTTTTGCAGGTAATCAATGTCGTCAAAGCCATTAATCATGTTATTCTTTTTGTATCCATTGATGTCAAAAGATTCTTTTTGTCCTGTTGTCAATAAAGTAATCGTTTGTTGAGGAAGATTAATTTCTAATTCTGTTTTAGGATCAGCTTCGATAGCTTTAAAAATAGTATCAGCAAATTCTGGGCTAACTTGTACAGGAAGAACTCCGATATTTAAGCAGTTACCTTTAAAGATGTCAGCAAAGAAGCTTGATACTACAGCGCGAAATCCGTAATCATAAACAGCCCAAGCAGCATGTTCTCTAGAGGATCCAGAACCAAAGTTTTTTCCACCAACAAGAATTTTCCCGCTGTAAGTTGAATCGTTTAAAACGAAGTCTGTCTTTGGAGTGTCGTCTCCATTATATCTCCAGTCTCTAAAAAGATTGTCTCCAAAACCTTCACGTTTTGTAGCTTTTAAGAAACGAGCCGGGATGATTTGGTCAGTATCAACGTTTTCAATTGGTAGCGGCACTGCACTACTAGTAAGTATATTAAATTTATCGTATGCCATTGTTTTTTGCTTTAGACTGTTTTCTGCTTTAGGCTATAAGCCTTATGCTTTAAGCTTTTTGCACAGCGTTTATTTTGTATAGTTTTTTTGCTTAAAGCCTATAGCTTAAAGCGTATAGCGAGAATTAAAATAATTCTCTAGGGTCTGTCAGTTTTCCTGTTACAGCCGCTGCTGCTGCCATAATCGGACTAGCTAAAAGTGTTCTTGAACCGGGACCTTGACGACCTTCAAAGTTTCTGTTGGAAGTGCTTACTGCGTATTTTCCAGCAGGAACCTTATCGTCGTTCATAGCTAAACATGCTGAACAACCTGGCTGACGTAATACAAAACCAGCTTCAGTTAAGATATCTAAAAGACCTTCTTCTTTAATTTGTGCTTCAACAACATGAGAGCCAGGAACTAACCAAGCGGTTACATTATCAGCTTTTTTACGTCCTTTTACAATTTCTGTAAAGGCTCTAAAATCTTCGATACGGCCATTAGTACAACTTCCTAAGAAAACAAAGTCGATTGGTTTTCCAATCATTACATCATTTTCATGAAAGCCCATATAGGCTAAAGATTTTTTATAAGTTTCCTCACCACCTTCAACTTGATTGGCATTCGGAATAGTTGCAGAGATACCAATTCCCATTCCTGGATTAGTACCATAAGTAATCATAGGTTCAATATCTGAGGCATTGATGTTTAATTCAGCATCAAAAACAGCATCAGCATCAGTTTTTAAGGTTTTCCAATAAGCAACAGCTTTATCCCAAGCTTCTCCTTTTGGAGCAAATAGTCTTCCTTCAAGGAAATCGAATGTTTTTTGGTCGGGAGCAATCATCCCTCCACGAGCACCCATTTCGATACTTAAATTACAAACAGTCATACGGCCTTCCATAGACATATTCTCAAAAACATCTCCAGCATATTCGACAAAATATCCAGTACCTCCAGAAGTAGTTAATTGAGCAATAATATAAAGAGCAACATCTTTTGGACCAACACCTTTACTTAATTCGCCATTTACGTTGATACGCATTTTCTTTGGCTTAGGTTGCATGATACATTGTGTAGATAATACCATTTCAACCTCTGAAGTTCCAATTCCAAATGCAATTGCTCCAAAAGCACCGTGAGTAGAAGTGTGTGAATCTCCACAAACAATAGTTGCGCCAGGTAGTGTAATTCCATTTTCAGGACCTACAACGTGAACAATTCCATTTTTTTGATGACCTAGTCCCCAATGAGAAATTCCATATTCAGCTGCATTATCTTCCAGAGCTTTTAACTGGTTGGCAGACAGAGCATCTTGTACGGGTAAATGTTGATTTATAGTTGGTGTGTTGTGATCGGCAGTTGCAAAAGTGCGTTCTGGGTATAAAACCGAGATGCCTCTGGATTTTAATCCTAAAAAAGCAACAGGACTTGTAACTTCATGAATGAAATGACGGTCAATGAAAAACACATCTGGTCCATCTTCAATTTTGCGCACTACGTGCGAATCCCATACTTTGTCGAATAATGTAGTACTCATTTTTAACTATTTTTTAATTGTAATTTCCATGTAATTATAAGAGGATAACAAAATTAGAAAAAGAAACAAAAGCAAGAATTAGCTTATTTGATTATATACGATACCCAAACTGTTTTACTCATTGCTAGCCAATTGGTTTTGTGGTTTTTTGGTTTTGTACTTGTGTTTTGTTTTCTTTTTTTGTTTTCTTTTTTAATTGAAAATCTTCTAATAGTTTTTGATATTCATAATTTAGTGATTTTATTCTATTTTGTTGATTTTAAGGCTTTTTGTGTGTTTTTTGTAAGGACAAATCGTTATGATTATAAGCTTGTTTCTCTTTTTTTAATTAGTAATAAGACGTCTTTTTAAAATCAATAAACTAAGGTTTTTGTAGATGTATTTGTTGTTCAAATACTACGGCATCCAAAAGAAAAATTTTTTTCTTTTGGAATGAAAATAAAAGAGAATACTAATGTAAAATGTAAAATGAGAAGTAATGACAGTTAGCTGACATTTGCTTAATGAATAAGGGCTTAATATTGAGGTTTCTAATAATAAAAAATATAAAATTATGAACTTGAATCAAATTGCTTACACATTAGGTATTTTAGGAACGGTAATTATTTTAATCTGGGTTGGTCTTTTTAAATTTACTGCTGTTGAAGCTGGTGCAATAAAAGGTTTAGTCGAAAATCATTTTGCTATGGGTTGGATGTATAAAGTAATGTCGGTGCAAGTTGTTTCTAATGTTATTGGAGTTTTTGAAGTCTTTACTGGGGTTGGGCTATTGTTTTCTTTATTTTATAGAAAAATCGGAATCTACGCAGGAGCAGCTTCGGCTGTTATATTTATTACAACTTTAAGTTTCCTAATTACAACTCCAGGCGTTTTTAAAATGGTTGAAGGTTTTCCTGTAACAGACTTTTTTATTTTGAAAGATATTCCTTATTTGGCAATTTCTTTGATGGTGTATGCGAAAAGCAAGGGATAAATAAAAGATATTTTACCTACCATTCAATATAAAAGAAAATAATCAATCCAAATTATTAAAACTCATTATGTTTTTGATAATTTGGATTGATTAAATGTTAAAAATAATTTCTCTTTTAAGCGATATTAATATTGAACACTTACGAGAGTTTTATAATACTCAAAACTTGATTTTATACTTGTATTGTCTCCAACGACATCAAAAAAGTATTTTTCGTTTTGGTTCGAATATTCAAACCCAGTTTTTTCCGATTATGAGTCCAAAACCAAAACCATTTGGCAAATCTTGTTTGTCTTTATTATAGGGGAAGTTTGAATTTATTCTAGTGAAAAAGAAAGGATTCAAATTTATTCCAACTTGGCAATCAGTTATATCTTGAGCATTTCCTGCAAAGGAAATACTCAAGATTATGGCAATTACTAAGTTTTCATGCTTAATTGTTTAAAATTATTTTGCCCGTTAAGACATTCTTTTCAGTTATTACTTTTAAAATATAAATCCCTCCTTTTAGTTTGCTTGAAAGCTCAATTTGCAATTCATCTTGATTGTAGAATTTAGATTCTTGAACTAATTTCTGATTTTGATTAAAAATCTGATAATTGCCAGAAAGTACTTCTGGAAGTTTTATTGTAATATTTCCGTTTGTAGGATTTGGTGAAATTATAATTTCTGAAATCGCACTTTCTGGAGCTAATCTTGCTTCATAACAAGGAGTTGGTGTGTCTAAGGAGTATGTTTCCCTAGCTATAGCTCCAGTACAGAAGTTAGTATAAGTGACAGTTACATTAACTTTTCTTGGCACGGTAGGATGCGCCATTATAGGTGGAGTAACTCTTATGCTTCCATTAGTGAAGGGAGTTGTAGGTACAAATGTTAACTCTAAAGCAGTATCACTATAACAGTCCCAGTCTTCAACATCAATATACCCGTCAGGTATTGGGGGAGCTGTACTGTCAGAAATATTAAATGTTTTAGACGATGTTGTTACCGAACATCCACCTGTAAAATTAACTACTGCATTTACTGTCAATGTTGAACCAGTAGTTATAGAGTTATTTGGTGTGATGGTAACTTGTCGTTTACCATTAACAATAGTTTCTGCTGAAATGGCGCAATTTGGCGCATTCCAAAACACATTATCAATATCAGTTTGATTGTCGATTGAAAATATTAATCCAGAACTTTTACATAAAAAGGTTTGATTAACAGGATTAGTTGACCATACTACTGAACGTGATGTCCTTGTTATTTTGTTACCAGAACCGACATAATAATTGATGTTTCCAGCTGTTCTTTTAACTGTACACCCTACATTAAAATCTCCAGTTAAAGGTGGTTTTACTATCACCGATGTAGCCGTACTAGAACCCGAAATTTCGGCGCCATTTGTTACTTCCCATTGGAAACTATTTCCATTGGTTGCATTAGACACCAGATATGTTACAGGAGCTTGGTTGCAGTTTAATATAGATGTATTTCCACTAATAATAGGATTTATTAACCTTTGCACCGTTACCGATTGTTCAGCTTGTGGTTGGAAATTAAAATACCCAATATGTTGACCAGTGCTTTTTTTTATATAGATACCACTTAACTTTACAGTTATCTTATCGCTACTCAGATAAGTACTGTTTCCCCATTGGATTGGGATTGTTTTTGGGTTTGAATTGTTATAAGTACCATCATTAAGATAACTACTTTGATTACTAGGGTTTCCAATGTATCCAGGAATAGAGCCTGTACTACCATTTGTTCCTGTTGAAACAATCCAATTTGTAATAATATAACCATCTGCTTGAACATCATTTAACCAAGGGTAAACAGGTTTAAATTCAAAGGTATAATTATAAGGGACTCCTACTTCTACAGAAGCTGGCCCACTTATAGTAACTGATTGCTGAGCAATTAAAAAATTAGTGATTAATACACTAAAACATAAAACTAAAGTTTTTTTCATATAAATTAATTTCTTTTAGAGTTCAAAGGTGTCAAAAGTAACTTGTGCTACATTTTTTTTGTTGTATTTTCTTACTCTATTTCAATACTATATTATCTGTTTTGGACAGAAAAATCTGTCTTTGTTGCGATGTGTATTTTTATTTTTAAGTTGTCATTTTACTCTCCCTTGTTGATAACTTCCTTTTTTAATAACTCATAAAAAGAATAAATTTGAAGTTCCTTCATTTTTTATCCAGCGCTTTTATTTAGTTCTTGTTATCAGGGATTTAGAATAGAGATAATTGGAATTTGGAATTTTTTAAAAAAAACTATGAATTTAATATTTGATACTGAAACTACTGGACTTCCTAAGCAATGGAAATAGGTGCTTTAGTGGTTTGTAACTGATTTTAAAGAGAGTTTTTGCTTGTGATTTAGAATCAATAAGTTGTTTTAATACTAGGCATGCAAGAAGTATAGTTTTATGATGTTTTATAGTTTTTAAGGAAAAAAGAGATCATTTTTAAGAGAATGTCTTGGGGTGTTTTTTAGAATAAACAATACAAAAAAAGAGGGTAAATAATCATTGCGACTATTTACCCTCTTCATTAATTTATGGAATAAATTTATATCTTTTTAAAGACAAGATTAGAATCTATAGCTCCAAGTTTTATTTTGTAAAGTGAATAATTCTGATAAGAAGTCGAATATGTCGTCGCAAAATAAATTAGGTCTCCTTTTTTGACAAAACCGGTATTAAAAGATCCAATATAAGAAATGGACTTAGTTAAATTTCCACTATTGTTATATTTTTCTAATTTTCGGGTACTAGAAACAATCACACCATCTTCAACTTCAATAAGACTTTGAAGATTTGTCGAATTATTGAATTTAATAAGCTTTACTTCTTCTCCTAGTGCTGTTGTTATTCTCAATTCGTCGTGGCTGTATATTGCCAAATTTCCATTTGATAATTTTACCAGATTAAACGAACCATTTAGATCATTCCAGCTTTTTAATAAATAGTGTAAAGAGCTATTTTCAAATGTTTTTTGACTTATTAATTCAAGATTTTCATTAAAAAATAAAAGTATTGGCTTGTAATTTTGAAATGCATCTGCTGTTGTCGAATTTTCATATTTACCTCCAAAACCTACATAAGTGTTTCCTGTTTTGATTAAATCTCCGATAAAGGCATTTTTGAGGACATTTTCGTAGGTTTTTCTGCTTACCAATTGACCGGCACTATTTCTAATTTCGATTGAAGGATTATGGTTGTAAGCCCCATAAAAATAAAACTGATCATTGTTTGGAATAGAACCGTAAGTCGTTTGACCACTTACAAGTCGAACAGGGCTCCAGTCTGAGTTCAATTCAGCTTCTCTTCCTCCAAGATAATTAATAGACTCAACCATAGTTACAATCCTATTTCCATTGTTTAGAAAAGTAGTTTGTGTATTTCCTGAATTTACAATTTTCTCAGCAACAACTTTAGTAGTGAAGGTTTTAGTAACATCATCATATTGTACATTTCTGTAAAAACGAGAACCCGATGTAAGTATTGGTCTGTAAGCTTCAGTATAAAATATTTTATTGTCATGAATGCCAATTTCAAGAGAAGTTACGTCTGAATCTACAGTAGTTTGATTCTCAAGCAAAAAAGAGTTTTCTTCTGTAACTTTTACTCGAAGTGTATTGTAGGCAATGTTACCATTAATGTCTTTAATGACTAATTTGACATCATAGTCTCCAGCTTGAGAGTAATAGAAAGTAGGCTCCTTTTCGGTAGATGTTTTGTCATTTCCAAAGCTAAATACATACGATACTATTTCTTTATCGGATGTCGATGAGTTTGTAACTTTAATTTCATCTCCAATATTTACTATTGTCGATGATAAATTAAATGCGGCAACTAATTTTGTTTCTTCTGAAGTATCGCTACTACAAGAATTAAGAACATTTAAGAGAATAAATACAAAAAAGTAAATTTTTTTCATAGAATTAATTGGTGTTTTTATTGTGTTTAAAGCGCCAAAGATATCTTTTTTTTGTAAGAAAAAATATTGTTTTTTTTTAATAAAGATCTTTATGATTGTTTGTTTTTTGAAGCGGAAAAAAAGCGTAAATTTGAATTTGCTCCATTTTTCATTTCAATTTCATTATGTTTCATATTGTCAGTGTTTTACGATATGAAAGTTTTGAAATTTGGATTTTTAAAATTTGATTTTTTTACAAGATATATGTATTTAATATTCGATACCGAAACTACTGGATTACCAAAACGTTGGGATGCTCCAATAACCGATTCTGATAACTGGCCTCGTTGTATACAAATTGCATGGCAGTTGCATGACGATATGGGGAAACTCATCGAACATCAAGACTATTTGGTAAAACCAGAAGGGTTTAATATCCCGTATGATGCAGAGCGTATTCACGGGATTTCTACTGAATTGGCTGAAGCCGATGGGATTTCATTGCAAGAAGTGTTAGAGAAATTTAATATTGCTTTAAGCAAAACTAAATTTATTGTAGGTCAAAATTTAGGTTTTGATGTTAATATTATGGGGGCAGAGTTTCACCGAATGGGTGTTGATTCGCCTATGAGTACTATGCCAGTTTTGGATACTTGTACTGAGGTTACCGCTTCGTTATTGCAACTACCTGGTGGTCGTGGAGGAAGATTTAAATTGCCTACATTAACCGAATTACATAGTTATCTTTTTAATAAGCCATTTGCAGAAGCGCACAATGCAACTGCCGATGTTGAGGCAACTACACGTTGTTTTTTAGAGTTAATTAGAAGAGAAGTTTTTACAAAAGAAGAATTAGATGTTCCGAAGGACTATTTTGGAGAATTCCAGAATAAAAATCCACAGGAGATTAAGCTTATTGGTTTAAAACATATCAATTTAAAAGCCGCTTCTGATAAAATTAGAGAGCAATTAAGAGCTTTAGAATCGGATGATAAGCAAGCAACAGTTTCAGAGTCAGATTTAGAAGGTTTTAAAACAGCGAAATATTCGCATTTGCATAATCATACCCAGTTTTCAGTTTTACAATCGACTATAGGAATTGGAAATATCGTTTCGGCTACAGCCAAAAATGGTATGCCAGCTGTTGCTATGACAGATACAGGAAATATGATGGGGGCTTTTCACTTTGTGAGTGCCGTAATGAATCATAATAAAGCAGCATCAGGTAAAAATAAAGCTTTGGTTGAAGCTGGTGAAGAGCCAACAGAAACAGAAATAAAACCAATAGTAGGTTGTGAATTTAATATCTGCGACAATCACTTAGATAAAAGTAAAAAGGACAACGGAAATCAGATTGTATTATTAGCCAAAAATAAAAAAGGGTATCACAATTTGGCTAAAATGTCGTCGATTGCTTTTACACAAGGATTTTATTATGTTCCTAGGATAGATAGAGCAGTTGTAGAAAAGTACAAAGAAGATATCATGGTGTTGTCAGGGAATTTATACGGAGAAATTCCGAGTAAAATCCTAAACGTTGGTGAAAACCAAGCCGAAGAAGCTCTGATATGGTGGAAAGAACAATTTGGAGATGATTTTTATTTGGAGATTATGCGCCATAATCAGGAAGATGAAAATCGAGTTAATAAAACCCTGATAGAATTTGCCAGAAAGCACGATGTTAAACTAATTGCAACAAATAACACCTATTATTTAAATAAAGAAGATGCCAATGCGCACGATATTTTACTGTGTGTAAAAGATGGTGAAAAACAAGCTACACCAATTGGTCGTGGTCGAGGATATCGTTACGGATTACCAAATCAGGAATACTATTACAAGTCGGGAGATGAGATGAAAAAACTCTTTGCTGATTTGCCTGATTCGATTATTAACATTCAGGAGATTGTAGATAAGGTCGAAATTTATTCACTTTATCGAGATGTATTACTTCCTAAATTTGATATTCCAGAGGAGTTTGTAGTTATTGAGGATGAGGCAGATGGTGGAGTTCGTGGTGAAAATAAATATTTACGACACCTAACAATGGTTGGTGCGAAAAGAAGATATGGCGAAATTACAGAATCTATTCAGGAACGTTTAGACTTTGAGTTACTAACGATTTCGAATTCTGGATATCCAGGTTATTTCTTGATCGTTCAGGATTTTATCGCCGAAGCTAGAAATATGGACGTTTCGGTAGGGCCTGGTCGTGGATCTGCAGCCGGATCTGCAGTAGCGTATTGTTTAGGAATTACCAATATTGACCCTATTAAGTACGATTTGCTTTTTGAGCGTTTCCTTAATCCGGATCGTGTATCCATGCCCGATATTGATATCGATTTTGATGACGAGGGTCGTGGACGTGTTATGGATTATGTAATTAATAAATACGGACAGAATCAGGTTGCGCAAATTATTACCTATGGTAAAATGGCAACCAAATCAGCAATTCGTGATACGGCTCGTGTGCTTGATTTACCATTGTTTGAAGCTGATAGAATTGCAAAATTGATTCCGGGAATGATGCCGTCTAAATGGAATTTGGCGCGTTTTATTTCTGAAAGTGAAGAGGAGGTTAAAAAAGCGCTTCGTTCAGATGAATTTGATAATGTAAAAGAATTGATTGCTATTGCCAATGAAGATGATTTGGCTGGTGAAACAATTCAACAAGCAAAAATCCTTGAAGGATCGATGCGAAATACCGGAATTCACGCCTGTGGGGTAATCATTACACCATCGGACATTACGAATTTCGTTCCTGTTACCACGGCAAAAGATTCTGATTTATATGTAACGCAGTTTGATAACTCGGTTGCAGAAAGTGCAGGATTGCTAAAGATGGACTTCTTGGGTCTGAAGACCCTTACCTTGATAAAAGATACCGTTAAACTGGTGAAATATAGAAATGGAATTGATCTGGATCCAGATACTTTTCCTATTGATGATGTTGAAACGTATGCGCTTTTCCAGAGAGGGGAAACAGTTGGAATCTTCCAATATGAGTCGCCTGGGATGCAGAAATACATGAAAGATCTTAAGCCGACGGTTTTTGGAGATTTAATTGCAATGAATGCCTTGTATCGTCCAGGGCCTTTAGAATATATCCCGTCTTTCGTAAGAAGGAAAAATGGCGAAGAGGAAATTAAATACGATTTAGATGCCTGTGAAGAATATTTAGGAGAAACATACGGAATTACAGTTTACCAAGAGCAGGTAATGCTTTTGTCGCAATCGCTGGCTGACTTTACTAAGGGTGAGGCCGACGTTTTGCGTAAGGCGATGGGTAAGAAACAAAAAGACGTACTAGATAAAATGAAACCTAAATTTGTAGAACAAGCTGCAAAAAAAGGTCATGATGCTAAGGTTTTGGAGAAGATTTGGAAAGACTGGGAAGCATTTGCGAGTTATGCCTTTAATAAATCGCACTCGACTTGCTATGCGTGGATTGCATACCAGACAGCCTATCTAAAAGCACATTATCCAGCAGAATATATGGCTGCGGTTCTTTCTAATAATATGAATGATATTAAACAAGTATCATTTTTTATGGAAGAATGCAAACGAATGGGATTACAGGTTTTAGGACCAGATGTAAACGAGTCGTTTTATAAGTTTACGGTTAATGATGAATATGCAGTACGTTTTGGGATGGGGGCTATTAAAGGAGTTGGTTCTGGAGCTGTGGCAACAATTGTTGAAAAAAGAAAAGACGGAAGATATAAATCGATTTTTGATTTGGCTAAGCGAATAGATTTGCGTGCAGCCAATAAAAAGGCAATCGAAAATTTAGCACTTGCAGGTGGTTTTGACTCGTTTGAAGGGACTACCAGAGCGCAATATTTTCATGATGATGGTGACGGAATTACTTTTTATGAAAAAGCAATTCGTTATGGATCAAAGTTTCAAGAAAATGAAAATTCATCGCAGGTAAGTTTGTTTGGAGAAACAAGCGAAGTGCAAATTGCTGAGCCTATTGTTCCTCCTTGTGAAGACTGGAGTACGATGGAAAAGCTTGCTAAAGAAAAAGAAGTTGTGGGAATTTATATTTCGGGGCATCCTCTTGATGATTTTAGATTTGAGATGAAATACTTCTGTAATGCTAGATTGGAAGCGTTGAAAAGCATGAATGAATATGTAGGTAAAAACTTGAATTTTGCAGGAATTATAAATAACGTACAACATCGTGTGGCAAAAAATGGAAAAGGTTGGGCGATATTTAATTTAGAAGGATATGATGAAAGTTATGAATTTAAAATTTTTGGGGAAGAATATTTGAAATTTAGACATTTCCTGATTCAGAATAATTTTGCTTTTCTGAAAGTATTAATTAAAGACGGATGGGTTAATCATGATACTGGAAAAAAATCAGATCCAAGATTGCAGTTTGTAGAAATTAGACAATTACAAGATATTTTAGATGCTTTTGCTAAAAAACTGATTTTGTTATTAAATATAAAAGATTTACAGGAAGAATTTATTCATAAGTTGAGCCATTTATTTAGCGAAAATAAAGGAGATAATACGGTGACTTTTGAAATCATGGAATTAGAGAAAATAAAGCGTTTGGTTCAAGTTGAAACTACGTCTGAGTTTGAAGAAGCTGATGATGCAGTTTTTGTAGATGAAGGCGATGATCAGGATGGCGATGATGTTATGAGCACAAAAACGGCAGAAGTTACTGAGGTTGAGGAAATAAACGTAGTTACTAAATTGACTATGCCAAGTAGGAGGTTGAAAGTAAATATCTGTACTGAACTATTGCAAGAATTAGAGAAAATGCAGATAAATTTCAAGTTAAATTAAAGTTTTATAGTTAAATTTTTAAATAATGTATTTTTTTAACGGTATAATTATGCATGCATACTAATTTTTTAGTATCATTGTTGCTAATTACAACGATTGCGCTCCAATTGCCCCAGAGCAAAAGAGAACATTCTGTTAAAATATTTTACACTGTATAAATTATTTAAGAAAAAAATTATGAAAAAGAGTCTTTTTTTATTAGGAATGATGGTTTGTTCTATGACAATGGTAGCTCAAACTGAAAAAGCAGAAAAACCGGAAAGCTGGTATTTTAAATTAGGCGGATCTTATTTCTTGCAAACTGCTGCAACTGAATTTCCAACTGTAGGAGGTAATCTTCCTTTGGATAGAACGTACGTAGGAGGGAAATTAGTTTCGGAAGAAAGTGTTACAGGCTCTTTTGGTGAAGGTTTTAGAACAGGTATTACAGCTGGGTATAGATTTAATGCTCGTTTAGGAGTTGAGTTGGGTGTTAATTATTATACTAGTAATGATAAGACAATGGCACAAACAAGATCTGATGTACCTATTACGCCAGCAGGTGTGTATAGCTTTAAATCAGTAGGACAAATCACTGCGTTTGATTTAGCGCCTGCTTTAGTATTGTTTTTAGGAGAACACAAAGGTTTTGAGCCGTATACAAAAGTTGGTATTTTGGTGCCAATTCATGGAGATTTAGAAATAACTACCGATGCTTTTGCTCCAATTGCTTTTGCTTCGAATGGTGCTCCGACTGCTTTTGGAGATGTTCATAGTGTGGATAAAGTAAAACCAAATCCAACTGTTGGTTTTGTTGCGGCTTTAGGTACATCGTATAAATTAGGTAAAAATATTTCTATTTTTGCGGAATTAGAGTATCGTAACTTTACAGTACATGGAAAAACAAAAGAAACTACGGAGTTTACAATAAATGGTCAAGATGCTTTGGCAAAAAGAAGTACTGCGCAGATTCATACTAATTACGGAAATTCTTTAAATACAACTTCTAATAATAAGTTGACAAATCCTAATGGAGTTGATCCGAATAAACCAATGGACGAGCTAAGTTCTTATGTTGGTATTAGTGGATTGGGCTTAACTTTAGGTCTTAAATATAGCCTATAATATTTTTTACTTTTTTAGTTTTTAGAAAAGAGGATATTCGAAAGAATGTCCTTTTTTTTATTTGTATTTGTTTGAAAAAAGAAGATTTTACTAAGATTTGGTTAGCCCTGATAGAAACGACATCCTTTTACAGCTTTCTTTAAGCTGTAAAAGATATAGTGAATAGCAGGAAGAGGGCTTCGAAAACTGTCATAAATGAAAGGAAGTATAAATATTTGCAATGCGTTTATAATGAAAACTAATTTATAAATTGAGGGGAATTGATTTTAAATTTCTAAATTTGTACTCGAGTTCGAAACTCATTAAAAATTGTCCCCCGAAGAGATGTCTGAGGGTTAAACTTTAAACAAAAAAGAAAATGGCTTTAGCAATAACAGACGCTACTTTTGAAGAAGTAGTTTTGAAATCAGATAAACCAGTTATGGTTGACTTTTGGGCAGCATGGTGTGGACCTTGTAGAATGGTTGGTCCAATCATTGATGAGTTAAGCAATGAATATGCTGGAAAAGTAGTAGTAGGAAAAGTAGACGTAGATGCAAATCAAGAATTTGCTGCAAAATACGGTGTACGTAATATTCCAACTGTTTTGGTTTTTCATAACGGTGAAGTAGTAGGTAAACAAGTAGGAGTTGCTCCGAAACAAACTTACGCAGATAGTTTAGACGCATTATTGTAATCGATTCGGATTATTAATTTATATAGAAAAGGTTTGGCGAAAGTCAAACCTTTTTTTATTTTTAACGAATATGAATACCTATTTTAAAATGAAAATTATTTATTGCCTCCTTGGTTTCTTTGTTTTGTCTGGTTCTTGTTGGTCTCAATCTCTAAAAAAGAATGATTTTTTATTAGAAAGAGGAGTTTCGGAGGAATTAGCAATTTTTAGAAAACAACAAATTGCTAACGTGTCTTATAATTTATCATTTGTAATTCCTGATAAAAAGGCAAAAGAAATTGTTTCAAATCTTGTTGTGGAGTTTAAATTGTCTGATTTAAGTAGACCGTTGTATTTGGATTTTAATGAGAAATCACAAAATTTAAAGGCAATTCTTGTAAACGGTAAAAATATAGCTCTTATACATGAGAAGGAGCATATTGCTATTTCTGAAAAGAATTTGGTATTGGGTGATAATAAAATTGAAATTGCTTTTATAGCAGGGGATTTGTCATTGAATAGGAATGATGATTTTCTTTATACATTATTAGTGCCAGACAGAGCTAGTACATTGTTTCCTTGTTTTGATCAACCCGATATTAAGGCAGTTTATGTGCTTACTCTTACTGTTCCAAAAGATTGGGCAGTTTTGGCAGGTGGCTCAGTAAAAGAGAAAATCGAAGGTGGAGATATAGTTACTTATAAGTTTGGAAAGTCGGATAAAATGAGTACTTATTTGTTTTCGTTTGTAGCTGGAGAGTTTAAACGTGTTAGCGAAAATCCGAGTGGCAATAGACAAATGACAATGCTGTATAGGGAGAATAATCCTGATAAGATAAAAGCAAGTACAGATACAATCTTTAATTTGCATCAGCAGTCTTTGAATTTTTTGGAGAACTATACGCAGTACTTGTTTCCGTTTCAAAAATTAGACTTTGCTTCAATTCCTGTGTTTCAATATGGAGGAATGGAACATGTAGGGGCTATACAATATAGAGAATCATCTTTGTTTTTGGATAATAGTGCTACTGATAGTGAAAAGCTAAATCGAGCTAAATTGATTGCTCATGAAACGGCTCATATGTGGTTTGGTGATTTGGTAACTATGAAGTGGTTTGATGATGTTTGGATGAAAGAGGTTTTTGCAAATTTCATGGCAGATAAAATTATGAATCCAATTTTTCCAAAAGTAAATCATGGTTTGCAGTTTTTAACGGCTCATTATCCTAGTGCCTATGCAGAAGATCGATCTGCAGGAACGCATCCGATCAAACAAAAATTGGGAAATCTTAAAAATGCAGGATCGCTTTATGGGAGCATTATTTATAACAAAGCGCCAATTATGATGCGTCAGTTAGAGGCTTCAATGGGTGAGGAGGCGTTTAGAAAAGGTATTCAGAAATATATTCAGAAGTATGCAAATGATAATGCAAACTGGGAGGATTTAGTTGAAATTCTGGATGCAGAAACTCCATTAGATATGAAAAAATGGAGTGATGTATGGGTTAATAAATCAGGAAGACCAATTCTAACTAGTCATATCGAATATGATTCTAAAAACAATATAAAGAATTTTGAAATTGAGCAACAGGCGGAAGATAAATCTAAGAATCTTTGGCCGCAAAAATTTGATATCGGATTAGTGTATCCTGATGGAGTTAAGGTGATTAAGGTTTCGGTGAAGGATAGAGTGACCAAAGTAGAAAATGTTTTAGGCTTGTCTAAGCCGACTACAATTATATATAATTATAATGGTTTTGGATATGGTGTTTTTCCAGTAGATGTAAATAGTTTAGATTATATTTCAGTAATAAAAGATGAGGTAGCGAGAGCATATAGCTATATTAATCTTTATGAGAATATGTTAGCAGGTGTTGTTGTGCCTGAAAAAGTATTTGAATCTTGTCTTGAAGGAGTTAAAGTAGAACAAAATGAATTAGTTATTAAGATTTTGTCAAATCAGTTGAATACTATTTTCTGGAAATTTCTAACAGAAAAAGAGCAAAATACTGGTCAGGAACAACTTGAAGAGGTTGTTTATCAGCGCTTGCAATTGGATTTGCCAAAAAACATCAAAAAGACGCTATTTGGATTGTTTAGTTCTATTGCTTATTCAGATTCAGGAAAAGAAAAATTATACCGAATATGGAATAAAGAAGATGTTATCACTAATTTAAAATTAAATGAAGATGATTATACAGGTATAGCTATGAATTTGGCTATATTTAAACATCAAAAAGCAGATGAAATTCTAAGTAAAGCAAAGTTAGCTATTAGTAATCCAGATAAGCAAAAGAGATTTGAGTTTTTACTTCCCTCCCTGTCAAAAGATGATTCTGTTAGGGATGCATTTATGTTGTCTTTAAAGGAGGATAAAAATAGAGAAAAAGAAACTTGGGTTTCGTCGGCTTTAGCAAATATTCATCATCCGTTACGTCAGGAAAGTGCTAAAAAGCATCTTCGTTTTTGTTTGGATTTAGTCACGGAAATTCAGCGTACAGGAGATATATTTTTTCCGAAAGATTGGCTTAATGGTACAGTTGGAAGATATTCGTCAAGGTATGCTTATGATGTAGTAGAAACATTCTTGAAAGAAAATCCTAGCTTTAGCCCAATATTAAAGAGAAAGTTATTGCAAGCCACGGATGACTTGTACCGTGCTCAAAAAATAAAAAAATAAACCGAATGAAGATTGAATCGCAAATAGAGAAGATTTCTAGTTTTCAGCATCTTGAGATGTTGGCTAACCAAGTTGTGGAAGGTTTTATTTCGGGGATGCATAAAAGTCCGTTTCATGGTTTTTCAGCGGAATTTGCAGAGCATAAGGTGTATAATGTTGGCGAAAGTACAAAGCATATCGATTGGAAACTGTTTGCTAAGACAGATCGATTGTATGCAAAGCGATTTGAAGAAGAAACCAATTTGCGTTGTCATTTAATTATAGATAACTCGGCATCGATGCATTACCCGGATTTAAATTCAGGTCAATCTTTTTATGAAAATAAAATAGGCTTTTCTGTTTTAGCATCCGCAGTTTTGATGAATATCTTAAAGAAACAACGAGATGCAGTAGGCTTGAGTGTGTTTTCAGATAGTTATGAGTATTATGCGCCTGAAAAGGGAAGTGATCGCCATCATAGAATGCTACTTAATAAATTAGAAGAGCTTCTGGAGAAACCTAAGACGAGTAAAAAAACAGATACGATTACCTACTTGCATCAGATAGCAGAGAAAATCCATCGACGTTCGATGATTATTCTTTTTACGGATATGTTTCAGTCAGAAAATGAAGAGCTGTTGTTTAATGCACTACAGCATCTTAAACATAATAAGCATAAAGTGGTTTTGTTTCATGTGATAGATAAGGAAACAGAGGTTAAATTTGACTTTGATAATGCGCCACGTAAATTTATAGATCTGGAAACTGGTGAGGAAGTAGCTGTTTTTGCAGATAATGTGAAAGTGGAATATGAAAAAGAGGTAGAAAGCTATTTCAAAAGATTGGCTTTAACCTGTGCGCAAAACCGAATTAAGTACGTTCCTGTTGCAGTAGGTGAAAATTTTGAAAAAATATTAACTACTTATTTGGTTGAAAAACAAAACTTTGGCTAATAAGACGAAAAATAATTTAAAATAATTTACAAAAAGGCTTGCAGAAACGAAATTCTATACTATCTTTGCAACCGCAATAACGCAGAGGTTTGGTAGTTCAGTTGGTTAGAATACATGCCTGTCACGCATGGGGTCGCGGGTTCGAGTCCCGTCCAGACCGCAATATTGGGAAAAGCCTTTCTTTATAGAAAGGCTTTTTTGCCCAAATACGGTATCTAAGATTAGTTGTGTTGTTTGGTCGGCCTTGTAAGCTGACCGGGTTTAGTAGTTAGACCAATGAAAAGCTTTCCACTTTTGTGGATGGCTTTTTTGATTTAAGCCCATTTTGGTTTAGGTGTCTAACCTGAAAATTAAACGTAAAGGGCGCAGTCCCGATAGTTATCGGGATACGCAAAGTCCACAAAGCTTGATTTATTAAGTTTTGTGGATTTTTTGGTTAAGATGGATGAGTGTTTGTGTGGAAAAAGAATTAGTGGCAAAGACTGCAGTCCCGATAGCTATCGGGATACATAAAGGTTTGTAAAGTTCAATCAATAGCTTTGCGAACCTTTGCGTTTTTTAACTTTATGCACTTTGCGGTAAATTTTCGTATAAACCTTAAATTCTAATTTTTTATCCGATAAGTTTATTCCAATTATAAGTATAAAAGAGTTTAACTCTTCTTAGATTACTCATTCTGGTTAGAATTGTTTGAAGTTGTAGCTTTTTTCGTTTTTCTATTTTAATAGAAATCAATGCATTAAAAAAATAATGTTTTTTTTTGTTTAAAAAACATGAAAAAGCTTGTAGAATCAGAACTTCTGTTGTAGTTTTGCACCACAATAAACGCAGTAGGTTTGGTAGTTCAGTTGGTTAGAATACATGCCTGTCACGCATGGGGTCGCGGGTTCGAGTCCCGTCCAGACCGCAATATTGGGGAAAGCCTTTCTTAACGGAAAGGCTTTTTTATTTTAATACCTTTCGCTTCTTTTAAATTTTCTTCATTATATTTATATATCACAATATAGTCGCTGATATTCACTTACTTCAATGGAGCAGTCAAAACATAAATTAGACCAGTATTACATTAAAAAAGTTGATGCTGATAAAAAGAGTATTTACTGTCATCATGATTTGATGGGGGAATTGTTTGTTCCTACCCATAAACACACTAAGGCGCAATTTCTTTATGCAGAAGGGGATGTGGTTTTTGTAACAACAGAAACTAAGACTTATTTCTTACCTGCACGGCATTTTATATGGATTCCTAGTGGAATTGAACATAGTATTCATCCAAAGACTGAAAATGTGATGATGCGGAACCTCTATTTTCCTGTAGAAAAAGAAGAAGACCCTTTCTATCAAAATGAAGGTATCTATCCCGTTAATAATTTATTGCTTCAAATGATGCTTTTTACCAATCAGTGGAATGGTGATCTTAAAAAAGGAACTCCAAATTTTGCGATTGCAAAAGCTATCAAAGCGATATTGCCTCAGATTTGTTTAACCAATTTGCCTTTAGAGTTACCTTTGCCAAAAGATCCTCGTTTAGGTAAAATTTTGCGGTATATCGAAAACAATCTAGGAGAGACAATTCTATTTGCTGAGGTAGCTCATCAATTTGGGTATAGTGAGAAATCTTTATACCGTTTGTTTCAGAAAGATCTAGGAATGTCTTTTATTCAATATTATACTATTAGAAGAATATTGAAAGCAATTGAATTGTTGCTCGACAGAAGATTATCAGTAAAAGAAGTCGCAGAAGAAGTAGGCTACACAAGTGTGCCTACATTTAGCAACACATTTTTTAAAATTTTGGGACAACGACCTTCAGACTATCTTAAAGGAGAAAATATTTTAAGAAAAGGGAAGTTGTAAAAGGTAATTTACTTATTTGATGTTAATTTTTTCAACGAAATCTGTACGAGTAAAATGTTTTCACGCAGATTTAGCAGATTCGGCAGATTTTTTTTGAGTCTATAAAAGGATTTTGTTTGTTCTTTTTAATGCGAATTTTATATTTCTAAATAATTTATCATTTTTTTATCTGCTAAATCTGCTGAATCTGCTGAATCTGCGAGAGCATAATTTTAATTAATTATAAAATGGGAAGTATAACATAGGAAGCATGCTGGTTTTGCTCTGAATTAGCTTTTTTGTTTATAATCTTCATTAGATAGTTCATCAAATTTTTCTTTGTTATAATGTGTTTAATTCACTTAACTATAACGATTTCCTTCGATTTAGCTGATTTTCAATTGTTAAAATTTGTCCGAAATGAATATGTTATTGACTTTTTAGAATTATCAGGCAATTATAAAATGAAAGAACTTTGCAGTGAATAAATCACACTACATTCATGTTCCTTAAAAAAAGGTTTTCGACATTACGTTATTTCTCTAAAAATTTGGTTTTAATCCTTATTTTTCAAGGAGTAACTGCACTACAAGCGCAGGAGAGCAATCCGATTTCATTACAACAAGCAATAAAAATTGCAAAAGAAAACAACAAAAATATTCTTAAATCTCGTATTGAGGTAGATATTTCTAAAGAGAATATAAAAGAAACCAAAGAACTTCGTTTGCCAGAAATAGATTTTAATACTTCTTATTCTCGTGTTACAAACTTAACAGAGTTTAAAGGTGGGTTTTTAAAAGATAAAGAAGTAACGCATACTATTCCTGAAATGTATAATGTGGGTACCACTATTAAAGTGCCTTTGTATGCAGGGAATAAAATAAACAATGCTATAGAAATTGCCAATCAGGAAAGTAAAATAGCTTTGGTAAAAAGCGAAAAAACGGAAAGCGATATTCAGCTAGAAGTAATTGCTACTTATTTGGGGATTCAGAAAATGATGGAGCTTCAAAAAATTATAGAAGAGAATATTAAAGAGGAGCAAAGTCGACTAAAAGAAGTTCAGTCTTTGAAAAACCACGGGACAATTACAAAAAATGAAGTCTTAAGAGCCGAACTTCAGCTTTCGGATCGTGAATTAAATGCTTTGACAAATTCGAAAAACATCAAAATTGCACTTCACGAGTTAAAAACAATTCTTCAGTTGCCAGAAGAGCAAGAAATTGCTATCGACACAACTACCAGTTTAAATGAGAATGCCAAGTTGGATAATTATAGTTTCTATTTAAACAATACGCTTCAAAATGAAGAGATGCGAATTGCACATCAAGAAATTGAAATCAAGAAGACGGAACTAAAATTAGCAAAAGGGAATTACTATCCGACAATAAACTTTTTTGGAGATTATAATTTTAAATATCCTAATTATATGTTTTTTCCACCAAATCCATATTTGTATAGTTTAGGGCAGGTAGGAATTGAAGCAACATTCAGTTTGTCGGGATTGTATAAAAATAAGACCAAAGTACATATTGCAAATTCGAAGGTGGAATGGCAGAAAACGCAATCGGAAATTGTAAAGAATAAAGTTCAGGATGAATTATTTAGAAATCATACTCAATATCAGGAAATTACTGAGAAGATTAAAGTTGTCGATAAAGCATTAGAATTAGCGACCGAGAATTATCGCATTGTGAAGTTAAAATACCTGAATCAATTGGTTTTAATAACCGAAATGGTTGATGCAGACAATGCTTTGTTGCAGGCAAAATTTAATAAAATCGCGACCAGAATTGATGCTGAGATGAAACATTATGAATTGCTTCATACAGCAGGATTATTAAATAATTAAATTTTAAAAAGAGAATAAAATTTTATGGTAAAGATTAAAAATGAAACAAGAGCTAATAAGTCGTTTCATACATTGATAACTGTTATTGCATGCGTGCTGGTTTTAAGCGGAATCGTTTTGGGAATTTGGTTTTATGTTTTTAATAAAAACCACGAAGAAACTAATGATGCTCAGGTTGAGCAATATGTTACGCCTATTATGTCTAGAATTACGGGTTATGTTCAAGAGGTTCGTTATGAAGAAAACCAATTTGTTCATAAGGGAGATACGCTGTTGGTTATTGATAATCGTGAATATAAATCAAGATTAGATGTGGCTTTGGCAGATGTAGAAAGTGCCAAAAAAAATAGTCTTGTTGTCGAAAAAAATGTGGCAGCAACTGCAAGCGCAACTACAATTGGGAAGTCTCAATTGGCTGCATCCAAAACAAATCTTTGGAAAACACAATTAGAATACCAACGATATAAAGCTTTAGTAAAAGAAGAAGCTGCAACAGAGCAACAACTAGAGAAAGTGAAAGCAGATTACGAATCGGCACAGGCTCATTATCAAGAAATGAATAACCGAATCGAAACATCAACTTTAAACACATCTCAAGCCGCGGCAAATGTTCCGACTGCGCAAACAGTAATTCAGTCTAAACAAGCTTTGGCAGATAATGCGGCTTTGTTTCTTTCGTACACCGTAATTACTGCTCCTTATGATGGATGGGTTGCTAAAAAAACAATTCAGCCAGGGCAGATGATAAAAGAAGGGCAGACTTTATTATCGATGGTTAGTAAAGAAAAATGGATTACAGCAAACTTTAAAGAAACTCAAGTGCAGTTTTTAACCATTGGTCAGGAAGTTGAAATTCACGCAGATGCGCTTAATGATAAAGAATTCGTAGGGATAATATCTTCGCTATCGCCTGCAAGTGGTGCACGATTTTCATTATTGCCTCCAGATAATGCCACAGGAAACTTTATAAAGATAGAGCAAAGAATCCCAGTGAGAATAAAGTTAAAAGACACAAGTGAACAAGCTGACTTCCTTCGTGCCGGAATGAATATAACTGTTGTAGCAGAACACAAATAACATAATGTTAGATAATACAAGCGTTTTTAAGTCATGGGTTCCAAATTGGGCAATCATTGTAATCTTGTTTTTTTGCATGTTACATTCTATGATTTTGTTGGGAGTTTACTCTTCGAATGTTACTTATGCATCCAGTTTTTTAGATATCGAGCCAGAGGATTTACAATTTTCGATGTGTGTAACTTATGGAACTTTGCTTGCTACAATATTAATAGAGAGTCGATTCTCTAAATTTTTTCCAACAAAAAAATACTTAATTGCAGTATTTTGTTTGGTTGCTTTTACTATAATGTTGTCGGCTTATGTCAAGAACTTTTCGTTGTTTATTATGATAAGAATGGCAGAGGGTTTTTTGATGGCATTACCAGGTGTTCCGTTGAGGCAATTATTAATCACCCGATTTAAATCTAAAAATGCGATTATAATTGGATTCACGTTCAATTATGGTGCATTGTTATTGTCGTCGCCTTTTATAATGAATATTGCTGTTTGGCTTTTGGAGAATTATGATTGGAAATATATGGCGTACGGTTCAGCATTGTTTCAGATTATTTGTGTTTTACTGATAATGATAACTTTTAATGATAGCCGTCTTCATCGAAAAATCCCGTTGTATCAGATAGACTGGACGAGCTTTGTTTTATTACTGATAGCTATATTATGCGGAGCATATTTCTTTGTCTATGCAGAGAAAAAATATTGGTTTGAATCTTTCGAAATCCGATTTGCATTAATTGCATCACTAATCTCGACTGGCTTATTTATTTTTAGACAGTTGCATGTAAAACGACCTTGTTTTGATTTAAATGTTTTTAGATATGCCAATCTACGAATTGGTTTCTTGTTGTTTTTTCTTTTTTATATAGGTAGAGCAACACTTAATATTTGTCATAGCACGATGTTTAGTGTCTGGAATTGGGAGCCATCACGGGTAGCGCATATTCAGTTTCTGAATGTGTTAGGGAATATAATTGGAATGGTCTTGGCAGCTGTTTTTTTAGCAAAAACTGTCGCGTCCAAATATATTTTTATGCTTGGATTCTTTATTCTAGCTGTATTTCATTTGTGGTTTACGTTTCTTTTTGTACCTGATATCTCCTTATCGGCAATGGCAATTCCATATGTTTTACAGGGAGTTGCAGTTGGAGTTTTATTTGTACCGTTGGTTTTGTTTACAATGTCGTCGGTTCCTACAGGCTTAGCGCCATATTCTGGAGCAATAGGAGTTTCTGGCCGTTTTTGGGGAAGCACGATAGGTTTTTGTATCATGCAAAATGCGGAGAAGTTTTTCCAGAAATCACATTTTACAAAGCTAACTCAGTTTATAGCACCCGAAAATCCTGAAACACAAAATAGGATTGCACAAACAACACAAAGTTTTGTGAGTAAAGGTTTTAATCCCGACGAAGCTAATCTTCTGGCGATGAAACAAATTTTAGGTTCAGTAACCAAGCAATCTATTTTGTTATCTAATATGGAGATTTTTACTGCTGTTGGATACGGATTATTAATTGTAGTGGTTCTTTTAGGGATTAATCAGCATCTAAAACAAACATTTGATGTGTTTAAAAATAGGGTTTGGAATAGTTTTTAAATTTAAAATAATCCAACACGATTTTGCCATACAACTGTAAGGAACAAACCAAAGAATATAATACAAAGCATAAAGTTTATAAAACTCGAAGCTAAGAAGCCAATAAATGAACCCGTAGCTGCTTTTAAGGCGCGATTATGATCTTTGTAATCGTATAGTAATTCTCCAATAAAGGCACCTACAAATGGGCCGATAATGAATCCAAAAGGAATCGGAGCAAAGATCCCTACAACTAAACCAATATTAGTTCCCCAAATACCGTAAGAGCTTCCTCCAAATCTCTTGGTACCTTTGGCAGGTATGATGTAATTCAAAATAGAAATGATAATTGTGATTGTCAGCGTAATTCCTAAAACCCAATAATTCATTGAGACAGTTTTTGTTAAATAAAGTAGCAATAAGCCCAGCCAACTCAAACTTATTCCAGGCAAAACAGGTAGAAAACTACCTAAAATGCCAATAATCATACATATAAAACCGAGTAACAATAATAGTGAATCCATATAATTTTTTTGTAATTTTGCGCATACAAGCTTTTAGTAAATTCATCTATGCCTAGAATTTTGCAATTAATGTTGTTTTGTTTCTTGATTTTTTTAATCAATACAACTACATATGCGCAAACTAATAAACTTTCAATAGACGATCGACTACTACAGGATAGCATTTATAAAAGTAATAAGAAAAAAGTATTAAATTTTTCAATGAAGGATTTTGATGCACTTTTTTTTGATTTCTTTAAAGATAAAAGCAACCCTGATGTTATTTTAACTAAAACACAGTTTTATAATTATACAGTTCAGATTGCCACTTTTTCAGATCGATTATCAAGTCTGTATCCTGCTCAAAAAGAAGTAGCAGCAAAAAACAAAGAACAATGGCTTTCAGAAAGTTATGAGGATTATTTGTTATTCAAAGCTTCTCAAAAAAAATAGTTGTATTTTTATAAATTATAGTTCAATTCAAAATAAAACCCTTGAAGCAATTTTCTTTTTTATTAGTAATATTTTTGTTTAACTCTTGTCAATACTTTGAGAAGCAGGTGCCTTCTGAAAAAGAATTATTGCAAAAAGAACTAAAGTCAATTAATTGGAAAGAAGTCGATGAGTTTCCATCGGTGGTTGAGTGTGAGAAAATTGAAAATAAAAAGCAACGCCAGCAGTGTTTTTTCGAGATAATGACACAGCTCATTCAACAAAAACTAAGCAGCGATACACTTGCAATTCTTTATCCGGAACTGGACACTATTGAAGTAAAAGTGACAATTTTCCCAAATGCTACAATGAAATTCGAACCACAATTTCCAAAAGATTCAGTGGCTTATGATACCGTAAAGATCGATAGTATTTTGCGTGCACGTTTAGTTGATTTTCCTAAAGTTAATCCAGCCATTAAACGCGGAATTCCTGTAAAAACTCAATTTATATTACCAGTAATTCTAAAAGTAGAATAAGTAGTGCCATTTACTTTTTCGCATCCAGCTATTGTTCTGCCATTTTTAAAGAATAAAAAACTCTCAGCAACAGGATTGATAATTGGTTCAATGTCTCCCGATTTAGAATATTTTTTTAGAATGAAAATGCAAGGCGATATCGGACATACTCTTTTAGGTGTGTTTATCGTAGATATTCCTTTAGGCGTTTTAGTAGCATTCCTATTTCATCAAATAATAAAAAGACCATTAATAGATAATCTACCTGATTTTTTTAAAGAAAGACTATTTGTTCTTAAAGAAAGTAACTGGTTAAATTACTTTAAGTCTAATATCGGGATTGTTATTGTCTCATTTATACTAGGTATTCTTTCTCATATATTTTGGGACTCATTTACACATATAAATGGATATTTTGTACAAAGAATATCTTTTTTGGGAGGAGAGTTACATTCAATTCCTGTTTATAAAATTGCACAGCATTTAAGTTCTTTAGTAGGGATGGTATTAATCCTTTTTTATATTTATAAATTGCCTATAAAAAATGAAGAATCTAATAAAATCAGCCTGAAATATTGGCTCTCAGTAATAGGTTTTTCGATAATAATTTTGAGTGTACGCTTTGCATTTGGAATGACATTTAAACAAATAGGAAGCATAGTTGTAAGTGTAATTTCTTCACTATTTTTGGCACTAACTCTTACAGGATTAATTTTTAGGGACAGAAAAAGTATTTAAAAAATTCCTATCACAACCTTTGTAAGAGTTGTATGGGTTAATTTTTGAAGCTATTCCTGCTGTCCGCTATATCTTTATTATGGCAAAAAAAGCCATAAAAAGGATGCCACTACCATCAGGGCTAGAGTCATTTTCATCAGAATATTATTTAGAGAACTGCCTTCCTTTCCATTCATAACTTCCTAATAGGCTATATATGGCGACACTAGTACTAAAAAAAGGATACCATAAGTTTGATAGAATAAAATACCGCATTTGCTTATTAGTCAAAAAAGAATTGGTTTGGTAAAGTAATACTGAGTCCAGAATAAATTTCAGGATTAGAATGCTTAATAGATTAGTGTAGTTTATCTGTAAAGTCAAGAATGAAATCCAGGTTATGACCAAACTCAAATTAGCAAAGAAAACAATAATGCCTAATGATTTTCCAAACATACTTTGATAGGAACCAGTTTTAGCCGCCCAACGAATTCGTTGATGAAATAAGCTTCTCCAATCAGAAGTAGGTTTTGTAATTATGATATTAGTCTCTGATTTTAAATAATGTACCTGCTTAGGAAATGATGCAATTGCTTTTTGTAATAAAAAAACATCATCTCCGCTGGCAATTTTATTATTTCCATCAAATCCATTTAGTTTTTGAAATAATGATTTGGTATAGGCGAAATTAGCGCCATTGCACATAAAACCGTTATTTAGACCAAAGCTTCCAATTGTTGCGCCTTGTAAGCTCGTTAAATCCAATTGCTGAAAATGATGCAAAAAAGATTTATCGCATTCATATGTCACTGCTCCAGCAATCATCGAAACATCATGAAGCTGAATGTAATTATCTAGAGTTTGTAACCAGTTTTTAGGAACAATACAATCAGCATCGGTTGTAATAATCCATTCATTCGTGGCATGTTGCATTGCTGTTGTGATCGCATCTTTTTTAGGAGAATTCGAAACACGAATGTTTTTCATGATTTGAATATTAAATTTCTGAGAGAGAATACAAAACGATTCTTCAGAATCATCATCAACTAAAATTACTTCGAAGAATTCTATTGGGTAATTTAATGCTGAAATACTCTTTAATAGAATGGGTAGATTTTCTACTTCGTTTCTAAAAGGAACTACAATCGTAAAAGGGGTTTTAGGAGGTAATTCGCTAGATTGATATTTTTTAATTTTGGTGAAACCATAACTAAGCGAAGCAATAACAAGACAATAGAGAAATATGATAGCATATAGAATTGTCATTATTTAGTAGTTTTGGTTTTAAAATTTAAAACATAATAACTACCAATAACCACAGGTAAAACTACATTTAAGAACCACATCAGAGTAGATATAAAAATCACAATCCATTCGTTTACACCAAGAATTCCGAAGAAATAAACGGCAACACTTCCTTTTACAGCAAAATCTAAAAACTGAAAAGTAGGTAATGATGAAGCTAAGAAATAAACAGAAGAGATTGTTGCTATTAGTGTTATGTAAGGCAAGTCGACATCAAAAGCGAGAAACAGAAAATAATATTGATGTGAAAAAACAAGGTAACGACAAATTCCTAAAAAGATGTTTTTCTGATGAATTGATTTTGGAATTTCGTTAATCTTATGAATTAGTTTCTCGATAGAATATCCTTTGATAGTGATTTTCTTTAATACAAAAACCACTAGGAATAAAACTATAAGAGCTCCAAAAAGTAATAGAACCGTTGTTGGCGTAATCACATTGTACTTAGAGTTAAAATACATCAAACCAAAAATGCCAAATATAACAGTTAGTACCATTTGTATTCCGTTGCAGATTAGGTTTAAAAACACCACTTTTTTAGTGTCTTTTTTATCAAAAAACAATGCTTTTCCAGCATATTCTCCAATACCGTTTGGTGTAAAAAGTCCAGCCGTTAGAGCGCCAAGAACTTGTTTTGTAGCTTCAGAAACTGATATTTTATGGATAACCTGAGCAAGATTTTGCCATTTTAAGATTTCGAAATACCGATTTAAAACGCTGAACAATAAAATGAATGCAATCCCCGAAACCGATTGGTTCTTTTTGAACAAAACGATAAACTTTTGCCAGTCGAGTTTGTCATTTTGCGCCAGTTGATTATAAATAAAGTAAAATGCGCCACCTACAATCAAAAGTTTGACTACAAGAACAAGGAATTGTTTAGCTTTGTGAGGAATTGAAATCATGCTGCAAAAGTAATCAATTTGAAAATGTGGCAATTTGAAAATTTGAAAATGAATGATATTCGTTTCAATGATTAAAATCGACTATTTTACGTCTCAAAATATGATAAAATTACCCCTTAAATTATTTCTATTATTACTTCTATTTAATTCATGTAATAAAGTTGATATTACAACTCAACCTAAAATGTATGTTAGAATTATGGGAGAGAATTCTTGGGGATACAACGATGAAAAGGGAAACGCTATCATTCCGTTAGGAAAATATAAATTCTTAAATCCAATTGATGATAAAGGGATGATATTGGCTGAATTAAAAAATAAACATGGTTATATTGATATTCATGAAAACATAATTATTCCTTTTGAATATGATGATATAGGTCTTTTTTCACAAGAATTGGCTTTAGTGGAAAAAAATAAGAAATTTGGATACGTTAATAGAAGAGGAAAAATTATAATTCCTATTCAATTTGATAATGAAAGTCATTTCCAAAAAACAGGATTAGCACTGGTCAAGAAAAATAATCTTTATGGTTTTATCAATAAAAAAGGAAAAGAAATAATTCAGATAATTTATCAAAATGCTGATGAGACTACATTTGACAGTTTAGTTACTTTGGAGAAAAAAGGGAAATGGGCTTTTTTTGATTACACTGGAAAACAAAAAACAGATTTTATATATGATGAAATCACCACATCCAAAATAAAATTAAACGCCAAAGAAGGAAACACTTTTTGGAAAAATGGGTTGATTTTGGTTAGGAAAAATGGAAGAATAGGATATTTGGATAAAAATTTAAAAGAATTAGTTCCTTTCGGAAAATATGATTCTGGAGAGAGATTCAATCAAAACAAATTAGCTATTGTATCTAAAAAAAATCATTACGGAATTATAAATGAATTTGGTAAGGAAATTATTAAAACAGAGTATGATACAATAGAACATCCAACAGAATATTATAACGACTCTGATATTTTTGCAGGACGAAAAAACAACTATTTTGTATTATTTGATGAAAAAGGAAACAAAGTATCAGATCAAATAAAAGAATTTCATTTTGATGGCTGTAAGTTAGGGAATAAATATAAAAAGATTTACCAGATTAAAAGTTTAAGTGGTTCTTATGGTGTAATTGATGACGCTGGAAATACATTGATTCCGTGTATTTACGATGAGATTCAGGATTTTCACGGAGATAATAATACTATTGTTAAATACAAAGGAAAATTTGGTATAATTGGTTCTAATAACAAGATTGTTTATCCTATTGATAATGACAATATATATACATGGAAAGATATAGATTACTTCATTATTAATAAAAATCAAAAAGCAGGAATACTTGATAAGAACTTGAGAATAGTATTAAAATTTGATTATCAAGATTTATCACCTTGTCATTATGATACTAATAGATTTATCGCAAAGCAATATGATAAATATGGTGTTATTGATAAAATGGGAAGAATTATTATTCCATTTGAGTATAGTGAAATGTCAAATTGGGTCGAATATGGTCCGGGTTCTAACTATCATTTTGTAACAAAAAACAATAAGAAAGGTCTGATTACCAAAGAAGAAAAAATAGTTATTCCAATTATTTACGACAGTTTATTTTACCACAACGACAACACAATTATTCTATCTAAAAGTGGTAAATATGGTGTAGTAACCATTAAAAACAAAACAGTAATTCCTTTTGTTTATGAAAAAATTTATACAGATTTAAGCTTCTTCTCAAAAAAGAAAGAAACTGAATTTTATGTTTTGCAAAAGGGTAAATATTCGATAGTAAACAATAAAAATCAAATAATTAAAGAGAATCTTTCTAAAGCTGAAGTTGAAAATAAATTCTCTTATTTGAATTAAAAAATAATGACAAAAGAACGCATCATATTAGGAATCGACCCAGGAACAACTATTATGGGTTTTGGATTGATAAAAATTGTCAATAAAAAAATGGAATTTTTGCAACTCAACGAATTGCAATTGTCCAAATATGACAATCATTATCAGAAACTAAAAATCATTTTTGAACGTACCATCGAATTAATCGAAACGCATAATCCGGATGAAATTGCAATTGAAGCACCTTTCTTTGGTAAAAACGTTCAATCGATGCTTAAGTTAGGAAGAGCTCAAGGAGTTGCAATGGCAGCAGGACTTTCGAGAGATATTCCGATAACAGAATATGAGCCTAAAAAAATAAAAATGGCAATTACCGGAAACGGAAATGCTAGTAAAGAACAAGTTGCCAAAATGCTTCAACAGCTTTTAGGATTAAAAGAATTACCTAAAAACTTAGATAGTACCGATGGTTTGGCAGCTGCCGTTTGTCATTTTTTCAACTCAGGAAAAGTAATCGGAACAAAGAGTTACACAGGTTGGGATGCATTTGTAAAACAAAATGAAGAACGAGTTAAGAAATGAGCTAATTAGAAGATGAGTCAATTAGATAATTAGGTAATGTATCGATTTTAAAATAATTTAAATCAGTATGTTATTTATGAAATTAAAATGCTCTCATAAACAAGAATTATCTCATTATCTAATTGACAAATTCTCTAATTAAAAATTATGTCAGGAATATATATTCACATACCGTTCTGCAAGCAGGCTTGTAATTATTGCGACTTTCATTTTTCGACTTCAATGAAGAAGAAAGAAGACATGGTTTTGGCTATTGCCAAAGAAATTGCTATGCGGAAAAATGAGCTTGAATTTCCCGATTCAGCTCGAAATGACAATCAAATTGAAACTATTTACTTTGGTGGCGGAACTCCTTCGGTATTGACAAATGACGAAATAAACTTTTTAATTTCAGAAGTTTATAAGAATTATAATGTTGTTGATAATCCTGAAATTACACTCGAAGCAAACCCAGATGATTTATCTGCAGAACGAATTTTTGAGTTATCAAAAAGTCCCATAAACCGCTTGAGTATTGGAATTCAGTCTTTTTTTGAAGATGATTTAAAGATGATGAATCGTGCTCATAATTCAGAGGAAGCCAAGAAATGTCTGGAAGAAGCAACTAAATACTTCGATAATATTTCTTTGGATTTGATATACGGCGTTCCAGGAATGAGCAACGAAAAATGGAAAGATAATATCGAAACAGCATTGAGTTTCGGAATCCCACATATTTCGAGTTATGCATTGACGGTAGAACCCAAAACAGCTTTGAGTAAACTAATACAAACAGGAAAAGTTGCTAAACCAAATGATGAAGTGGCTTCGGCTCATTTTATGATTTTGGTAGAAACCCTTGAAGCAAAAGGTTTTATTCATTACGAATTATCAAATTTCGGAAAAGAGAATTACTTTTCTAAAAATAATTCGGCATATTGGTTGGGGAAAAAATATATTGGAGTCGGGCCTTCGGCACATAGTTATGATGGTGTTTCCAGAAGTTGGAACATCTCGAATAATTCTCTTTATCTTAAATCAATTCAGGATAATAAATTGCCAAATGAAGTAGAAGTTCTTTCGGTTTCAGACCGTTATAATGAATATATTATGACTGGATTGCGAACCATTTGGGGAGTTTCATTAGATAGAATCGAGAAAGAATTTGGAACAGATTATCTAGTTTATCTAAAAAAACAAGCAGAGAAGTTTCTAAATGATGAATTGGTTTATATCGAGAATAATATTTTAAGACCAACCGCAAAAGGAAAATTCCTGACTGATGGGATTGCGTCAGATTTATTTTATTTAAATTAAGATTAAGAGGGGGATAACCGCAAGGTTCGCAGTCCCGATAGCTATCGGGATACGCAAAGGGCGCAAAGTTTTAGTTAATAGTGTTAATTTACTTTAATGTAAGAATAGTTTTATTTTTTTATGTTTAAATATTAGATTTACATCTTCTAATATTACGAATTTTGTGTAAAATTTTACGCTTTTTTCGTTTAAATAAAAACTTATGACTGAGAATGAATTATCTGAAATTGTATTTGATTGTGCATTAAAAGTACATCAATCATTGGGCTCTGGGCTTTTAGAAAGTGCTTATGAAGAGTGTTTGTTTTATGAATTGAAAAAAAACAGGTTTAGTAGTTGAAAAACAAAAAGCATTACCTTTAATTTATGAGGAAGTGAAGTTAGATATTGGCTATCGTCTGGATATTATAGTAGAAAATAAATTAATTTTGGAAATAAAATCGGTAGATGCCTTAAATGATATTCATTTTGCACAGCTATTGACTTATTTAAAATTGACAAATTGTAAATTAGGTTTACTAATAAACTTTAATGTTGTTTTAATAAAAAATGGAATCCGAAGAGTTGTAAATAATCTGTAATTAATATTATTAAAAGGAATTAACAATTAACCACAACAATCTCCAAGAGAAACATTTGCGTCCTTTGCGCAAAAATCTTTGCGAACCTTGCGGTAAAATAATAAGATGATGAGAATTACCATATTAGATGATTACCAAAATGCGGTTACAAAACTAGAATCTTTCAAAATGTTGAAAGGATTGGATGTTACTATTTTGAATCATACCGAGAAAGACAATTTAAAGTTAGCCGAGTTATTAAAAGACTCCGAAATTATTGTTTTAATTAGGGAAAGAACAGAAATTTCAGCCGACCTGCTTTCCAGATTACCTAAATTGAAATTGATTAGCCAAACAGGAAAAAAATCCAATCACCTTGATATTGCTGCTTGTACAAAATATAACGTTGCTGTTGCTGAGGGAATTGGTTCGCCTGTAGCTCCATCTGAACTTGCGTGGGCATTAATCATGAATACAGTTCGTCAGATTCCTCAAGCTATTCAGGGAATGAAAGAAGGAAAATGGCAAACTAATATTGGTTCTACTATTCGAGGCAAAACAATAGGTATTTGGGGTTATGGAAAAATAGGCCAACAAATAGCTAAATATGCAAATGTATTTGGAGCAACGGTTTTAGTTTGGGGAAGTGAAAATTCAAGAAATCAGGCTGTTGCTGATGGATATCAGAAAGCAGATTCTAAAGAAGAATTCTTCTCCCAAAGTGATATTATCACATTACATCTTAGACTTAATGAAAGTACCTTCGAGATTGTAAAAGAAGCCGATTTAGATTTGATGAAACCAAACGCAGCCTTAATAAATACTGCAAGAGCCGAATTAATAGAAAAAGGAGCCTTATTAAAGTCACTTAAAAAAGGAAAACCTGGATTTGCAGGAATAGATGTTTACGAAGAAGAGCCTATTTATGATGTAGATTTTGAATTGCTAAATATGTCAAATGTTGTTTGTACACCTCACATAGGTTATGTTGAGAAAAATAGCTACGAACTCTATTTTGAGAAAGCTTTTGAGAATGTAATTAATTATATCAATAGTAATCCAACAAATATTGCAAATCCCGAAGCATTGATTAAATTTGAATGATAAGTTCAACCACAAAGTTCGCTAGGTTTATTTTCTTTGCGCTCTTTGCGGTTAAAAAAACATATGCTTAAGAATATGAAAGCAAAAATCAATAATGAATTCGAAATCGACTTATCAAAACCTATCGATATTTCGATTCCGCTTACAAATACAGATGAAAACCCGATTGCTTGGTATATCGAAAAGCCAGTAATTGAACCAGTGGTTTTTGGTGATTGGATAGGAAAAGTTTCAGAAGGGAAATCATCTACCAACTTTAATAATATTTTCTTTAATCCGCATGGGCATGGTACACACACCGAATGCTTGGGGCATATTACACGAGAATTTTATAGTATTAATGATTCTCTAAAAACATTTTTCTTTTTGGCGGAATTGATTTCGATTGAACCAGAACTTCAAGGCGAAGATCTTGTTATTACTAAAGAGCAAGTTCGAAAAGCCATGAGCACCTCTCCCGATAGCTATCGGGATCCGATCGGTGTGACAATCGAAGCAATAATTATCAGAACGTTTCCAAATCAAAAAACTAAAAAAACTGCAAAATATTCAAATACAAATCCGCCTTATTTGTCGGAAGAGGCTGCGATCTTTATTCGCGAAAGCGGAATTCAGCATTTGCTAATTGATTTACCAAGTGTAGATAAAGAGCATGATGAAGGAAAACTTTTGGCACATAAAGGGTTTTGGAATGTAAAAGATGTAAATAAGCTTAATGCTGATGCAAGATTAAATGCTACAATTACCGAAATGATTTATGTTGATGACGAAATAAAAGATGGGAGGTATATACTGAATTTGCAGATAGCTTCGTTTGAAAATGACGCAAGCCCAAGCAAACCAATTTTGTATAAAATATGATTACAGTCAGCACTGATACGAATAAATTAGATGTTCCGTTTATTCAGCATTTCTTAAAAGATATTTATTAGGCTGCAGGCCGTACCATGGAAGAAGTTCAGATTACGATTGATCATTCGTTTTGTTTTGGAATTTTTCTGGATAATAAACAAATTGGCTTTGCCCGCGTAATTACCGATTATGTGGTTTTTGCTTATGTAATGGATGTTTTTATTACCGAAGAACATCGGGGTAAAGGTTATTCGTCAATTCTAATTGAAAG
This sequence comes from Flavobacterium sp. EDS, assembly GCF_020991525.1. Lineage (NCBI taxonomy): Bacteria > Pseudomonadati > Bacteroidota > Flavobacteriia > Flavobacteriales > Flavobacteriaceae > Flavobacterium > Flavobacterium sp. EDS. The sequence continues at coordinate 378,829 of NZ_JAJMOZ010000004.1, forward strand.
AATGATAAATGAGCCAGCATTAAAAGATGTTAAAATATGGAGATTAGCAACTACAGATGCTCATTTCTTATATAACAAGTTTGGATTTACTGCATTAAAAAGCCCAGAGAAAATGATGGAAAAAGTAGTATTATGAAAACAGTTATAAAACTAGAAGAGTTAGGTCTATTTGTTCTCGGAATATATTTGTATGGTCAATTAGATTATCAGTGGTGGTGGTTTCTGGTTTGGATATTAGCACCCGATTTCTCCATGCTTGGTTATGCAATTAATGCTAAAGTTGGTGCTTTTTTATATAATGTATTTCATCATAGAGGAATTGCTGTTTTTGTTTATATTTTAGGTTGCTATTTAAAGTTAGAAGCACTACAACTTGTTGGAGTTATTTTATTTTCTCATGCTTCGATGGACCGAATTTTTGGTTATGGATTAAAGTATGAAACAGGTTTTAAGTACACACATTTAGGTGAAATTGGTAAATAAGAAATGATATGAATTTAGAAACGTATTATGAATATTGTCTTTCTAAAAAAGGAGCCACAGAACATTTTCCTTTTGATGAAGAAACATTGGTGTTTAAAGTTGGTGGAAAAATGTTTGCATTGTCATCTTTAACCCAATGGGAAAAAGAGATTCCTTCGGTAAATTTAAAATGTGATCCAGAGCGTGCTCAGGAATTACGTGCCGAATATGATGATATAAAACCGGGGTACCATATGAGTAAAGTACACTGGAATACGATTACGATGAATGTAGATTTGCCTACTGCTTTTATAAAAGAACTGATAGATCATTCGTATGATTTGGTTTTCAAAAGTTTGACGAAGAAAATTCAGAATGAAATTATTGAATTAAAAAATTAGGCATTACATTTGTAACGTAAGACAAAAAACTAGCAACTCAGTTACTTTGTAACTTAGCAACTTATAAAATATGAAAGAACAATTTAAAAAGTTTTTAAACGAAGAACAAGACCCAAAAGCGATTGAAAAAATTACTTCTAAACTCAATGATTTATTGATGAGAGGTGAAGAAATTGGATATATTGCAGTTCAGAAAAAACCGGCAATCACTGTTTTTCCTGATAGTATTGTTGTAACAAACAAAAGAATTATAATATGTAAGCCTAAAAACTTAGGTCTTTCGATGGATTTTACTGACTATACTTGGGATGATATTGTTGGTACATTTGTAAAAGAAAACATTCTAGGTTCAGAGTTTTCTTTTTCTACCAAAACTGATATTCAGTTTTCTATAGATTATATTCCTAAAATTCAAGCAAGAAAAATTTTCACTTACGCAAAAGAACAGCTAGATATACTTAAAAACCCAATTCTTGCAACTGCTCCAGTTGCTGAGGTTGCAGAGTCTGAAGAAGTTGAGGCAATAGAAGAGGAAGAAGTAGAAGAAATCGAAACAGAAGAAGTTACAAACTATGCTGAAATTATACCAGCGACACCAGTTTATAACGAACCAATTCACGAAACTTCATTTGTAGCAGGCGAAAGAAGATTAAGTGATATGTCTCAAGATGAGCTTTTTGAAAAATTACAGAATTACAAGAAGTTATTAGATAATGGATTGATTATGCAAGGAGAGTATGATGCATTCAAAAAAGAGATCTTGAGTTATATGTAAGTAAGTCTGAATGTCCTAAAGTCAAAAGTCTTAAAGCCATTTAGGTTATAAATAAAAAAGTCGAAAATAGTAAAGTTTCTATTTTCGACTTTTTCTTTTAAATGATATTGGTCACTTTAAGACCTTCGACTTTTAAACTTTAAGACTTATAGAGTCGCTTTCTGTTTTTCTACAAAGCGATGCGCTTGTAATTCGAGTAATTCTTTTGCTTTTTGTCGCTGTAAGTTGTAGATGTCTTTATCTTCGGCAATATCGGCATAAACTTTATCATGCATTGCAGCACTAGTTTTTACTAATAAACTACGTTGGTATTTGTTTTGCTCCAGAGTAGCTTTTAATGCCGTTTCAAGTTCTTCTTGCTTAAAATCATATTCTCCTCTTGGAGCTAATAATTTGGCTATAATCGGTGATGTTTCGATTGCTAGAAACAATAGCATAATAAAGAAAGAAGGAACCCAAGGAAGCTTGTTCAGAGCATTTATTCGTGCCATTAAACCATCAAAACCATCAATGATAGGCTGAGTTTCTGATACTTTTTTGTCTACATCAGCTTGCAGTACCAGCGCAGCTTTTTCTTTTTCGGCTATTTTTACCTCATTCTGAGCTTTCAAAGTTGCATATTCCTTTAATGCAGTATCATGTTTGTCACGTTTCTCTTTATAAACAGGACCTTTACCTAAACGTTTTGAACCAGCTGTTCCTTCGGCTTCGGTAATGTAAGTGGAATATAATGCGTTTACTTCTTTCTCTTTGTTAAGGATGTCCGATTTTAATCCAGCGATTTCAGCTTTGTTCTTATCTAAATCGGATTTATAATAATTACCAACTTCTTTTTTATTGGCAAGAGCCATTGCATTCTTCTCTTTTAATAAAACGGTGTTGATTTCCTTTTCAAAAATTTTGATTTCTAAAGGTTTTGAAATTACTATTGCTATAATAACTGCCAGAATAATTCGGGGTGTTGCTTGAAGGAATTCATCCCAAACACGGTCTCTTTTTTTTATTGTAGATACAATAAAACGGTCAAGATTAAAAATAAGTAAACTCCAAACAAATCCGAAAAGCATTGCTGGATATACAGAGTCGAAAACAGTAAATAGGGCATAAGCACTAGCGATAAATGCCATTACTGCGGTAAAAAAAACGGTAGCTCCAATACCGACATACTTGGTTTGTTCACTTTCTGAACAGTCCTCGAGGAGATTTTTATCTGCTCCAGAGCAAAGGATAAAAAATTGTTTCAACATGATTGATTGTTTTTGATTGATTGATAAGGCAAATTTAACGCCAAAAAATTAATAAAGAGATAAATAGTTGATATGTTTTTGATTAGAGTATTGTTTTTGGTATTTACAATAGCTCTTTTATAGCATTTTTAAATAGGAGTAATGTTAATTTTACTCAATCTTTTTGAGGGTTGGTATTATTTTAAAGTGAAAAAATCTAGTTTAAAAAGTAGAAGCATAACGTTATGTTAAATTTTTTAGGTGGTAGAGTTAATATGCAGAAACTAGTTTAGCACCGTAGTAAAACAACCAAAACCAAGATGAAAAAAAATTGTTTAGTATTAGTTCTATTTTTAATAACCTTAGTTGGTTATGCCCAAAAAGGAATTGTTTCTGGAAAAGTGTTAGATGCAGATGATAAATTGCCTTTGCCAGGAGCAATGATTGAAATTGTTGGTCAGAATAAGTACACTGTTTCTGATTACAACGGAAGATATGAATTGCTGAATGTAATGTCAGGATCTTATCAAGTTAGAGTTAAATATATGGGATATACAGAGAATATCCAAGATGTCGTTGTTGCTGATGGTAAGAATGCAGTGATAGATTTTGCGCTTAAATCGTCAGGAACAGAATTGAATGAAGTTGTTGTTGGAGATATCTTAAAAGGGCAAGCAAAAGCGTTAAACCAACAAAAAACGAATAAGAACATCGGTAATGTTATTTCGGCTGACCAAATGGGGCGTTTCCCAGATGCAAATGTTGGTGATGCCTTAAAACGTGTGCCTGGAATTACCATGCAGAACGACCAAGGCGAAGCTAGGAATATAATTATTAGAGGTTTGGCTCCTTCATTAAACTCAGTAACTTTAAATGGAGATCGTATTCCATCAGCCGAAGGTGATAATAGAAATGTACAAATGGATCTTATTCCATCAGACATGATCTCGACAATTGAAGTTAACAAAACGCTTACTCCTGATATGGATGCTGATGCTATTGGAGGTTCAGTCAATTTGATCACTAGAGCAACACCAAATGGCGAAAGAATCTCAGCAACAGTTGCGGGTGGTTATGCACCAATTAGGGATAAAGCTATTTATACAGCAGGATTAGTATATGGTAACCGTTTTCTTGATGATAAACTTGGTGCTGTGGTAAGTGGTTCTTATAATAATGTAGATTACGGCTCCGATAACATGGAGGCTGTTTGGACGAAAGACAAATTTGGAAATGAGTATTTAAGCAAATCCGAAATTAGAAAATATGATGTGCAACGTATTCGCAGAAGTGGAGCTATTGCCTTAGATTATAAATTTGATGACAACAATACTATTTTTGCTAATGCAATTTACAATTGGAGAGATGATAGAGAAAATCGCTATCGAACTACTTATGACGATATAAAACCTATTTACAATGGCGAAGAAATTTCGGGTTTTACAGGAAGAGTAAAGCGTCAGACAAAAGGAGGAGTTGACGATAATCGTAATAAAAACCGAAGACTTGAAGATCAACGTGTACAGAATTATGCATTACGTGGAGAGCATTTGATAAATTCTAATTTAGATTTAGATTGGTCTGCAAATTATTCTAGTGCAAGAGAGTACCGTCCGCAAGAGCGTTATATTGAATACCGTCAGAAAGGATTGAACACAGCTCAGGATTTGTCGGATATGGAATTTCCTTTGGTTACAACAACTGGAGAAGCTTTAAATAAATTTAAATTTGATTCAGCAACCGAAAACACTAATGAAACTAAAGAGAGTGAATTTGGAGCTAAAGTAAATATTCGATTCCCTTTTACAATAATCCCTTCAGAAAAAGGAAGATTGAGAACGGGACTTAGATTACGTATGAAAGATAAATCGAGAGATAATATTTTTTATTCTTATGAGCCATTAAGTGGAATGGGAACTCTTGCTGATGTTGGAACTAGCTATTATGATGGTGCCGATTTTAATGCAGGTAGCAAGTATGTACCAGGTACATTTGTTTCCAGTTCTTATTTAGGAGGTTTAGATTTAAATAATCCTGCTTTATTTAATAAAGAGCTTAATCCTGCTGAATTTTTGACTGTAAATTATAAAGCCAAAGAAAATATTTATGCGGCTTACGTAAGATGGGATCAGGATTTTAATGATAAACTATCTATGATTTTAGGTTTCCGTGTAGAGAACACGCATATTGATTATACTGGGAATCGTGTTTTGGATGAAGAAGCATTAGAAGGACAGATTAATACGACTAATTCATACACAAACGTAATGCCTGGAATTTCGTTTAAATATAATGCTACTAAAGACTTGGTGTTAAGAGCTGCTGCGACAACAGCATTGGCACGACCTGATTATTATGCATTGGCTCCATATATTAATAATATTGCTACCGATTCTCAAATCTTAGCAGGTAATCCAGATCTTAAAGCGACCTATTCATATAATTATGATTTCATGGCCGAGAATTATTTTAAATCAGTTGGTTTGATTTCAGGAGGGTTTTTCTATAAAAACTTAAATGATTTCATCTATACCTATAGTGATAATCAATACACGACAGCAAAATTTGCAACGGACTTTCCTAACCAACAAAACCCAATTCCTGCAACTGATAATTGGACACTTATCCAACAAAGAAACGGTGATAATGTTGATGTTTATGGATTTGAAGTGGCATTGCAACGCCAATTGGATTTCTTTACAAGTCCATTCTTGAAAGGATTTGGGATTTATTTAAATTATACCTATACAAAATCAACTGCCAAAGGTATTGCTGATGCCGAAGGAAATGAAAGACGTAATATAAGTCTTCCGGGAACAGCTCCACATATGTTTAATGGTTCATTATCATGGGAGAATAAGCGTTTTTCGGCAAGAGTTTCGACTAACTTTACTTCAGATTATTTAGATGAATTAGGATCAAATGATTACAATGATAGTTATTATGATAAGCAGTTTTTTGTAGATGCAAATGCTTCATTTAAAATTACACCAAAGATTCGTGTTTTTGCAGAAGCAAATAACTTAACTAATCAGCCGTTACGTTATTACCAAGGTGTAAAATCGCATACTAAGCAGGTAGAATATTACCAAGCGCGTTACAATTTCGGATTGAAATTTGATTTTTAATATATAATTACAATGAATTTAGTGATGATTGACAGGAATAATGCATTCCTGTCAATTCTTTTAAAAACAACAATAACATGAAAAATAAATTTATACTACTCATAGCGAGTGCTTTTTTGATTTCTTGTGGAAGCAAGTTAGCCCCTGTTCGTAAAGATGCCTTAAAACCAATAGTTGTAACACAACCACTTCCGCATGATACTGATGATCCGTCAATTTGGATCCATCCTACAGATCCATCAAAAAGTATTATTGTAGGTACAGATAAAGATACCGATGGAGCATTGTATGCTTTTGATTTAAATGGTAAAATCTTAGTTAAATCTGAAACATTAAAAAGACCAAACAATGTTGATATAGCTTATGGTTTACTTATTAATGGAAAAAAAGTTGATGTGGCAGTTACTACGGAAAGAGAAAGTAATAAAATCAGAGTTTTTAGCTTACCGGATTTAAAGCCTATAGACAATGGAGGGATTTCTGTATTTGATGGCGAGTTGTTACGTGATCCAATGGGAATTGCATTGTACACCCGACCTAGTGATCATGCGATATTTGCTATTGTAGGAAGAAAATCAGGACCATCGGGGAGCTATTTGTGGCAATATGAGTTATCTGATGCAGGAAACGGAGTAGTTGGTGGGAAAGTGGTTCGTAAATTCGGCTCTTATAGTGGTAAAAAAGAAATAGAAGCTATTGCTGTAGATAATGAGCTAGGCGTAGTTTATTATTGCGATGAACAATTTGGAATTAGAAAATACGTAGCCGATCCAGCGAGTAACCATAGCGATGTTGAACTTGCTGTTTTTGGTAAAGGTGATTTTAAAGCAGACAATGAAGGAATTGCTATTTATAAAAAAACGGCAACAACAGGATATATTTTGGTTTCTAACCAACAAGCAAATACTTTCATGGTTTATCCACGTGAGGGAGCTAATGGTGATTTAAATAGTTATCCTTTGCTTGCTGAAATACCTACTTCGACAATAGAGTGTGATGGTGCCGATGTGACGAATGTAAATTTAGGAGGCCCTTATAAAAATGGTCTTTTTGTGGCAATGAGTAACGGAATGACTTTTCATTATTATAGCTGGGATTCTGTGCAGAAACGTATTGATGAGCAAGTGAAGAAATAAATATTTAGTTGCAGTTTCAGTTTTCCGTTACACTTAAGTTACAGCTTGCTGTTTAAAAGTAGTGAGTACACTGAGAGTGAAGACTGGCTGTATACTGATATTAAAACCGAGTATAAATACAAAAAGAGCTGTTCAATTGAACAGCTCTTTCTTTTTTGAATTAGTAAGTAAGACTTTTATTATGCTAATGGTGCTCCTGCCATAATCTCGGCATTAGCAAACTCTTCAAATTTTGCAAAATTAGCTTTGAATTTCTCTGCTAATTCTACTGCTTTAATATCGTATAATTTTGGATCTGCCCAAGTATTTCTAGGATTTAAGATTTCGTTAGGTACATTAGGACAAGTTTGTGGTTTTGCAATTCCAAAAACAACATGATTTTCGTATGCTACGTTGTCTAACTCTCCGTTTAAAGCGGCAGTAATCATAGCACGAGTATATTTTAGTTTCATACGTGTTCCTGTTCCGTATGCTCCACCAGTCCATCCTGTGTTTATAAGCCAAACTTTCACGTTGGCATCTTTCATTTTTTTGCTCAACATTTCTGCATAACGTGTTGGGTGTAACGGCATAAATGGCGCTCCAAAACAAGCTGAGAAATTTGGTTGAGGTTCGTCTATACCTGCTTCTGTACCAGCAACTTTAGCAGTATATCCAGAAATAAAATGGTAAGCAGCTTGCCCTGGAGTAAGTCTCGAGATAGGAGGCAAAATACCAAATGAATCTGCTGTTAAGAAGAAAATATTTTTAGGGTTTTTACCTATAGAACCCGGTTGAATGTTATCAATATGGGTAATTGGGTAACTAACTCTTGTATTTGGTGTAATTGAGATATCATCAAAATCTACCACATTTGTACCTGGTTTGAAAACAACATTTTCTAGTAAGGCTCCTCTTTTAATAGCTCTAAAAATGTCTGGTTCGTTTTCCTCAGTTAGGTTAATTACTTTAGCATAACAACCACCTTCAAAATTGAATACCGTATTTTCATTTGTCCAGCCATGTTCGTCGTCTCCGATTAATTTACGGTCTGGATCAGCAGATAAGGTTGTTTTTCCTGTTCCTGATAAACCAAAGAAAATAGCTGTATCTCCATCTTTACCAACATTAGCACTACAATGCATTGGTAATGTGTTTTTAAATACAGGCAAGATGAAATTTAAAGCTGAAAAAATTCCTTTTTTCATCTCCCCAGTATATCCAGTTCCGCCAATAAGAGCTATCTTTTTTGTAAAATCTAAGATTGCAAAATTGCTTTGTCTTGTTCCGTCTACAGCTGGATCAGCCATGAAGCTTGGAGCACAAATTACTGTCCATTCAGGAGTAAAGTTTGCTAATTCACTTGCTTCTGGTCTCAAGAACATATTGTAGCAGAATAAATTAGACCATGCTGTTTCAGTTACAACACGTACATTTAATCTGTAATTAGGATCAGAGCAAACATATGAATCTCTAACAAATACTTCTTTGTTAGAAAGGTATTGAGTGACTTTGTCATATAATTTTTCGAAGGCAGCTGGTTCAAAAGGGATATTTACTTTTCCCCACCATACTTGGTCTTCAGTAATACTATCTTTTACAATAAAACGATCTTGAGGCGAACGTCCTGTAAATGTACCAGTATTAATTGCTAATGCACCCGTTGAGTCCTCTACACCTTGACCAGACTGTATCGTGATGTTGTGTAATTCGTCAGCCGATAACTGATAATGTATTGTTGCATTTTTAATCCCTAACTCATTTAGCGAAATCGATTGCGTAGATAACGTTTGATTGTCCATAAATTTTTTAAGTTGTTGTGTTTTATTTTATAGACTGTAAAATTAGATATTATATTTTAGATATAGATTTATATAACTAATTTTATGACTTTTGTTTAATAATTTTAACAAAAAGAACGCTCCAGGCAAGAATTAATAGGAGTCCGCCTATTGGAGTTACGAATCCTATAATTTTAAAGTCGAAAGATGTAAGGTTATTCGTCGCTAGTAGGTAAATAGAACCTGAAAATAATAACACTCCAGCCACAGCCAGATTATAAATAACTTTAAGCGTTTTTTGAGAAAGTTCTTTTCGTGTAGCTACAAAAAACAAAAAGAAGGCATGATACATTTGGTAGCGAACCCCAGTTTCAAAGGTAACTAACTCCTCTACAGATAAAACTTTTTTTAGAGCATGTGCTCCAAACGCTCCTAAAATGATAGCTATCATTCCTAAAAAAGCAGCCGTTGCAATTATTTTTTTATTCATCACAAAAATAGATTAGTCTTTACAAAAATAGGCTTAATACTTTCAATCTGAAAAAAATTAAGAGAACTTTTTGAAAAAATTTATGTTGTTTTTAAAAAGATAAATTCTGCTTATTTTTGGTTTAAAATAATATTTAGTTCAATATTTTAACATTATTTTATTGTTATGAATATAACAATATTGTATGTTTGTGTTATATATGTAAAATATGAGAGTAGTTTTGGTCATTGGAGCAGGTAGATCGGCATCGTCATTAATACGGTATTTATTAGATAAGTCCGAAAAAGAAAACCTGCATCTTATTATAGGAGATTTGTCTTTGGCACTTGCCGAAAAGAAAACGAATGGTCATCCTAATGCTACTCCTATTGCACTAGATATTTTTGATAAAGAACAGCGAAGACTGGCTATACAGCAAGCAAACATTGTTGTATCGATGTTGCCCGCTCATTTGCATATAGAAGTTGCCAGAGATTGTTTGCTTTATAAAAAACATATGGTTACAGCATCATATATAAGTGATGCCATGCAGGAATTAGATAAGGAGGCAAAAGCCAGTAATCTGATTTTTATGAATGAAATTGGGCTAGATCCTGGTATTGATCATATGAGTGCCATGAAAGTTATTGATGAAATTAGAGAGAAAGGTGGTAATATGCTGTTGTTCGAATCTTTTTGTGGTGGACTTGTAGCTCCTGAATCAGATAATAACTTGTGGAATTATAAATTTACTTGGGCTCCCCGAAATGTTGTTTTGGCAGGGCAGGGTGGTGCCGCTAAATTTATTCAGGAAGGAACGTATAAATACATTCCGTATTGTAATTTGTTTCGTAGAACCGAATTTTTAGAAGTAGAGGGCTACGGTAAATTTGAAGCGTATTCTAATAGAGATTCCTTAAAATATAGAACGATTTACGGTCTTGAAGATATTCTTACTTTATACCGTGGAACGATTAGACGTGTTGGATTCTCTAAAGCATGGAATATGTTTGTGCAATTAGGAATGACTGATGATAGTTATGTTATGGAGAATTCTGAGACAATGAGTTATCGTCAGTTTGTGAATTCTTTTTTACCTTATCATCCTACAGATTCTGTTGAGATAAAAATGCGTTTGATTCTTAAAATAGATCAAGATGATATTATGTGGGATAAGCTTGTTGAGCTTGACTTGTTTAATCCTAATAAATTTGTTGGATTAAAAGAGGCTACTCCTGCTCAAATATTAGAAAAAATACTTTCGGATAATTGGACATTGCAACCTCATGATAAAGATATGATTGTAATGTATCACAAATTTGGATATGTTTTAAATGGTGTTGACACGCAAATAGATTCCAAAATGGTTTGTATTGGTGATGATCAAACTTATACGGCAATGGCTAAAACGGTAGGATTGCCTGTTGCTATGGCTACCTTATTGATATTAAATGGCAAGATTACAACTCCTGGAGTTCAATTACCGATAAATAAAGAAGTGTATTTGCCTATTTTAAAAGAATTAGAAGAATATGGTGTTGTATTTCATGAGCAGGCAATGCCTTATTTTGGATACAATCCTGATAAACTTCTTAGTTAACCTTTTTTTGAAAATTTTTTTTAGAATTTTTTTTAGTTTTTTTTATTTGATCCGCTTCTAGAACAGAAGCGGATTTTTTTATTTTTCACTATTTTATGTTTTCAATAGAGAAATGCTATGTTTTTTTTTAGAATCATTCTCTAATTAAAATCAGTTTATTTATTCTGGTGCTGATTGAACTGTTATTGGTAAATCGTACATTACTTTTGCGGGTTCGTTATTTATTGTACCTGGTTTCCATTTAGGAGAAAGTTTTATTACACGAATAGCTTCATCGCCTAAGCCGTAGCCTAAATCTTGTTTGATTGTAAAATCGGATAATGAGCCGTCCCTTTCAACAAAGAATTGTATGTACACTTTGCCTTTGATTTTGTTTTTTGTAACCTCTTCTGGAACTTTGAAATTCTTTCCAATGAATTTGTAAAATTCGTTTATTCCACCCGGATATTCTGGTTGTGTTGTGTCTTGAATTGAATTAGAAAGAAATTTTTGAGGTTCATTTTCTGCTTTTCTGTTGTTTCCTTGTGCAATTGTAGTATTGCTAAAAGCGAAAAATAACATAGCGAATACAAAGCCTACTGCAGCCGTTTTTAATAGTATTCTTAATCGGGATTCTTGTTTTGTCATCATAAGTAGTCGTTTTTTGGTTATTTGAAAATTAATAGCACTTGCAAGAGCAATCTGACTTTGGTTTGAAGCCATTTTTAGTAATAAATTTTGGTAATAAGAAACAGAGTCTAATTGAGTTATTACCGCTTCATCAGCTAGGAATTCATGGTTTAATTTGATTGCTTTTTTGTAAAGTAAAATGATTGGATTAAACCATAATAGAATTTGGATTAGCTCGATAAAGATGATGTCGAAGGAATGTTTTTGTTCTATATGAGCCGTTTCATGAGTAATTAGTTGCGGATCAATTAAATCGTTTTTCAGGTCATTTTCGTTTATAAAAATGGTATTTAAAAACGAATGTGGTAAGATGGATTCCTGTATCAAAACTGCTTTTTGGTTATTGATGATTAGCGACTCGTTGTATTTTATTTTTTTGTGAAACGCGTATAAATTCAATACAAAACGAATAGTTAATAATAGAACTATGAAAAGATACAGTCCTGATATTCCGTAAATTATTGTTTGATTATTGTTAAAAGTGTTCGGGTTTTGTAAATTGTTGTTAAGTACCATTTCTGGTAATTGGATGCTGTTTATTGCCTTTGCTATTTTTGTATCAAAGGAGAATAGCTGCAACGGAATAATCAAGCTAAACAGCAAACTGCCTAATAAATAAACGCGATTAAAACGAAACATTTTTTCGTTCTCTAGCCATAATTTATATACTACAAACAAGATAAGAAGCAGTACTGACGATTTTAGGATGTACGTTATCATTTTTTCTTTTTTTGAATTTGTGAGTCAATTATTTTTTTGAGTTCTTCTAATTCCGAAGTTGATAAGTTGGTTTCGGTTGTAAAGAATGAAGCAAATTGTGATGCCGAATTGTTAAAGAAATTGCTAATTAATCCGTTTACGTGTTTTGAGAAATAATCTGTTTTTTTAACCAATGGATAATATTCTCTAGAGTTTCCAAATTCGTTGTAAGCAACGAATTTTTTATCAATCATTCTCTTTAACAAAGTAGCAACTGTTGTTGTTGCTGGCTTTGGGTCGGGATATGCTTCAAGCAAATCCTTCATGAACGCCTTTTTGAGTTGCCAAAGGTGTTGCATCAATTGTTCTTCGGAGTTGGTTAGTTGCATCATGAGTTATTTTTTTTCTAATTTTTCTAATTCGGGTAGCTCTTTTTTGTAAGCTTCTGCATCCCAGGTTATACCCCAGTTTTTTACATAATCAGCTAATGATCCTAGACCAACTTCTGCGCGTCTTTTGTCTACATTGTCGGGGTCTTCCAGGGGCGAAACGTATTCTTTTTTTGTTGTTGGATTTTTTGCAATTTGACTTCCGTAAATTTGCTTTCGTCCTTCTCTTAAGGCAACGCGATCTTCTAGTAAAGCAATTGAGCTTGCGTTTGCGTTTCCTTCCTTAACTGCTTTTCTCATCATAGGAAGGTATTTTTGTTGTGTTTTTAAATCGGAATGCTGGATTACCAGAAATAATGTTTGATTGGCTTGTGAGCCAATGCTGTTTTTTCCGACCCATCCTTTTTCATCTAGAATCTTTGATACTTTAATTAAGTTTAGGCTGTCTTTGCGATTCATTATTTTGCCTATACTGTCAATTTTGTTTTTGCTAGATTTTGGATTTTTATATACTTCCATAAAGACTTTTCGAATGCCTTGGTCGTCTTCGTAAATCGATAGTAATTCTTTTTGTAGAGGTTTGTCATAATTGGCTTCGAGTATATCTTGTTTTTTTTGAATCTTAAGAATTAATCTTTGCCATTCTTTTTGAGGGTGTAATTGGCTTAGGTCGTTGTCTTTTTTTAGATGACTGAAATTTTCGTACCCATTATCAATGGCTAAATTGAGCCAGTTAAATGCTTTTTTTGTTTCATTAGCGAGCGTTGCTGCACAGGCTCCGTTATAAAGATGGGTTGGGTTTTTATGTTCTTTTTTAAATGCCATTTCATAATATTCTGTAGAAGCTTTGTTCGATTTTGCTTTGTAGCATGAATCTGCTTTTTGGATATATTGAACGTAGCTTTGTGCTTGTAATGTTGTACAATTGATTACTATTAAAATAAAAAGACTTAATTTTTTCATTATCCGTATTGGTTTTTAGGTTTTTTATAAAATATAAGGTTTAGTTTTTTTGTTTTAAATATTTTTTATGCAATCTATTTTTCTTGTGTAATGAATCGTTCTGATATTAATTTTCCTTCAAAGTATTCTTTTGTAGCTACATATTTTCCTTTGTTTGAATAATACTTCCAATCTCCGAAATAATACCAATGTGCTAATTTTGAATCGAAATCTATTTTTGTTTTTCCTTTTGACTCGATTTTTCCGTTTTCATAATAGTTCTTCGTATAACAGATTCCGTTTTTATATTTCTCGGTTTTATGTAATTTTCCATTTATGTACGATTTCCATTTCTTAGTGGGTTCGTTGTTTTTGTAATATTCAATTGATTTGTATTGAGTTTTGTCTTGTGTATACGTATCAATCCATTTGCCTTCTTTTTTCTTGTCGATTTTTTGATTGATCTGTTCTGGCTTACAGCCTAAACAGGATAAAAGTAGTATTAAGAGAACTATTTTGTGATTCATATCGTTCTACGTTTATAGATTGTGTTCTACAAATGTAGAGTTAAAATTTTAATATGCAAATTATTTTTTAATATTTTGATTTTTAGGAGTTAAAAGGTTTTAGATTCAAAGGGACAAAGGTTCAAAGGGACAAAGGTTTTCTGTAGAGGTGCACTGCAGTGCATCTTAATGATAGCGTGGAATTTTTTTTAGCTAACGCGAACGCAATGTTATTAAGTTAAGTTTTTGAACGATTAATTTTCGAATGAAGTTTATACACGTTTTCTTTGTGCTTTTGCGGCTTAGCGAGAGATTTATTAAGTAAAGTTTTGCAGAAATATTCTTAAACTTAATAACATTGTATATTAGGAGGGTTGTCTTTGTCAAAGTTTAGAATTTTGACAAAGATTTGTCATGGGTTTAGTGTAAACGCATAAAAAAATCCGCTCATTGCTGAACGGATTTTGGATTTTTATACCTAACAGGTTTTAAAAATATTTAGGAAAGCTTTGTGAACTTAGCGAAAAAACGTAGCGTTCTTTGCGGTAAACTTTCACTTTGTAATTAGCTTATTTTTTAGAAAGCTCTACAAAATATTTATAGAATAACGGAATAGTTTCAATCCCTTTTAGGTAATTGAAGATTCCAAAATGTTCGTTTGGTGAGTGAATTGCATCGCTATCAAGTCCGAATCCCATTAGGATTGTTTTGCTTTTTAATTCTTTTTCGAATAAAGCCACAATCGGAATACTTCCTCCTGAACGAACAGGAATTGCAGGAACTCCAAAAGTTTCAGTATACGCCATATTTGCAGCCTTGTAACCAATGCTATCAATAGGTGTTACGTATCCTTGACCACCATGATGAGGAGTCACTTTTACGGTTACGCCAGCTGGGGCAATGCTTGTAAAATGTTTTGTAAATAACTCAGTAATGTTTTCCCAATCTTGATTTGGAACCAAACGCATAGATATTTTTGCGAAAGCTTTACTTGCAATAACTGTTTTAGCTCCTTCACCTGTGTATCCGCCCCAAATTCCGTTTACATCTAATGTTGGACGGATAGAGTTGCGTTCGTTGGTTACATATCCTTTTTCGCCATAAACATCATTTAAGTCTAGGGCTTTTTTATATTTCTCTAAGGTAAAAGGTGCTTTTGCCATTTCGGCTCTTTCTTCTAGTGATAATTCTTGTACGTTATCATAGAATCCTGGAATGGTAATATGGTTGTCTTCATCATGAAGTGAAGCAATCATTTTAGCAAGTATATTAATTGGGTTTGCAACTGCGCCACCGTATAATCCTGAATGTAAATCACGGTTTGGTCCAGTAACTTCAACTTCTACATAGCTTAAGCCACGTAATCCTGTTGTTATTGATGGTTGCTGATTTGAAATCATTCCTGTGTCAGAAATTAAGATCACATCATTTTTTAGTTTTTCTTGATTGCGCTCTACAAACCATCCTAAACTTTTAGATCCTACTTCTTCTTCACCTTCGATCATGAATTTTACGTTACAAGGCAAAGTGTTGCTTTGTACCATATATTCTAATGCTTTTACGTGCATGTACATTTGTCCTTTGTCATCGCAAGCACCACGAGCAAAAATGGCTCCTTCAGGGTGAATTTCGGTTTTTTTGATAACTGGTTCAAATGGTGGAGATGTCCATAACTCAATTGGATCTGGTGGTTGAACATCATAATGTCCGTAAACTAATACGGTTGGTAAATTTGGGTCGATTATTTTCTCTCCATATACAATTGGGTAGCCCGGAGTGTCGCAAATTTCGACAAAATCGCATCCCGCTTTCTCTAAACTTGCTTTTACAGCTTCGGATGTGTCAATTACGTCTTGTGAATATGCAGTATCTGCACTTACTGAAGGAATTTTTAATAATTCTATTAATTCATTGATAAAGCGTTCTTTGTGTTCTTGAACGTATGCTTTTATAGTGTCCATTTAAATTGATTTTTATAGAATTTCAAAAATACGAAAAATAGAATTAATATTTTTTTTCAAAAATGCTTTGTAATGTCAAAGTTATAACTATCTTTGCACCCACAATTGAGCGGATATGGTGAAATTGGTAGACATGCCAGACTTAGGATCTGGTGCCGCAAGGCGTGTAGGTTCGAGTCCTATTATCCGCACTACTTACTTTAAAAACCCTTAAAACATAGTTTTAAGGGTTTTTTTTATGCTTTTAATTTGGGTAAATTATTGGTTTTTAGGGGGAAGAATAAGTCTAGGATATTGCCCAAAAAGATTGCCCAGTAGAATAACCTTTATTAGGTTCAAACTCTTAACTTATTTCTTAGAATATTGTTTCCTGAATATAAAATAATCAAATGAGAATAAGACTATGAATAAAAAGTTGGGAGACTTTAGAATGATCTCAAAAGTTTAATGTGAAGCACAAGTTTGCTTATTGCCAATGCGATGTTAGCAACAATATTAATCCTTCAGATAGTCGTTTGCTTCTACATATTCAAAATCAGGTGAGTCCTTAAAAAATTGTCGTAGCAACCAAACGTGTCCTGAACCATAAATTAACAAAAGTCTTTCTTCTTTATTAAAATTGGTGAAATCGTATGCATTTGAAAAAATTCTCAAATTCCGTCTGTACCACCGACCCACATTGTCTGCTCCCAAATAGTTATCACCCGCTCCTTCTAAAATATTCGTTAGATAGGCTTGATGATCTTTCAGTCTGCCCGCTGGATTATTCAGCATGTTGAGCGTTTTGGTTAATGATTGGATAGTTTTTAATGAATCTTGAAGCTTATAAAGTGATTCGTAATCATATCGGGTTGTTTTTTCATATTGTCCTTTGGATTTTAAATAGGCTTCTGCATCGTAATTGTTCCAGTCTAAATTAACTCCAAACCATTTCGCATCTGCGTCGGAACAATACACTCGATGATGACCTAATTTTTTTGCAAGTTTGAAACCAATTTGATAAACTTCATTGGTTTTGTCGTCAATGAGGAATTTGCCTTTTAGATAACTTTGATAGCTTTCATTCGTCAGACTGTCCATTTCAATGCGATTCAGTTCCAGCAATATTTTTGTTGGTTTGTATTCTGCTATTTTCTCCAAAAGGATATCCAACTCCGATTGCCTTTGTTTTTCTAAAATGTCGAAGGGAAATTTTGGTTTATAACTGTCCAATTGTGGATTGCTAAAATGGAAAACTCCTAAAACCATTGCTTTCGCTTTATGATTTCCGATAAATAGGCTTGGATCGTTTATCGGATCTGTTTTTTTGATTTCTTGAGTAGTTTTACAAGAAGAGAATAGGAATAAGATACTAATTCCGTAAATCAGTTTTTTCATTTTTTTAGTATTTGCTAAAATTTTGATTCAATGTTACATTTCTTGTAAATATTGGTGCTGACTTGTATATATGTCTGACTATATCTGTCTTACCTACACTAAATTGGGTCGATATGTTTGATAAATGGCAGTGTTTATTTGTTTTCAAAAATAGGATTTTTATTTCATAAATCATCAAATGGTCTTTTTATGTCTTTTTCTTATTGATTAGTCATTTTAAGCGCAAAATGCGTAAAGCTTTGTGTTGGTCTATCTTAGCTAATTTTCTGTTTTATTTATAGTGGGCACGGAAAGAATTTCCACGCTATCGGATTTTGAAAATTAGAAGTTATGATTATCTTTGCGCTCACAATTGAGCGGATATGGTGAAATTGGTAGACATGCCAGACTTAGGATCTGGTGCCGCAAGGCGTGTAGGTTCGAGTCCTATTATCCGCACTAAAAAAGCTTCTGAGAGATCAGAAGCTTTTTTGTTTTTCATTCCATTGATACATTTAATATATTATTG
>NZ_JAJMOZ010000040.1:0-1415 GCF_020991525.1 Flavobacterium sp. EDS
AGATCCAGGAAATGAGTATTTTCATCTTTTAACCCAATATATCTCGTAGCGGCATATGATTCTCTTCGGCGGATAAGTCCTTTTAACTTTCTTACTTCCAAGGAATCAATTTGATTTTCTGACTTGTTATTTAGAAAATCAATCACAGATTTGAAATTTATTTTTGTGTCTGAATCAGCAAAAAAATCATTACTTACCTCAGCAAACTTTAACGCCTCATCATCAGTAACGGCAATATTTCCAGAGGTTTGATATACAACATGCACATCATGCCCTTGTTTTATTAATTTTGAGAATGTTCCTCCCATTGAGATAACATCATCATCTGGATGGGGACTAAAAAGGATAATTCTTTTCTTAGCTGGATTAGCTCTCTCTGGACGATGTGAATCATCAGTATTGGGCTTACCTCCTGGCCATCCTGTAATCGTATGTTGTAATACGTTGAACATATTAATGTTCAAATCGTAAGCAGAACCTTCTTGAGCCAATAAATCGGACATTCCGTTATTATTGTAATCTCTGTCGGTTAATTTTAAAATAGATTGTTTTGTTTTTTGACACAACCAAACAATCGCTTTACTTTTTAATTCCTGATTCCAAATACACTCACCAACTAACCATGGCGTTTTAAAACGAGTTAGTTCAGATGCTGCTGATTGGTCTAAAACAAAAGTTGCATTACCATGATTTTGCAAAAATGTTGCTGGAACTTCAGAGCTAATATCACCTTGAATGGTTCTCTTGATAATATCGGCTTTGTTTTGCCCCCAAGCCATAAGTACTATTCTTTTGGATCTGAGAATTGTAGATACTCCCATTGTAATGGCCCTTTTTGGCACATTATCAATCCCGTTAAAATCGGAAGAAGCATCTACTCTCGTGATATGATCCAAAGTAATAATACGTGTTCCTGAATTTATATGCGATCCCGGCTCGTTAAATCCTACGTGCCCTGTACGGCCAATTCCTAATAATTGAAAATCTAGTCCTCCAGCATTCTTAATGTTCATTTCATAATCAATACAATATTGATTCAATTCATCAATCGAAACAGTACCATCTGGAATATTTACATTCTCTGGTTTGATATCGATATGATTAAACAAATGTTGATGCATGAAATGGTGGTAGCTCTGATTGTTTTCTTTAGTCATCGGATAATATTCATCCAAATTAAAGGTGATAACATTGCTAAAACTCAATCCTTCTTCATTGTGCATTCTAACTAATTCTTCATATACCTTTATAGGTGAAGAACCTGTGGCTAAACCTAGTACACAAGATTTGTTCTTTTCTTGCTTTGATCTAATTAATTGAGCAATTTCCTGCGCAACAATTATCGATGCTTCGGTAGAATTCTTGAAGATTTCGTTGTGGATTTTTTCAAATCGTGTCTCTTCAAATTTACCAGC
>NZ_JAJMOZ010000041.1:0-1292 GCF_020991525.1 Flavobacterium sp. EDS
TTAGAGAGATTAAACTTTTATTCTTAATGAAGCTTAATGACTTAATGGTTCAGAAAAAAATATTTTCATTATAGTGAATCCGCTTTATCTACATTCCATTTCTCATTTTAGGGAGAGCTAGAGAGAACTTAATGGTTTAGAAAATGTTTCCCATTACAATTATTCTTCTGTTTTAGAAATTCTCTCATTATTTTTACTTAATCGTAACGAAGCTATGATTCCTATAATCAGCGAAAGGGCGATAAAAGCGAGAGAGCCCCATTCTGGTATTTCGATATAATCGTGGAGTAGCATTTTAAGGCCTACAAAACTTAAAATTGCAATTAGGCTATATTCTAAATGGCTGAATTTTGCGATCATATTGGCTAAGAAAAAATACATCGAACGCAATCCGAGAATAGCAAAGATGTTAGAGCTAAATACCAAAAAAGGATCTTTTGTTATGGCGAGAATGGCAGGAACGCTATCTAGAGCAAACAACACATCCATTACTTCGATTACAATTAAAGCAACAAACAATGGTGTTGCAGCTTTGCCTTTGGCAGTTTGAATGAAAAACTTTTCCTTATCGGTTTCAGAAGTGATAGGTATAATTTTACTTAAAGTCTTATAAGCAAAAGAGTCCTTTGGATGAAAATCTTCTTTATCTCCAGAAAATAACATTTTCATAGCAGTAAAAAGTAAAAAACCTCCAAACAGGTAAGTTGCCCAGGTAAATTTATTAATAAGCATTACTCCAAAGAATATCATAAGACCTCTGAATACGATAGCTCCTAAAATCCCCCAGAATAAAACACGATGTTGGTATTTTTGCGGAATCTTGAAAGAGGCAAAAATAATAGCAATCACAAAAATATTATCAATACTTAAAGAGAGTTCGATCAAATAGCCTGTGATAAATTTTATAGCGGCTGCAGTAGGTTTTAAGCCATCAGGGTTTTCGATATAATTGGTAGTGTATAGCCAATATATTACACCAGAGAATAAAAAGGAGATGCTTACCCAGATAAGAGTCCATTTACTGGCTTCTTTAGTACTTATAATATGAGGGGTTTTGTTAAATACACCAAGATCAAGTGCTAAGATCCCCATTATGGCAGCTAAAAATAGAATCCAGACAATCATAAACTATTTTTTAATGAATTACAAAGGTAGTTTTTGTTGAGAGATGTTAAATATGAAATGCAAAAAAAGTAAAGTATGATTTTCTTACCATTAAGAGATTAAGAGAAATTAAGTTTTAAATCTGCATGGGGTGGATTTAACCGCAAAGGGCGCAGTCCCGATAACCG
>NZ_JAJMOZ010000042.1:0-1087 GCF_020991525.1 Flavobacterium sp. EDS
TTTGGGGTAGCAGTTTTATTCTACAACTTAAATTTTATTTATAAACTTATCGTGGAAGAAAAAACAATCACAAAAATTTATTTTCTATCACGAAAGACGGTAATGTATCAGATGTGTTGGTGGTTAAATATTTCATCTGACATTTACAGAAAATCAGATATTTATATTAATATCGCATAAAAATTAAAACAGCCTTTGGGCTGTTTTTTTATTTTATAATGCCTTAAATCGGAAAAAATGGAGTCAAACCAGACTAAGTGTTACAGATGTGTTGGTGACATTCGAAATATGATAAAGTATGGAAAGACAAAGTCTGGTAATCAAAGATATATTTGCAGAGCATGCGGGAAAACTAGAGTTGAAAATTATGCATATCTGGCTTATAAAGGAGATATAAACCAAAATATCATTCAATTAACCAAAGAGGGTTTGGGAATAAGAAGCACAGCAAGAATATTAAATATTTCTACTACAACATTATTGAAAAGGATTGTTTCAATTGCCAGAAATATTAGCAAACCAATTATCAGCAAAGGCAA
This sequence comes from Flavobacterium sp. EDS, assembly GCF_020991525.1. Taxonomy (NCBI): domain Bacteria; kingdom Pseudomonadati; phylum Bacteroidota; class Flavobacteriia; order Flavobacteriales; family Flavobacteriaceae; genus Flavobacterium; species Flavobacterium sp. EDS. The sequence continues at coordinate 540 of NZ_JAJMOZ010000042.1, forward strand.
AACTTATGAAGTCGATGAGCTGTGTACCTATATAAGACACAAGAAAAATTATATCTGGCTGGTTTATGCATTGGAAAAGAATTCTAAAACAGTTGTGAGTTTTAATGTTGGAAAACGAACCAATAAAACTCTGAACCGTGTTCTGGAAACTTTAAAATTATCTGACGCTAAAAAGATATTTACGGACAGATTAAAAAATTACAGGTATCTGATTGATGAGAAACTGCATTCTGTAAAACGTTTCGGTACCAATCATATTGAGAGGAAAAATTTGACACTGAGAACTCATCTGAAAAGACTTAACCGAAGGACAATCTGCTTTAGTAAAAGCCTGGTTATTTTTATAGCTGTCTTAAAAATTTACTTTTGGATTTGAGTAATAAAATAGTAAGTTTATCCTTTAAAAACATGTTCTTTAAAATTTTGTATTTAATGGATAAAAACTTATAAAAATAGCCCCAAACCCTTATAAATATAAGTTCAACGGAAAAGAACTGCAGAACGAACTGGGGCTTGGGATGTATGACTATGGGTCGAGACTTTACGAA
>NZ_JAJMOZ010000043.1:0-966 GCF_020991525.1 Flavobacterium sp. EDS
TTAAAATTGCATTTTGCATTAGGAATATTAGCAACAATATAACTATACTTTAAAACATCACCTACTTTTAAATGTTGATCATTTTTGATATTATATTGATAAATTTCTTTTATTGTAGGACCTTTAAATTCTCTTACTCCTTTTTCATCAAAATCAATAATAAAGTAAGGCTCTCCTAAATCATTATAAAATATATACTTTCTAATTAAACCATTAGAATTGTAAAAAATGCTTTCTTGTATGATTTTACTGGTTTTCTTATACTGAATCGATTCTATTTTACCATTATCAAAATAATAAATACTTTTCCCATTAGGTTCGTTGTTTACAAAATTGCCTTCAGCAATTTTAATCCCCTTTTTGTTATAGTTTACAAACTTTCCGTGCTGAATTGGCTTACCATTTCTAATCACGTATTCGTTTGTACTTATCAATTTTCCTGATGGACTGTATTCTTCAAACGTATGAACTTTTTCATCTTTAAAATGAAAAAACAAAACTATTAGTCCGAGTAGTACAACAAGTATTACTATATATTTTTTTTTCATTGTTTCTTTTTTTGCTTTGTTTCTAAAAAATCTCTTCGTACGAACTGATTATTATTAGGGTTTTTAGAGTCATTAACCGTTTGAACCATATCCGATGATTTATCTCTTTTACCTGAATTTTCCTTAATAACTTCGTTAACCATTTTTTCTGCTTTATCAACTTTGTCAGATAATTTACGTAAATCAGCCGCCGCCCTCATTATGTCTTTATTACTTTTGAGATTATTTCCATTTTTTGCTACACCAGGAGCTCCATCTAGAAATGCATCGGCACTAATATTATCTCCAACTTTTTTACCTGTTGACTTTTCATTTTCGCCTCCTCCTTTTTTAGAAGTAGCAGTAGTAGTTATCTCTTTGTTACTTGGTTCAATTTTTTCTCTTACATATGTATTTATACTTCCTAAGAAATCAGCTG
>NZ_JAJMOZ010000044.1:0-962 GCF_020991525.1 Flavobacterium sp. EDS
AGTTTGAACCATTTGTTGCGCTTTGCAGCTATAATGTACTATAGATAATAGCAGTACGAAAATTTTTAGTGTATTCTTCATTTTTTTGTTTTTTAAGGTTAATTACAAGGTATTAAAGTATATGTCTTATTTGATGTTTCCTTACTTTTAAGAGGGTAAAAATTTCCATTACTATCCTGTTTTAATAATGTTATACCTGAATTATATTTATCCAAAATAAAAGCAATTGCGGTAGTTCGTCCTTCAATGCCATATCCCATATAATCTTTCATCATATCAATTTGGTCAAATAAAAAAGTAGGAAAATCTGGATTGTATCCTTGTAATTGTTCAGCTGGATAAGTAGTTGAAAATGCTTTCGCCAAGGCTAAATCTGTAACTACAATTGCATATGTCTCTCCTTTTGTTAAAATAAAAGAAGTTGTAAAATTACTGTTTCCTGTGTTCAATTTTACGGCAGCATATACATCTCCACCAGATAATGGGGTCTGATTTGGATGATTATGCATAGCTCCAAAAGCCCCAGGCCAAGTTGTATTTACTTTTACATCGACTGATCCACCGTTATTCATTGGTGCTTCAGTTATTTTACCCTTGGCATCTTTACCTAGAGTAATACTATGTTCAAGTCCATCTGCACTAGCCTTAACAATGTTACTTTTAGCAGATATATAAGCAGGGCTTTCGGCATTCGCTGTTGTAGCTTTGGCTGTATTGCAAGGGTTTTCAGTATTCACCGTTGAACCACTACCACCACCACCTCCTCCTCGAGGCGGATTTGTATATTCAGGTGGATCAACCGCACCGTATGAGGGGCCACGCGGGATAAAAGTCATAGGAGGAAACGATGGTGGTGTTGATGGAGATGTAATTATAACTTCTCTAAGCGGTATTCCAGGAGAACCACCGCTACCTCCAGTTGGTTCCTCTTCATCAGGACAATAATAACAAGGGTCGGCTAC
>NZ_JAJMOZ010000045.1:0-936 GCF_020991525.1 Flavobacterium sp. EDS
AAGATGGCTCTTTTTTTTTACCTCATTTTTGGGAAAAGAAAGTTTTCTGTGCTTTTATAAAAATTAATGATGGTTAATTAATTAAAATGTTTTATAATAACAAGAAAATAATTATTAAATTATTTAAAAAATATAATAATCAGTATTTTTTTTCTTAATTTTTCATGCAACATATGACGTTTAAAGGATAATCCTTTTTTTGACTATTTTTTTAAATTCTAATTTAAAAAGTACTGGTAAATCCTTTCAACTCTTTAGTTCAGGCAATAATAAATTATTTGTTTTTTACTTAAATAATAGGCTTTATTCTTACTCATTTTAGGTGTAAGTTATATTTTTTGTAAATTTATTATTATAAAAATATAAAATACCTATTGTTATTACCGAAAAGTATTCCTATTATTGTAATCAGATTTAGGTTTTTACTTATAATATGATAATTATTTATACTCTTAAATTAATTTAGATAATGAAAAAAACTAGCTATTACTCTTCCCATTATCCCCATTATTAATACATGCTCAAGATATCCTTTGGGAGAAATCCTATGGAGGCAAACATGCCGATTAATTAAGATATTTTGTTAATTATATAAATATAGATAAGGTTTAGTTTCTATTTTTAATTATACCTTAAGGTAAGTTATTTATAAATGAAAAATCACTAAAAGTGGGTATTGTTTAGACCTAATGTGATGTATACTTTCGCTGACTTACTATTTAAGATTTAATCCCAAGATTTTCGCCTCATAAATACCACTTTTATATGAAAAAAAACTACCTATTCCTATTCTTATTATTCCCATTATTGACACACGCTCAGGATATTCTTTGGGAGAAATCCTATGGAGGGAAACATGCCGATTATCTTTTTGATGCACAACCTACAGCCGATTATGGCTTTATACTTGCAGGGAGTTCATTATCAGGTAAAACA
>NZ_JAJMOZ010000046.1:0-680 GCF_020991525.1 Flavobacterium sp. EDS
TCGCCACTGTTGGGTTATTAGCCAAACAGAAATCCTGCGTATCATCATTCGTTGTTGGTTTAGCTGGATCAGTTACTGTTACCGTTACAACTAATCTTACTGAACTCACACAACCAGTTACTGGATCTAGGATTGCTCCGTAGTATTCTCCATTTGCTAAAGCTGTGGTTGGATCTAATGGCGTTACACTTACTAGTGAACTATACCAAACCACTCCCGTTTCATTTACCTGAAGACTCGCCACTGTTGGGTTATTAGCCAAACAGAAATCCTGCGTATCATCGTTTGTTGTTGGTTTAGCTGGATCTGTTACTGTTACCGTTACTACTAATCTTACTGAACTTACACAACCAGTTGCTGGATCTAGGATTGCTCCGTAGTATTCTCCATTAGCCAAAGCTGTTGTTGGATCTAATGGCGTTACACTTACTAGTGAACTATACCAAACCACCCCTGTCTCATTTACCTGAAGACTCGCCACTGTTGGGCTATTTGCCAAACAGAAATCTTGAGTATCATCGTTCGTTGTCGGTTTAGCTGGATCTGTTACTGTTACCGTTACTACTAATCTTACTGAACTTACACAACCAGTTGCTGGATCTAGGATTGCTCCGTAATAAGGTCCATTAGCCAAAGCTGTGGTTGAATCTAATGGCGTTACACTTACTAGTGAATTGTAC
>NZ_JAJMOZ010000047.1:0-653 GCF_020991525.1 Flavobacterium sp. EDS
GTTGGGGTAGCAGTTTTATTCTACAACTTAAATTCTATTTATAAACTTATCGTGGAAGAAAAAACAATCACAAAAATTTATTTTCTATCACGAAAGACAGAAAGTATTCCTTATTCATCTATAAAAAGTTTAGACAAAGAATTTATTGATGGTTCTTATATATGTGAGGTTGGCCAAATTACTCCTGGGTATTATAGTTATATAGTTAACTTAGAAAATGATAAAAAATTGATCATATCTCCATTATATTTTAAAAATTGTAACCAATTAATTGCAAAAATTAATCTTCACTATGGTTCCAGTATTTCACAGGTATCTTAAAGATGATATTGTCTCGTTTTGAAAAAAGTTTGCATATTTATACTTAATCCTAAAATAGATTTGCATTCAAATTTTAGCCCTATTATAGGTTTACAATTTTTCCTTACAGCAGAAAGGTATTTGATAATATAAAGCAAAAATATGTATACCAATATAAAGATCATTTATGTAACATAAGATTGAGTTATGCCAAAAATAAAGCAACAAACGTTCTTGAAATTCTTGAAGAAAACAATTATTATCCCTTCGGTTTAAAACACGAGGGATATAATACAGATAATAAACAGCCTAATTATAAGTATAAATATAACGGGAAGGAATTACAAGACGAG
>NZ_JAJMOZ010000048.1:0-639 GCF_020991525.1 Flavobacterium sp. EDS
TTTTATAACCCAATAATCTCCTATTCCTTTGTTGGGTTCTGTTTTATCTCCAGATTGTGGCGAATTAGAATACCCTCCTAGGATATAGCCTCCATCTTTGGTTTGTTCCATGCTTCGAAGTAAATCAGCATATTGGCCTCCATAGGTTTTTTGCCACTCTACTTCTCCAGCCTTATTTAGTTTTACTATCCAATAATCCATGTTTCCACGGCTTTTTTCTGATTTGCTATAAGGATCTGGTTTAGCGTCTAAGACTTCCGGTGCATGCAGGCTGTTAATAATTGGACTCGAACTTGAGGAACCTCCTAACATATAGCCCCCATCTTTGGTCTGAAATGCGCAAATAAGCTCATCTTGACCGCTTCCACCAAGGGTTCGTTGCCATAATTCTTCGCCTTTGGCATCCAGTTTTATTACCCAATAGTCAGTAAGGCCTTTAGAGGGATCTTTTTTTTGAAAATCGTTGGATGAACTTGAAGTTCCTGCGAGTATGAAACCACCGTCTCTTGTATTTTTTATGCTTTGTAGTAAATCAAAACCGCTTCCTCCAAAGCTTTTTTGCCAATCGAGATCGCCCTTTTCATCCATTTTCCAAATCCAATAATCTAAATCACCATGATTAGCATCCGTTTTGTTTCC
>NZ_JAJMOZ010000049.1:0-603 GCF_020991525.1 Flavobacterium sp. EDS
GCCATCTAGTTGTTCTTGAGTAAAATCAGAGAATGTAAATGATTTTCCATCTGCTCCTTTTAATCCATCCAGTTGTTCTTGTGTAAAGTCTGCAAACGTAAACGCTTTTCCATCCGCTCCTTTTAAGCCGTCCAACTGTTCCTGAGTAAAGTCTGCAAACGTAAACGCTTTTCCATCTGCTCCTTTTAAGCCGTCCAATTGCTCTTGGGTAAAATCAGAGAATGTAAATGATTTTCCATCTGCTCCTTTTAAGCCATCCAATTGTTCTTGGGTGAAATCAGAGAATGAAAATGACTTTCCATCTGCTCCTTTTAATCCATCCAATTGTTCTTGGGTAAAGTCTGCAAACGTAAACGCTTTTCCATCTGCTCCTTTCAATCCATCCAATTGCTCTTGGGTGAAATCAGAGAATGTGAATGATTTTCCATCTGCTCCTTTCAATCCATCCAATTGCTCTTGTGTGAAATCAGAGAATGAAAATGATTTTCCATCTGCTCCTTTTAAGCCGTCCAATTGCTCTTGAGTGAAATCAGAGAATGTGAATGATTTCCCATCCGCTCCTTTTAATCCATCCAATTGTTCTTGAGTAAAATCAGAGAATGA